>JAGVYL010000025.1 GCA_018303285.1 Candidatus Woesearchaeota archaeon | reverse complement strand
TGGAGTATATTCTTCTATCTATATCTACTCGCACGTACATCACAAATTTCTGCAGAGACTTTTGCAGCTTGATCCCACCAAGGAATGCGTTCGCTTCTAGGCGTAGATTGGCCCCAGCTTTCTGGAGGCATGGGAACTGAAAATTTTTGTAAGGAATAGGCTCGTCCTAACGGAGCTTTTTCTTGAAATTGATGGCGGAAATTTTCTGGGTATCCTTCAGTAATCTTTCTTAATTCCCCAGGCATGCGAGAAGCGAGAGGACGAGGGTTATTCAAGAGAGTTGGAGCAATATCTTCCAGCTGAATCAATAATCTCGTTAGGAATTTTCTTTCTTCTGGCATCATTGTTTGAAGGTCAAGTTTCTCAGTTTCAAAGCGAATAGTTTGGCTGTTCACATCTTTAGTGCGGATAATCCATTCTAAATCGCTTTCAAAACGTTTTTCTGAAGGATAAAAATTAAAACCGACTAGAGTACGAAAGCTGTGCACTCCTTTTGATGGAGTTCCTTCTGAATAAGACAACCGAATATTCCGAGGAGAAGTAGGATTTCCTTTGTCTAAGACTACTCCGTTAAATATTTTAAGATATCCGCAGAGAAGGTCTTCTGAATGCTGAAAGATTAATCCGTTAAGTGCAAGCTTAGTATTTCCGTATGAGCTGGCCATGTATCCTGCAGGACGGGGTTTATTTTTAAGAATTGCGGTGATGGAATAGTATTAGTATATTTTCATATTAAAAATTAATACTATCATTAATAAAGTTATTATGCCTAAAATGACTGCTAAAATAAAAAGCCATCGAGGGCCGAAAATTCTTTTTTTGAGAAGATAGAATATTCCCTGAGATAGCAGATAGATGATTGTTGCAGAAGGTAAAACATAAATTAGAAATATAAGCGATAATATAACTATTTTGTCCAAGATTCCATCCGCAAAACCAGCCATTTTATCCTACATAATTCAGCTTCTTCTTCTCCTGCAGGTCTGTGGCCTCCTTGGACTTCTCGAACATGCCTTTCAGCTTGCTTTCAAAGATCTCGGCCTGTTTAAGAAGGGGCTTGTAATCTACATCAAGACCCAAATATTGATCCAACGCTTTGATGATCATGGCCGCGGCCTTGCTGTCTGGCAGCTGAGAATGAGTCTCTGCAAATAAAGCAGTAATGGGGAATCGTTTTTCTTTGACCAATAATGCTCCAGCCACTCCCACTACCACTCCTTCGGTCATGGGTTTGGCAACAGCCTTCAACTGATTAACCTTTTTTGGTTCGCTAGTGAAATAATAGACATCCGGCTGATTATTCATTACTTGAGAGCCGACACCTTCTAAGGTGATGATCTCTTTGGCTGTCAACTGTTCGGCTAGTTCTTTTACTATGTCGGCCATTTTCCAGCCCTGCTCATTGCCGACATTAATGGCGTGAAGAAGAACAATATTAAATTTTTTATTATAATGGATGGATACAGGCTCAACCACTTTGCCGTCATGGATAGCCACTACCGCAGGAACTTCATCCATTTCCACCGAACCAATTTTTTCTGTCTTTAAATGCTCGACTAAAAATTCAGTGCCAATAGTACCGATAAGACCAAATCCAGGGAAGCCGTTAATCAAAATTACCCCTTTCGGCTTCTGTTTTAGAATTAATTTCATAAAAAGAAGGAAAACGTCCTGGTATATAAAGCTAATGATTTATCGAGGAAAATTTTATAAATGAAGTTTTTACTGGAAAATAGTTAGGTATTTAATCATCGAGTAATATATACCGAAGAAAGACATGGCCGAAGAGATTTACGAAATAATTTTTCAAGTGATGAAAAAGGAAGAGCAGGCCCGTCTTAAAAGTCAAATCGCTAAAGATCGGCGGGAAATTTACGTAGATCTGGAAACCTTGACGGCACACGGTTCACCAGTAAAAATTGATGCGCGCAGTGTCGGAGAATTTTATACGGCTGTGTTAGTAAGGATTCCGTCTCCAGCGAACTGCTTCTGTCGCATCAAAGGGCCGTCTCATCCTTCACGTTACGATTTTATCGTACAGTTCTATCGATATCAGGGATAAATAGGAGTAAGTTAATTTTTTTTGTGCTAGTTAAAATTTGTATGTTCCATAAGATTTATAAACCGATAGTTATTATCAATTAATAATAGTTATTAATAATAAAAAAATAACGGAGAAACAAAAAATGCCCAAACAAAAAATCGAAAAAAAAGAAACCACTCGCAACACTATTCAACGGATGAGAATATTGGATTATCTAAAAAGCGTTCATACTCATCCGACGGCTGAGCAGGTGCATAAGGCAGTAATGAAAAAACTGCCGATGATTACTTTAGCCACAACCTATCGTAATCTTAATCTTATGGCCGATCGAGGAGAGATTCTGCGTTTAGAGTTATGCGGAGAGTATCATTATGATGCAGATATCAGTTTTCATCAGCACGGCCATTGTAAAAGCTGTAATGGGATAGAAGATTTTTTTCAAAAAGAAATTTCTCAATACGCTTTGGAAAAATTAAGTTCGAAGTTTAAAGCAGAGCAGGTAGATATTACTTACGAAGGTCTCTGCGCTAAATGCGGCTGTACATTTTGAAATTAAAATAGAATCGTTTAAATCACGCGGGGGGACATTAAAATGGCAAAACTTGGTCGAGGAAAAAAAGTGATTTCAGTTAAAGACGGCGAGAGCATTACCTCAGCTTGTGAACAGTTGGGGGTGCCCTTCGGCTGCTACGAAGGGAAATGCGGCAGCTGTGAAATTAAAGTAGAAGAAGGAGAGGAAAATATTTTTGAGAAGACTGAGGAGGAAGAATGCATGGGAATGCCACCCGGCCATCGCTTAGCTTGTCAATGTAAGATTAAACAAGGAGTGGTTATCTTAAGTGTTTAAGCACGGTAAAATGAGAACGGTAAAGTAAATAGAACGATTATTGGAGGGAAAAATGACTGTTAAAATTGGAGAAAAAGCACCGGAATTTAAAACAAAAGCGTTTCATAATAATGAAGTAAAGTTGATAAGCTCCTCGGATTATCTGGGGAAATGGGTAGTATTGTTTTTTTATCCAGCGGATTTTACTTTTATCTGTCCAACAGAACTGGGGGAGCTGGCGAATAGTTACGAAACCCTGCAGAAGATGGGGGCCGAAGTTTTAAGCATTAGTACAGATACGGAATTTGTTCATAAAGCGTGGCATGATAATTCAGTAACCATTAAAAAAATAAAGTTTCCCATGGTGGCAGATCCGACAGGAAAAATCTGCCGGGACTATGGCACATATATTGATGAAGAAGGGTTGAGCTTGAGAGGAACATTTGTTATTGACCCAGACGGAATTTTGAAAGCGTACGAATTGCATGACAACAGTATTGGACGAAGCGTACAAGAGTTGATTCGCAAAGTGCAGGCGGCACAGTTTGTTAAAGAGCATAAAGGGGAAGTCTGTCCAGTGGAATGGAAACCCGGCAGCAAAACGTTGAAACCAGGATTGGAGTTAGTGGGAAAGATCTAAAAATAATGTAGTTATAAGAAGAACGGATGGTGAAACAATGGCATATGAAGCGAAGAATTTTGAACATTTAATCGGATTAAGCGGATTTAGCGAACAGTTATTAAAGAATCATTTTACTTTGTATCAAGGATACGTGAATAATACTAACAAACTTTTGGATACATTTTCGACTATGACCCGGGAAGGAAAAACTGGAACTTCTGAATTTGCCGAATTGAAGCGGAGATTTGGGTGGGAATTCAATGGTATGCGTCTGCGAAAAATTTTTGACAAAAAAGGAAAACTGTTTAAGAAACTAATAGAAAGTTTCGGCAGTTATGAAACTTGGGAAAAGGATTTTTTAACGGAAGGAGCGATGAGAGGAATTGGGTGGGCGGTTTTGTACTATGATGTTCCTGCAGGAAAATTGTTCAATGTTTGGGTTAATGAGCACGATGTTGGTCATCTTTCGGGAGCGGTGCCCATTCTGGTGATAGATGTTTTCGAACATGCGTTTATGCTGGACTATGGTCTGAAACGAGCAGATTATCTAACTGTGTTTATACGGGCAGTAGACTGGGATGAAGCAGAAAAGAGATTTTCTAAAGCTGTTTAATCAGTTGTAGCGGTTTTTGGATGCTTAGATTTACTGTCAAAACAACCAAAAGCTTTATAAATAAACCGGAGGATTTTAAGATACCATGCTAGCTAAGGCCATTTCTATCGACGTAAAATACGAGTAGATATGGTCATATAAAACATATGCCCTGGTAGTCTAGTGGCCTAGGATAGAGCCCTGTCAAGGGTATCCCACAGCGCGGCTCCGACCCGGGTTCAAAAATCAAGGTGTCACAATCGTTAGGTACCTGATATGAGTGTCCCGGCCAGGGCGTACCTGGGCCGGTAGCTCAGCTTGGTGCCGATGAAAATCGGGCGAGCAATAGAGCACTTGCCTTTTAAGCAAGTGGTCGCGGGTTCGAATCCCGTCCGGCCCATCACAATTTTTTGCCTTCGCAAAGAATTGAGTAAAAAACGGTCAAGTGGGGCATTCGCTCTACTAAGCCCCACGAGTGAAGTGGATGGTAAACAGTCCCATAGGAAAGTTTAGAAAACAGCAAAAATGGCATTCAAAGTTTCCGATCACGTCCTTGTCCCTAAGCATACAAAATTGGGAGACAAAGAGAGGGAACAGGTGCTGGAAAGATACAATATCCGGCCGATGGACTTGCCAAAGATTTCTATTGACGATCCGGCCATTGCTACTTTGGAAGTAAAATCTGGAGACATCATCAAAATCACAAGAAAATCAGAATCTGCGGGAGAAGCAATTTTCTTTCGGGTGGTGACTGGTGGATAAGTCTCCTTTAATAAAAAAATTCTTTGAAGAGCAGAAATTTGTAGAGAGTAACATACAATCTTTTAATCATTTTATCGCCAAGGGTCTGCAGGAGATAGTTGATGAAAATAAAGAAGTAGAACCTTCAATTATTCCCAGTAATATTGAAAAATTTAAAATTCGTTTTGGCAAAATTACTATTGGTAGGCCAGAGATTACAGAAGCAGATGGCAGCAAACGACCGATTTTTCCTTCTGAAGCCCGTCTAAGAAAAATTTCATATGCTGCGCCAATAAATTTAGAAATTAGTTCTTATATTAATGATATTCAAAGAGAATCTTTTACTACCGTAGTAGGCAGATTACCCATAATGTTGAGAAGTAAATATTGCAATCTTATGGGTTTGAACAAAGAAGACATGATTAAGAAAGGAGAAGATCCTTCTGATCCTGGCGGATATTTTATTATTAACGGAACAGAGAAAGTAGTGATTACTGTCGAAGATTTGGCAGCTAACAATTTTTTAGTGGAAAAAGAAGGTCCAGGAGAATATACTGGCAGAATTTTCTCAAGTCGAGGTTCTTACAAGATTCCCCATACTTTTGAAAAGCGCAAAGACGGCATTTATTATATCAATTTTGCCAGAGTAAAACGCATGCCCTTAGTTGTCGTCATCAAAGCTTTAGGTTTGGTCAAAGATGAAGAAATTATGCAAGCTATTTCTTATGATAAACAATTTGATGAAGTTTTCCTTAATCTCTTGGAATTTGCAGATATCAAAGACCAAGAAGAAGCATTAGACACAGTTGCCAGAAAATCTAACATGACGCAGCCTAGAGAAATCCGAATCGAAAGAACACGAGATATGCTTAGTAAATACTGTTTGCCCCATATCGGTTTGCAGCCAGAGGAGATGATAGACAAGGCACGTAATCTCTGCAAAATGCTGAAGAAGTTCATCATGGTTAGCAATGAGATGAGAATGGAAGATGATAAAGATCATTATATGAATAAAAGGCTGCGCCTGAGCGGCGATCTGATGGCGGATCTTTTCCGAGTAAATTTTAAAGTTTTAGTAGGAGATATTCTATTTAATTTCCAACGAATTATCAAACGAGGAAAATTGCCTTCTCTGCGGGTAATTATCAGAGAAAAGCTGCTGACTTCCCGTATTCATTCTTCCATGGCTACTGGAGAATGGGTGGGTATGCGCCAGGGTATTTCTCAACGTATCCAGAGATGTAATTTCTTAGAGATGCTTTCTCATCTTCAACGAGTAGCTTCTCCTCTATCTGCTAGCCAGGAAAATTTTGAAGCCCGAGCTTTGCATAGCACTCATCTGGGAAGATTATGCCCAATTGAAACTCCTGAAGGTACAAACATTGGATTAAGAAAAAATCTCGCTTTGATGTGTATTGTAACTCCTGCAGCAGATGAAGAAGCTGTGCTTAATGCAGCACGGAGTTTGGGGTTGAGATAAATGGTAACTGAGATTTATCTTAATAATAAGTTCCTTGGAGTAGTAGACAATGGCAAAGCTTTTGCAGAAGACTTTAGAGAAAGCCGCCGAAAAGGAACTCTGGATCCCAGCGTCAATGTATGTTATGATAAAGATAATGAAGAGATTCATATAGAATCTACTGAAGGAAGAGCCCAGCGGCCGCTCCTTGTTCTTAAAGACGGAAAAATTTTGTTAGAAGAAAAGCATCTGAAACAATTGGAAGAGGGAAAAATCAGCTGGAAAGATTTAGTGAAGCAGGGAATTGTGGAGTTTCTTGATGCTTTAGAAGAAGAGAACGCTTTGGTAGCATATTCTGAAAAGGAGATTACTCCCAAACATACCCATTTAGAGATATCTCCTTCTGCATTATGCGGTATTGTCACTTCATTAGTACCGTTCGCTAATTTTAATCAGCCGCCTCGTTTAATCATCGGCAGTAAAAACCAGAAACAGTCTCTTGGTTTTTATGCAGGCAATTACCCTATCCGATTAGATATGGATATTAGTCTACTGCATTATCCTCAAGTTCCTATTGTCAGAACAAAAGTACATGATTTAATCCATCTGGAACAGCATCCTGCAGGACAAAATGTAGTCTTGGCGATTATGAGTTATGACGGTTATACAATTGAAGATGCTTTAGTCATCAATCGTTCCTCATTAGATAGAGGACTTTATCGCAGCACTTATTTCCGTCCGGTGGAAACCGAAGAATTAAGATATTCCGGCGGGTTAGTAGACGAAATATGTATTCCTGACAAAGATGTTAAAGGATACAGAACTGAGCATGAATACCGGCTATTAGAAGAAGACGGAATAATCTTCCCCGAAGCTAAAGCAGCAGAAGGAGATGTAGTGATTGGAAAAACTTCTCCCCCCCGTTTCTTAAGCAGTTTGGATGAATATAATCTTTCTGCCGGCTCTCGCCGAGAAAGCGCCACTTCTTTGTCTCATGGAGAACAAGGAGTAGCGGATTTAGTAATTGTCACAGAAAACGAAGAAGGTAATCGCTTAGTGCGAGTAAGATTAAGAGAAGAGATGGTTCCTGAGCTAGGAGATAAGTTCACCAGTAGGCATGGACAGAAAGGTGTGGTGGGGCTAGTGGTGCCTCAAGCAGATATGCCTTTCTCTGCATCAGGAGTAGTGCCGGATATTATCTTTTCCCCGCATGGTATCCCTTCACGTATGACTATCTCTCATCTTTTAGAGATGATTGGGGGAAAGGTAGCAGCCATGAATGGCCGCATCGTGGAAGGAACAATCTTTGAAGGCGAGCCAGAAGAGAAACTACGTCAAGAATTACTTTCTTTGGGATTCCGCGAAGATGGCACTGAAGAGTTTTATCACGGCCGAACAGGCAAGAAGATGGAAGCCCGTATTTTTGTCGGTCACATGCATTTCTTACGATTGAAATATTTAGCAGCAAATAAACTGCATTCCCGTGCACGCGGTCCGGTGCAATTATTGACCAGACAACCGACCGAAGGTAAAGCTAAAGAAGGCGGTCTGCGTTTAGGAGAAATGGAAAAAGATACGTTTATTGCTCATGGAGCAGCTCTGCTTTTGAAGGAAAGATTCGATTCTGATAAGACCTTAGTTTGTATCTGCGAAAGATGCGGCCTGCCGGCAGTAGAAGATCGATACAAGAATAGAAAGTACTGCCCGGTCTGCGGAGAAGGAATCGAAGTCAATTATATCGAAGTAAGCTATGCCTTTAAATTGCTGTTGGATGAACTAAAAAGCTTGGGAATTTCTCCCAGCATAAAATTAAAAAGTAAATACTGACTGTTGCTAAGAAAAAATAAAAAACAAGATAACAATAACAAAATAAAAAGATAGAATCAACTAAAAAAATAAACTGAACGGCACAAAAATGAAAGACACATTCGTTTTTAAGGAAATGGGAGCAATAGAGTTTGGTATTTTATCTCCTAAGGTTATCACTGGTTTTGCTGCTGCAAAGATTGTCACTCCTGAACTTTATGACCGAGAAGGTTATCCAGTAGATGGTGGTTTGATGGACATCCGTTTAGGAGTAATTGATCCTGGCCTTAGATGTAAGACCTGTGGGGGAAGATTAAAAGAATGTCCTGGCCATTTTGGTTATATTGAACTGGCACGACCAGTCATTCATTACAAATTTATTCGTCATGTGCAGAATATGTTGAGTTCTACCTGCGGCCATTGCGGCAGAATACTGATTCCTGATGAGAAGATTAGCCATTACCGAGCAGTTCTTGATAGAGTGACTAAAGAAGAAGGTCCGGAAGCACGAAGAAACAAGATTAAGATGATTCTTGCTAAGATGAAGAATAAAAGCAAATGTCCGCATTGCAGCAAGAAACAGGATAAGATAAAATTAGAGAAACCTACTACTTTTTATGAAGGAGAAGACAAATTAAGTCCTATAGGATTACGTTCTCGTCTGGAAAGAATCCCTGATAAAGATTTGGAATTGTTCGGTTACAATCCTCAACGATTTAGACCAGAATGGACGATTCTTACAGTTATGCCTATTCCCCCAGTAACCATGCGGCCGAGCATTACTTTGGAGACCGGAGAACGTTCTGAAGATGATCTGACTCATAAGTTAAGTGATATCATCCGTATCAACCAGCGTCTTTTTGAAAATATTAATGCCGGAGCACCGGAAGTAATCATTGACGATCTTTGGGATTTATTGCAGTATCATGTCACTACATATTTTGATAATGAGGTTCCTCAGATTCCTCCGGCTCGACATAGAGGCGGCCAGACTCTTAAAACTTTAACAGATAGAATCAAAAGCAAAGAAGGCCGTATCCGCCATAATCTGGCAGGCAAGCGTACTGATTTTTCTGCACGAACCGTAATCAGTCCGGATCCTATGCTGAGCATCAATGAAGTAGGGGTACCTTCGGATATAGCGGTTAATCTTACTATCCCGGAAAAAGCAACGGAGTGGAATCTTGAGCATCTGAAAAAGCTAGTTTCCACTGGTCCGGTTAAATATCCTGGTGCGAATTATGTCATTCGACCGGATGGAAAAAGAAAACGAATTACTGAAGAAACAAAAGAGGAAATTCTTGAAGAATTATCTCCCGGGTATGTAATCGAGAGACATCTGCAAGATGGAGATATTGCCTTGTTCAACCGCCAGCCTTCTTTGCACAAAATGAGTATGATGGCACATTTCGTAAGAGTCTTGCCTGGAAAAACCCTGCGTTTAAATCCTGCAGTTTGCGCTCCGTACAATGCTGATTTTGACGGAGACGAAATGAATCTGCATATTCCCCAGACAGAAGAAGCACGGGCAGAAGCAGAATGCTTGATGCTTGTCCAAAACCAGTTGATTTCTCCGCGTTATGGTCTGTGTGTCATCGGCTGCATTCAAGATGCGGTTTCCGGCAATTATCTTTTAACTAGAGACATGGAAATGCCTCGAGAAGAAGCAGCCAGTATGCTTTTTGCTTTGGGGATTGAAGATTTATCCCGTTTGTCTAACAAAAAGATGGTAACTGGAAAAGAAATCTTCTCGGTCTTATTGCCTGAAGATTTTAACTTTAATGGAAAAACAAAATCCGGCGAGTTAGTGAAAATCAAGAATGGAGAAATTGTCAGCGGATTTATGGATGTCTTAAGCATTGGTCAAGAAAAAGGAGTAATGCTGAGAAGTCTTTACGAAGAATACGGGCCAGAGAAAACTCTTCCTTTGTTGGATAATATCTTCAAGTTAGGAGCTTTGGCTTTGACACGAAGAGGATTCTCAATTTTCTCTGCCGATTTAGATCTGCAAGAAGAGACAAAAGAAAAAGTACAAGCGGTGATTCGAGAAGCAGAGCAAAAAGTAGGGGAATTGATTGATGATTTCCATCAGGGAAAACTAGAGTCCTTGCCTGGCAGAACTGCTAGAGAAACTTTGGAATTAAGGATTCTAGAAACTTTGAATAAAGCACGAAACAAAGGCGGAGAAATCGCTATGTCTGAAGGTAGAGAAACTAATGCAGTGATTATGGCTAGAAGCGGAGCAAGAGGAAATGTTTTAAATATTGCTCAGATGGCCGCAGTAGTAGGACAGCAAGCTTTGCGGGGTAAAAGAATTGATAGAGGATATAAGAAAAGAACTTTGTCTTACTTTGCTCAGAATGATCTCGGTCCAGAAGCCAGAGGATTTACCCGAAATAGTTTTAAGAGCGGTTTAACTCCAGTAGAATTCTTCTTCGGTTCTATGACCGGAAGAGAAAGCCTGATGGATACAGCCTTAAGAACACCTAAAAGCGGTTATCTTTATCGTCGTCTTTCTAATTCATTGCAGGATGTCAAAGTGGAATATGATGGAACTGTGCGAGATGCCAGCGGAAGAATTGTCCAATTCCAGTTTGGAGAGGATGGTATTGATGTTTCCAAAACAGAAAATGGCATCATTAATGTTAAACGAATTATTGAGGACATGAAGTAAAATGAGAAAAGCACACGAAGAGTTCATTGATGGGTACGAAGGAAAATTGCCTTTAAAGATGATTAATGAAGTTAAGGCTAATATTCCTGATGATATCACCAAAGAAACATTAGAAAAGATTATGGAACAGATAGTATCGAGATACAATGAGTCTAAAGTTCATGCCGGTGAAGCAATTGGAATTATCACTTCTCAAAGCATTGGTGAACCAGGTACGCAGATGACTTTGGATACATTCCACTTTGCCGGAGTTTCAGAAATGAACGTTACTGTCGGTCTGCCTCGTATCATTGAAATTTTCGATGCACGAAAAACAATTTCTACTCCATTAATGGAAGTATTCCTTAAGCCTCAGTATAACAAGCCAGAAGCAGTAAAAAAAGTAGCTCTTCATCTGAAAGAAACTAAGATAGAAGAAACTGTGGCAGAGATTGCTATCAATATTTTAGACCAAACTTTAACTATTCAACTGAAGAAAAATATTCTGGAAGGATTAGAGATGAAGCCTTCAGATGTTTCAGCTCTGATTAAAGCCAAAGTGAAGAAACTTAATGTAAAAACAGAAGGAGATACAATCATTGTTACTTATGAAGGCAAGCCTGAAGAAGTAAAGGAGATTTATCTGATTAAAGAAAAAATAAAGAACATCCGATTGAGAGGAGTAAAGGGCATCAGACAAGTGCTGCCGGTAAAGAGAGGAGAAGAGTATGTTATCCTCACTGCTGGAACAAATCTTAAAGATGTTTTAGAGCAGGAAGAAGTGGATGCAAAAAGAACTACTACTAATGATATTTATGAAATCAGAGAAGTGTTAGGAATTGAAGCTGCTAGACAAGCGGTTCTTAATGAAGTTGACAAAGTTATTGAAGCCCAAGGCTTGAACATCAATGTCCGGCACATTATGCTAGTAGCAGATATGATGTGCGGCAATGGAGAAGTTAAAGGCATCACTCGTTACGGAGTAATCGGAGAGAAAGCTTCGGTCTTGGCGAGAGCCAGTTTCGAAACACCGATCAAGCATATCATTGATGCGTCTTTGATTGGAGAACGGGACGAATTAAACTCGGTAATTGAAAATGTGTTGATTAACCAAACTGTTCCCTTAGGCACTGGTCTGCCGGGGTTAGTGGTAAAAGTAAAGGGGGAGGCTAAAGATGGCAAAGAATGATCCTATCGCTGAGATAAAAAAGTATTTGGAAGAAAAAAAATTAGTGCTGGGGCAAGAAGAAGTAGTTAAAGCCCTGCGGAATAAGAAACTGGCTAAAGTTTATCTGGCTAGCAACTGTCCAGATATTACTAAGAAACAGATGGAGAGATACGGCCAGCTGGCTAATGTTCCTATAGAAGCAGTAGAAAAAAGCAACGAAGAATTGGGGATTCTTTGCAAAAAGCCATTCTTTGTTTCGGTCTTAGGAGTCAGTGCATGAATCGAATAAAATACGACCAAAACCTTCTGGAAACCATGGCTTTAATCAGCCGGTTAAGCGGGGCAGTGATTAAGGACTGCCTTTATGATGAAGAAGGAACTTTACGAGTGGTGGTAGAGCCCGGAGAGATGGGCAAGATTATCGGCAAAGGTGGAAGCACGATTCAAAGAATTCAGCAGCTTTTAGGCAAAAAGGTGATGGCCTTGGAATTTGCACCTCAAATCGAAGAGTTCATTAAGAACTTAATTTATCCATTACGAGGAGTTCAAGCACGGATTGAAGAGGAAAAAGTCACGTTCATTTGTCAAGATAAAAAGACAAAAGGTTTATTAATAGGCAGAGAAAAAAAGAACGTTAACTTTATAAAGGAAACGCTTAGGCGATACTTTCCTATAGAAGAAGTGATTGTCAACTAAAATGGGACATAAATCAAAAGGTATCAATGCGGGAAAGAAATTGCAGCAGAGAAGAAAGCAGTTTAAGAAACACCGCGTAAATAAGAAGAAGCACGATCCTCTAGAAGGCAGTGCCCAAGCCAAAGGCATTGTTCTGGAAAAAGTACAGCTTGAAGCCAAACAGCCTAATTCTGCCATGAGAAAATGTGTCAGAGTACAGCTGATCAAAAATGGCAAGCAAGTGACTGCTTTCTGCCCAGGAGACGGAGCAATCAAACAGATGGAAGAACATGATGAAGTGGTGGTGGAGTCAATTGGCGGGGCGATGGGCGGTTCTAAAGGAGACATTCCTGGAGTAAGATGGAAAGTCATCAAAGTCAATGATCAATCTTTAGATGCTTTATTAAAAGGAAGAATTGAAAAGGCTAGACGATAAAATGGAAATAAAAGTTTTTGGTTTGTGGGGAGTAGAAGGGATTAAGGTAACTGATCAAGGATTGGTCCGGTACTTGAACTTAGATCCTCGATTAGTGCCAAAAAGCGGAGCCCGCTATGCAGGAGCACGATTCCATAAATCCGATTTATTTATTCTTGAGAGATTAGCTAACAAGGTTTTTGTCACCGGCCATAAAGGCCATAAGCATTTGATCAGCTCGGGCCATAATGCTGGCAAGAAAGAGAAGATTCTTGGACTGCTGAAGAAATCTTTGAAGATTATCGAAACGAAACTGAAAAAGAACCCGGTTGAAGTTTTAGTGGGAGCGATTGAAGCAGCTGCTCCCAGAGAAGAAACAATTTCCATCGAATATGGTGGAGCAAAATATCCTAAAGCAGTAGATGTAGCTCCTCAGCGAAGAGTGGATCTAGCTTTACGCTGGATGACCCAAGGAGCTTATACAAAATCTTTCAGCAAGAAAAATACTTTTGAAGAGGCTTTGGCCGATGAGATAATCAATACTTACCAGGCCAGTTCTAAAAGCACCGCGGTTTCTAAGAAGCGGGATGTGGAACGACAGGCGGCCAGCAGCAAGTAAATCTTAATTTTTCTTTGTGTTAGAGATACATTTATAAAAAATAAGTTAATCTTTGTTTTATGCCTGAAGAAGAGTATTCTGAAGAGGAAAGGAAGGCTTTTGAGGAGAAAATCAAAAGAATGTCTCCGGAAGAGCTGAAAGAGTTCCAGAAACGGAACTGCGTTTTCTGCCAGATTATAATCGGACAGATACCGGCCAAGAAAGTCTATGAAGATGATCATTGTCTTGCGGTTCTTGAAATTAATCCGGCCGCTCCAGGTCATATTCTGTTGCTGCCTAAAGAGCATCATGCAATCATGCCCCAGATTCCAGAAGAAGAAATTGGTCATTTGTTCATGGCGGCCAAGCATCTTTCTCATGCTTTGCTGAGAGGGTTAAAATGCGGGGGAATAAATCTGTTTGTAGCTAATGGGGCAGTTGCTGGACAGAAATTCCAACATTTTGTGATACATCTCATTCCTCGAAAAGAAAGTGATGGGATTAAGTTAGAACTGCCCCAAAGGGAGATTCCTGAAGATATTCTTTCTAAAATAAACGAAGTGGTGCAAAATCGCTTTAATGAGTTGATGGGCATTAAGAAAGAACTGGTGAAAGTAGAAACAAAAGAGCATGCTGAAAAAAAGAAAGAAGCAGCTGATGAAGAAGAGTCGGAAAAGAAAAAAGAAGAGACTGAAAAGACTGATCCTCAAGAAGAGGAGAACGAAGATGAAAAATCTGAAGAATCTGAAGAAGAGAAGGATGGAAGTATCAGTCTAGATGATATCGCTTCGGTATTAAACGGTGGGAGATAATGGTTTGTGAACTTTGTGCTGTGGCCAAAAAAGAAGTGGAATCTGAGCTGCTCTATGAAGATAATGAAATCATGGCCGTGGTCCATCTTAAGCCGGCGATTCCAGGTCAAATCATAGTTTTTCCTAAACATCATTATCCCATATTTGAGCAAGTACCCGATAAGATAATCGCTAAGATGTTTAAAATTGCCAACAAGCTGGGAATCGCTCTTTTTGAATCGCTGAACTGCCACGGAACAAACCTTTTGATCAACAATGGCGTGGCCGCCGGCCAGACCATGGCACACTTCAGTCTTAATCTTATTCCCCGCAAGGAGAAAGACGGTCTGAAATTACAGTGGGAGCCGAAGAAAGCTTCGGAAGAAGAATTGCAGACGGCCTTTTTGATGATTAACGAGAAAAGCAAGGAACTGCATCCGGATTTGTTCGGCCGGGAAGAAAAGAATGAAGAGCTGGTTGAGGAAAGGGGGCGGCCGAAAGAGATTAAATTAGACAAGAAGAAGGAGAACTATTTGTTAAAAAGCTTGAAGAGGCTGCCTTAACTAGTCTTTCTTGATTGGAGACTCTTCTTTAGGTGGAGATAAAACTCTTTCAGTATATTGCACTAATTGTTCCAGAAAATCTGCTGCCTTTCGCTGGGCCTCTTTCTTTCTTGGAAACAATCTTCTTTGTTCCAAATCCTGCTTATCACAATATCTCTCTTCTACAACAACTTTCCCGATAGGATTAATTCTAAAATCAATATAACTATTGTCGTTACCAAAAGAGAAATAGTTAGTAATTTTCCCCTCTAAGAACAGCGGATACTGATCTGGGCGAGAACTAGTCAACAGTTCATCTAATGCGGTTTGAGAGTAGATTGTACTCAAAACAACGACAATCCCACCATTACTCCCGCGATTAAGATAGGAAATATTATCTTCACCAGCTACACCCTCAGTATACCAGCCTTCAAATTCTAATCCTGCTTGTTCGAATCTTCTCAAAGCATAAGTAGTCCATAATTCATCTTTTTTAGTCATACCTAAAAGTAAATGTGAAAGTTATTTATAAATTTTGCTCTGTTATTACTTTGTAAAAGAATATATGATCTATTTGTAGTTATCTTTTAAAAAACATCGGTAGTGTATTAGCTAAGATACTTTAATATAGTAGTTCTTCTTTTCTATTTGTTGAAAGAGGTGTATCAACAATGGCAAGACCAAGAGGAAGGATAACA
>JAGVYL010000013.1 GCA_018303285.1 Candidatus Woesearchaeota archaeon | reverse complement strand
AACCTGACCCCTGCAATCATGGAAGGACAAACAACAAAAATATGGACGTGGGGCAATTTTCTTCATGCAAAATTAAAGTATCTTTAATAAGACATTACCAAAACATCTAATAACGGGAATAAATCTAATCTTTAAAAAAATCAATAAAAAAGAAAAAAAGACCTTATAAGAATCTTAGAAGCGTAAGCTTACTTATTGATTCTTTCGTTTTTGGAAGCATTCTCGGCAGTATACCGGTCGGCCTTCTGCAGGCTTGAACGGTACTTCTGATTCCTGACCACAGTCAGAACAGACTACCTTATGCATCTCTCTAGGGCCGCTACTGAAACCTCCTCGTCTCGGTCCGCCACCAAATCCCATATTTTCACCTTTCTGTTTCGTATATACTTCTTATTCCATAAAATCTTAGAAATCCTTATAACTTCTCCAGCTCTTATGGACTAATATGCCAAATATTGACCTCATTTATAAATCTATGTTGCAAAACTGTTGCTTTGAAACAACAAACTTCGCTTTAAGTGAATGATCATATTGCGAAGTTTCTTGCGAATATTAATAAAGCCGAGAAAAATCTCTTTTCCATGGCCAAAAAAGAGGGGTTTGATTACTGGTCTGTTCCAACGGAACGAGTTCTTGGCCATTTAAATTCTTCAGAAAAAGGTCTGACTGCGGGAGAAGCAAGGAAGCGGTTACTGGCTTATGGGAAGAATGAGATTACTCATTCTGGCCTTACTCCCGGGATCAAAATATTCTTCTCCCAATTTAGAAGTCCTTTGCTATTAATCCTGCTTTTTGCAGTATTCATGGCTTGGTTTTTGGGAGAACGGACAGAATCAGGGATTATACTTGCTATTCTTCTGCTCAATGCTTTACTTGGTTTTTATCAAGAGTTTAAGTCTGAGAAAGCTTTTCGAGAGCTGCAGAAGTATATCTCTTTAGAAGCGGAGGTTTTGCGGGAAGGGAAGAAAGTTCAATTAGATGCTTCTCAGCTGGTTCCTGGAGAAATCATTTTTTTAGAGCCAGGGGATATTGTGCCGGCAGACTGCCGTTTAATCTTAGCTCATGATCTGGAGATTAATGAATCTTCTTTAACCGGAGAATCGTTTCCAGTACTTAAAGAAGTAAGCTTAGTGCATTCTGCCGAATTACATAAACGGAAGAATTGCGTGTTGATGGGAACAGTAGTAGCGGCCGGCACCGGCCAAGCAGTGGTGGTACATACAAGTAAAGAAACAGTTTTCGGCCAAACTGCCAGACATCTTAATGATGTTCATGAAACAGAATTTCATAAGAATCTGACTAAACTAAGCAGTTTTTTAACAAAGATAACTATTGTGATGACTCTGGCGATTCTTTTGACCAACTATTTTTTTGGCAGGGGATGGTTGGACTCGTTTTTGTTTGCTTTGGCTCTAGCTGTGGGCATTACTCCAGAAGCTTTGCCAATTGTTTTGACTATCGCCATGTCAAAAGGAGCTCTTCGTCTGGCAAGAGAAAAAGTGGTGGTAAAAAAATTATCTTCGTTAGAGGATTTAGGTAATTTAGATATCTTATGTATGGATAAGACAGGAACTTTGACTAAAGGTCAGCCAGAATTAGACGATTATATAGGATTAGACGGCAAAGAAGAAGAGAAGGTACTTAGTTATGCTTTAGCTTGTAGTGAAAAAGGAAATAGCACTAATCTACTGGAGCAAGCCCTTTGGCAGTTTGCTAAGAAGAAACATCTTTCAGGCTATAATCTAGTGCATCTGCACCCATTTGATTCCCATAAAAGAAAAATGTCTGCAGTGGTAGAAAAAGGAGGAAAACGCTGGCTGGTAGTGAAAGGAGCTCCAGATACTTTAGCTAAAGATTCTGTTTCTATGCTTTGGAAGGGGAAACAAACAAAATTGGATACAGAAAAAGCGTTAGATCAGTTTCATCGCTTGAGCGGCCAGGGCAAGAGAGTGATTGCTGTAGCGGTTAAAGAAATCGGCAGTCATAAAGTCTGCTCAGAAAAAGATGAGCAAGGTTTAACGCTAATAGGATACCTAATCTTTTCTGATCCTATAAAAACTACTGCTAAGAAAGCGGTGAATAAGTTACAGCAGTTAAATCTGGGATTGAAAATTTTAAGCGGAGATGATCCGTTAGTAGTTTTACATATCTGCCAAGAAGTAGGTCTGCCTGTTGATAAAGGAGTGTTAATTGGGGAAGAATGGAGAAAATTATCTGATAAATCTAAGCAGAAAGCAGTACGGGAGTATTCTCTCTTTGCTCGTTTGAGTCCAGAACAGAAAAAAGAGATTGTCGATGAATTGGGCAAGCTAGGACATGTAGTCGGTTTCTTAGGCGATGGCATCAACGATACTCCGGCTTTGAAAGCAGCAGAGATTGGTATTTCTGTGGATTCAGGGGCAGGGGTAGCCAAAGAAGCGGCAGATATTATCTTGCTGAAGAAAAATTTAGAAGTTTTAACTAAAGGGGTGATAGAAGGACGGAGAATCTTTGGCAATGCAACCAAATACATTTTGAATACGGTCAGCGCCAATTACGGAAATATGTTTACCGTGGCGATTTCTTCGCTTTTCCTTAAATTTATTCCTTTGTTGCCTCGACAAATATTGTTGACAAATTTAATTTCTGATGCTCCGTTACTAGCAGTTTCTACAGATAAAGTGGAATACAGCTATCTTAAAAAACCGAAGAAACTTAATCTGAAGCTTATTTCCCGTTTTATGTTTTATTTCGGTTTGATAAGTTCTATTTTTGATTTATTGATGATTGCTTTTTTGCTGGTCGTGATGCAGGCATCAGTTGAAACTTTCAGAACTGCTTGGTTTGCGGAATCAGTATTGTCTGAGATTCTGATTGTTTTTTCTTTAAGAACCAGCCAGCCATTTTTCAAGAGCCGGCCGAGCAAGTGGCTCTTATGGATGTCGGTCTTGGCGGCTGCGGTGACGATACTTTTAGTGCTTACTCCCCTAGGCAGTATGTTTGGGTTGGTGTGGTTATCCGGCCAGATGTGGCTGGTGATTGTAGCGGTGCTAGGGCTGTATCTGCTGATGGTGGAGACGGCCAAGAGACGGTTCTTCAAGAAGCATCATGAAGATTCGGTTTGAATATCTTTAGAAAACTTTATATTTAAACAAGAATATTGACGGATAATGGTTAGATATTATACACGACCGTCTGAGATTGAAGTTGCTTGGAACTGGATGTTAATAGGCTTGCTTATAGCGTTCCCTTCGTGGATTTTAATCTGGTTTACTGAAGGAGAAGGAAGCGTTATTGTTTTTAATCTTATTTTTATTACACTTGGATTGCTTTTGATTATCACGGGTATATTTTCTCTAGCGACAAAATGCAAGCATTTCAAAGAAATTTTTAATGCGGGATTCGCAATAACATCAGTGGTGTTTTTGTTTATTCTACTTTATATTTTTGTAACCTCAATAATCATCTGGTATAAACTTAATCCTCCCACGAACATATATTTTTAAAGTGAACAAATTTTTTTATACGTATGACTTTGATGGCTAGAGAATTAGCTGAAACGTTTTTAATATCTATTCTTACGGGAATTTTTGCATCGTTGTTTATATTTTATTTTTCGCAACCAACGAGTTTCTTAAATAAATTTGGTAACTTCTTGATGATTTTGGGGGTTGCCTTTTTATGTTATGGTTTACTTTATTGGTTCATTTCTTTAGGGGGATTAAATAAACTGGTGGGGTGGATTTCATATTTTATGCAGTCAAGTACTGAAGCTAAGTTTCTCATAATCTCCATCTGGCTTATTATCATTGTTTTATTAGTTTTAATAGGCAGAGTCTTGATTTTGATTCCAAAGACCATTAAATAAGCCGTTTATAATAAATAAAATTTTTTATTAAGATTTATTAGAGTATCATCAATATTTGTTGGACGAAATCACAAGTGAGCCTGGCCCAGACATTGAAAAGATTCTGGAAGCAGTGCGAGGTGTCTGTACTCCATCTGCTTATAGAAGTATAGAGTCTATACTAAGAGATAAATGCAGAGCAAGAACTGAATTACAATTAAAAAATGATTAAGTTTTCTTCTTAACGAATTCTGCACTTGCAAGGTAACTTATAAGCCGCTCTCTGCAATGCTCCTTTGGCCAGCTTGATGTCTTTCTTGTTGACCCGCAGTTCAAAGATAGGCTGGCCTTTCTTTATCTGGGCGGCCACTCCAATTGGTTTGCCAAAAGCATGGCTCATACCTGTACTGAAACGGTCGGCACCAGCTCCAGAAGCTAAAGGATTTTCTCTTAGAACATGAAAAGGATAAACTTTAATCTGGTAGAAATAGTTCTTGCCTAAAGTAGTTTCCAAAACACGGTTGGAACTCATTCTGGCAGATTCTAAAGCATTATGACGAATCTGCAAGTCCATCTCCGGTACGAGGTATAAAGTGACATCATATTTTCCAGTCTTATCTCCCATCTCAAATTTAGATAGTTTGCTAGGAGGAGAACCTTTAACAAAAGCGTGTTTCTTATACTTACTGATTCGAGTGTTCGCTCTTTCTATCCGGCGATAACAGACAAATTTTCGTAAGCGTGCCATTTTATCCTTTTCTTAAGTGAGCTCGGCGGCTCGGCCTCATTTTTTCTGCTCCTTTACCCTTTCTTCTCAAGCCGCGCATCTTTCTGCCGGCTTAATCTGAGTATGACAATGATCGATTAAAATCACTTCGAACCACTTGTTCTTGCCGTCTTCAGCTAAGTAATAAGAATTTAAGACTAAAAGATTGGGAAACATTCTTTGTACTCTTTCTTCTGCGATGACTTGATAACTTTTTCGTAAAGACATAGTCATATAAGAATGAGCGCTTCTTCTCCCCCCTATTAGGGCATCTCTTCGATGGCCGCCTTTGATAGTTTTCTGGCGGACAACAATGAATCCCTGCTTTGCTTTATAGCCAATAGCTCTGGCTTTATCCAAGCGGGTAGGCTTCTCTATCTTGAAGGTGGTTGGCTCTTTCCTCAGCTGGATCAATCTTTGGTTCCAGTCAGGGATGTCCCTCGGTCTTTTCCATGCCTTTCCTAGATAATCATACATATTAGCCATAGTTTACTGAAAGAAGGTAAATGATTTAAAAAGGTTGTGGCGAATTAAAGAGAGAAGAAACAGAGGAAAGAAAACAACTAACGTACTATCCAAATTCTTATTAAATATATACTCTCTTGCATCTTATGCGCGAGAAAACTCTTCTTAAGATTGCTCTGATAGCGGCCATTATCGGAGTTATTATTCTTTTTATCTTTTCTCAGCAGGAAGAGAAAAAGATTGTGATAAAAAGCATAGAAGAAACCGCTGGTCAAAAGATAGTCAAGGTTCAAGGCAAGATCACTAAAATCACAGATAAAGAAAAAGTTGCTTTTATGGAAATTCTTTGGGAAAAGCCAGAAACAGTAGAAGTAGTCCTATTTAAGGATCAGAACATTTCCTTGCGGCAGGGAGATTATGTAGAAATCGAAGGGACGGTGGAAGAATACAAAGGAAAAAAGGAAATTATCGGAAGCAAGGTGGTGTTAAAATAATTTTTGGAGAACTGTTAATCGCGTTATTTTCGGGGATATTTTTAGGCATTTTCACCGGCCTGGTGCCCGGAGTACATATCAACATGGCCTCTATGTTTATCCTTACCGTATCGCCCATCTTATTCGCTTTTTTCTCTCCTCTGGCAGTAGCTGTGTTTATCATCGCTATGGCGATTACCCATACCTTTTTGGATAACATCCCTTCAATATATTTAGGAGCACCAGAGCCAGGAGCAGCATTGGCAGTCCTGCCCGGTCATAAGATGCTTTTGCAGGGAGAAGGTTATGAAGCAGTAAAATTGATGACTGTCGGCTCTTTTTTTGGTTTGCTACTCTCTGCAGTATTGATAATTCCTTCGATTCCATTAGTCAAAGCAATTTTTCCCTATCTCCAACAGTTCATGGGCTGGATTCTGTTGGCTGTAGTCTTGGCTATAATCTTTCATGAGCAAAAGAAGATAGTGGCTTTAGCTTTGTTTTTGCTTTCAGGCACTTTAGGAGTAATTGCTTTTAATCTGCCGCAGATAGATACTCCCCTGTTTCCTATGCTTTCCGGTTTGTTCGGTCTTTCTACTCTTTTTCTTTCTCTTAATGATAAGGTTAATATTCCGCCCCAAAAAATTGCAGATAAACTTTCATTAGAAAAGAAAAAAGTTTTTACTGCAATCGGCTTGTCCACTTTCTGCGGCAGTTTAGTCTCTCTGTTTCCGGGAGTGGGAGCAGCAGAAGCTTCGGTCCTAGGCAATGAGCTGACTGGAAGAAGAATCGGAGACAAAGGTTTTTTGATGCTGGTAGGAGGAGTGAATACTGTCAATATGGTAGTCAGTTTCCTTACATTCTATGCGTTAGACAAACCGCGTAATGGGGCGATTGTCGTGGTCAAGGAATTAATCAAAGAGATAACCTTCAATAATTTATGGATTTTTTTGGCTGTGGCGGTAGTGGCAGGCTGCGTGGCCATGGTTCTTACGCTGTATCTTTCCAAGAAATTTTCTCATTACATCACTAAAGTTAACTATCAAAAACTTTGCGTGGGAATAATCCTTTTGGTAGGTTTGATGGTTTTGCTTTTATCTGGAATCTATGGCTTTATCTTGATGGCCGTGAGCACGGCTGTCGGCCTGCTGCCTCCTCTGGCCGGAGTGAAACGGAGCATCAATATGGGTTCTTTATTGTTGCCGGTGATTCTGATGTTTCTGCTTTGAGAGTAATTACGTATATTTGAATAAAAATCTACTTCAAACTTTCCGCAATCAGCTTGGCCACACTAATTTTTCCCATAGGATTTTCAATCGTATCCGTAGCAATTACCGAAGCGCCAGTCTTTTTTATTTTTTCTAAGGCCCCTTCAGCAAAAACTCCATGGACGCAGAGACAATAAATCTTTTTGGTGCCAAGCTTCTTCAATGATTTTATAGCTTCTAAGACTGTATGACCGGAGCTGATGATATCGTCTACGATAACGGCGTTCTTGCCTTTCATCACTACTTTTTCTTGAAAGAAAACCCGGACTTTGCGAGACGAAAATCTTTCTTTGCGCATGACGTGAGCGTGAAGATGCATGTATTTGGCAATGTGCTCGGCCCATTGGTAACTTTCAGCATCAGGGCCTATAATAATTTCGTTGCGGAAATGCTTATCTATGTATGCAGCTAATAAAAGGTTGGCAGAAAGCCGTTTAGTTTTTGTCTTGAAAACTTCGTTCAGGTTTTTGTAACGATGAAGATGAGGATCAATAGTAATTACTTCATCTGCTGCACTCAGCCATTTGGCCATGATGCGGCTAGAGATGCATTCTCCTAGATGGAATTCTTTGTCTTGGCGCATGAAGGCAAGATACGGAGCAACAAAAATAACTTTTTTTGCGCCCATGCGCTTAGCGGTTTCTACTGCGAAAGCCGATTCTACCAAAGTTTCATCAGGTCGGGGATGATGAGACTGGATGATGATAACCTTTTCATTCCTGATAGGCAGAGGGAATTTTAAGTACAATTCTCCGTCTGGGAAATGATTTATTTCCAAGTCTGCGTATTTTGCATGAAGCAGAGCAGCTACATTTCTGGCCAACTTCTTTGAATTTGAACCGCCAAAGATAAGCATATATTTCACCTCTTTGTATTATCAATAGTATACAAGTATTACTTTTCTTCTCTTTTTAAATTATTCCCCTATTTCTTCCAGCTGGGCTTTTTTTACTGCCAAAGAATAAGCACCCGCTCCTTCAGAGATTATATCAGTCTTCATTAAACGGATTCGTTTTTTGTATCTCGGTCCGAACAGAACCAAAGATTCGTATTCCCCCCCTTCTCCGGCAGGGTTGATGCCATATTTTCGGCTAATCTTGATTAGTTCATCAATCTCTTTTTCTCCCAGCTTTCGGCCGAGCCATTCTTTGCTCAGGCCATCGGCCGCTACTCTGACCATTACAAATTCGAATCCTTCTTTCAATAATTCCTTTAATTCTGTTTCTTGGTCTTTGTGCCAGAGAGGAGAAAATATTTTTAAGCTAAGTTTGTCACAAATTTTTTCTATACGCTCTCGTTGATAATTAGAAAATAAAGCGCCGGTAACAATACCTTCTAATTGATGTTCTTCTTTTGCTAATTTTATCGCTTTTTCCAGATCTTTCAGTTCAGTATTCTCTTCTCCTAATGTCTCGACTTCCATCAACGGGATATTCAATGCTTCGGCTTGTAACTTTGCTAAGTCGATAGCAGGAGTATGGAACATGAAAGAATCAGGATTTTTGCTTTTCAGAGTAATCAATGTTTTTATATGATAATTTTGTTTACGCATAATATGCAAAGCCAGATTACTGTCTTTTCCGGTGCTGAAGAGAACCCCTAAATTAAGATTGTGCGCAGGATAAAACTGACGAAGATATTCTGATTTAGTCTTAAAGCCCATTCTTCGGGCTAATTTATCTAACGCTTTGTCAAAACCACTGCCGTATTGAGCGGCTTTTTTCTTCCGCTGGCAAATTTCCTCGGGTAAGCCCATTTCTCTAGCAGTCTGGCGTAAGATCCATTTTTCTATACCTTCTTTAATCTTGTATTCTCCTGGGATAGTCAGGGCGTACTGCACCAGTTCATTATCTAAGAAGGGCATCCTTAATTCCATCTGGTTATACATAGTGATAACATCATCACGATAGGTATCTCTTTCATAAACCTTCAATAATCCGGAAAGGCATTCTTTGTTGACATCTGAAGAATTCTTGTGACGTTGATAACCGGCAAACAATTCTTCACTGCCTAGGCCAGAGAAGATAACTTTGACCCCATCCTTTTTAGCTAATTCGCAGGCAGCGAAAATAGTCAGGCCAACTCCTACTTTTACTACGTTAGAATCTTCTATCAAAGGCACGACTGTCTTTAGATATTTTTCTACTTGGGTGAGGGTTATCCGTTTGATCTTCAGCTTTATGCCCAAGAGTTTTGCGGCTTTTTCTGAGGCGGCTAGATCTTCAGGAGGAGAAAAATTTTTGTCGAGGACTGCGCTGGTATAACAAGTGAAATTCTTTCCAAGTTTTTTGGCTAAGAAGGCGATTAACGAAGAATCAATCCCGCCCGAGAAAAGAATTCCAAATTTCTTTTGAGGGAGGCGTTTACTGACAGATTGTTCCAAAAGTTTAGCAAGCTCTTGAATAATCTTGGGAAGGTTTTGTCTTTTTTTGAGAGAGAGGTCTATTTTGAAGAACTCTCGTTCAATAAACGAAACGGCTTTTTTGCTGATATCATAAATCAAAATATGCCGGGGGTTAAGTTCTTGGATATCCAAGCAGCCGATTTTTTCCAATGCTTTTTTTTCTGAAGCAAAATAAAAACTTTCGGTATTCCATGAGTACCATACTGGTTTAATCCCCAGCAGATCTCTGACTAGCCAGAGCCGATTCTCCTGCCAGTAAGCAAAAGCAAAGGGGCCATCCAACTCTTTTAAGGTTTCTTTGATTTTACTTAAGCTGTTTTTTTCTAATAATTGAATCAGGAGATGAGAATCATTCTTACTTGGGAGATGGTGTGCTTTTGCCAATTCCTTCCAATTATATATTTCACAATTTGATGAGAGCCAGCCGTTTTCTTTAATCGGTTGAGGAACAAATCCGACGAGGGAATGAAGGCAGTGACCAAGAGCGCAGAAGCGAGCACCGTTAATTTTACAGTCGTCTCGTCCTCGATTCTTCATGGCAGAGAGCATAGTTTTCACTTTCTCTTCAGCCTTTCTGTCATTGAATGCACCTGCAATGCCGCACATAGTCGTAGGTTTCTCTCGTCATATAAAAAGGTTGCTCTGAAAATTTATCGTCTAAAAAGAGTATCTGTCGTGTAAAAGAGCAAAAGGTTTATAAAGGTGTTTAATTTCATTCCCGACGTAAAAAAGTTAAAACATAAAAGGGGTGTGAATCAGCATGGTAGAAAAAGTAGCCCAAGTGGGAATCAAGAAACAAGCCGGTTGGCTCTACTTCATCGATAAGCATGGAGATATTTCCAGAGCTAAGATGGCCCGCGCCGGAAGAACTAAAGGCAAGGGAAAAGTAGAAAAAGTAGCCAAAGTAGGCGTGAAGAAACAGAAAGGCTATTTATATTTCGTGGACAGCAAGGGACATGTCTCCCGAGCATTAATGGCCCGCGGAAAGAAAAAGAAGAAACGATAAGTTTCTTTTTTTTTATTTTTTTTAACTTCTTTTTGATTTTATGTTTCTGCTTATTTTTATTAATACGGATTTACCTATTTGCGAGAATATTCATCAAGAATCCTGTCCAGCTCTTGGGCGTCTTCTATTCCATATCGGGCAAGGAGTCTTCCGAACTGGCGTAATCTTCTTTCTTTTGCTTGATTAGGAATGCCATATACTCCCTTGCGCTGATCAACGGCAAAATTCCAGTTTCTGAAAAAATCATTTTTTTCGTAAACTTCTATATGACTACCGTTGCTAACTTTACTCAAGAATATGGGAAGTGCAAATGGTCCGGAGTATGATTGCGGGGCTTCTTCACAGGGTTTGAATTCAACGCCGAATCCTACGGGATAAGTATTTACTAAACTACAGTCAAAGCCATATTCTCCTGCAAGATCTCCAAAGAGAAAAACTGTCAATTCATCTTCTGCAGCTTTATCAAATGGTATTCCTAGGCCGCCTCGAGGATAACACTTCCATGGTAAGACAAGCGTATTTCGTTCTATCGGAAGAAGAGAACTTTCTTTTTCGGCTAATATTGCAATCTCTTCAGCAGTTTTTTCTTCTAAGAGCAGTCCACGTTGTTTAGAAAAATGCTCTTCTGTTTGTTTAAGGCTGTTAAACAAGGGATTACGTTCAGGGGAAACTAAAATTATTTTCTCTTGAGGATAAAAAATTGCTCCTTCGGCTAACCAAGTGCCTCTTTGCATATCTCGAATTGTGGGAAAATCCATCCTGGTTCTAACTATGTCCCGGCAGGAAGCCAGCTCTCCGTAAAATTTAGCTGTTTTTACTGCTTCCCAAAAGTTGCCGTAATAAAACTTGACAGTAATATCTTCCGGTCCTTTGGTTGGGGGAATAGGGAACTTTCCAGTAATTTCTCTTTTTGTTGCTTGCATCATTTTGTTCTTAAACTAGAGGCTATTTAAAACCCTTTCGTAGGTTTTTATCTACTTTTTGGTAGAAACTATTTTAAAGGAAAAAAGAAATTAATACTAAATGCCATTGGAGACTTTGTTGACTGAGCTTTCCTTTCGAGGAGATCGCTTACGTTTAAGTTTAGGAGAAGGAGGAGAAGTTCTTCTTAATTACCACCATATTTTTCCTACGAAAGCACATCTCTCTCTGAACCGGAGTCAAATCACGGAAATAGCTCTGAAATGGAACGAAAAAACGCAGAATCTTAAATATTGGCCGTTGTATGGGGGAGAAATATTACACGTAAGCGCTTCTAAATCATTGGCGGGGGAATTGCCAGAAGCATTTATCAAGAGTCATTATCTGGAGCAAGCTAGATGGAGAATAGCTGCTCCCTTTTCTCAGGTAACTATTAGTGATCAGTTAGCGGAGATTCTGAAAAAGAAGCAGGAAGTAGATGATTTGTTTACTCATTATGCACAGAGGATTAAAGAAGAGAATGCACGGAAAAGTTCAGCTTATCAAAGTCAACGAGCTAATCTTGTCTGGAAAGAAGTGGCTCGCGCTATTTTGCCGTTTGGCATGGAAAAAAAGAAAAGACTTAGTGCATTAGAAGAAGAAGCGATATACCAGATTAAAGAGAGGTTATCAAATCTTCCAGTTTTAAAAGGCTTGAATTACATTTATTCTGGAGGTAGATTGGAAATCATTTTAGATAAGTCGCACCCCTTTTTAAAATTTGATTCTTGTGCTTTGGCAGAGAAGAAAGACGCAGTTTCTATTTGCTATATAGATATCGAAGAGCCGTTTTTTGACACTCCCGAAGAAGAGATCTCTTGGGTCTGCCAGCGTTTTGTTAAAGGAAACGAGCGGCAGAATGAAATTTATACCACTAGAAGGACTACTCCTCGCGGAGAAAAATCTGAAACTAAAATTTTTAATTATCCTTCCGAAAAAGATTGTCTTGCAGCGGTAACTGAAGAAATTAACGCACGTAACCCTCAGTTCTTGATTGCGTATAATGCCCCTTTTGATTTGATTGAACTGCGAGAAGCAGAAGAAGATGGATTTCTGATCGGAGCAAGAGAAAGCGGGCCGAAAAAAGAAGTAAGCCGAGATACATTTTTACGAGTGGCAGTGGCGGGGAGACAGGTTTTAGATGGGAACTGTAGCTAAATTTTTAGGGTTGAATTTTATCAAATCGCTAAACTATGAGCAGTTGACAGCAGAAGAAAAAAAAGCAATCTCTGGAGATTTATCGGCCGCAGATAAAATCGCTTCTTATGTGGAAGGAGATGTAGCGGTGATGGAAGAAATGATGGCAAAAACAGATCTGTTGGAAGTTATTTCATTGGTTTGTCATTTTTTTTCTGTCGAGCCATACAAAGCAGTTTATAGTCCAAATGCAGTGGATGATTGGCTGAACAAATATTATTTCAAACAAGTAGGCACTTATGAAACAGATGCGCGATTTTTTAGCAAGGAGAATCAAAAACAGCACAAAAACAGAAAGACACTAGCTCAAGAGATTAAGCAGGCAGTAGTGCTTCCCGGAGGAAATAAACATGGTTTGTATCGAGGAGTGAGTTATGTCTATCTTCCTTGGGCAGATCATCTTAAAGAAATTTTTGCCGGGAAAGATGAATTCGGCAGTTCTCGGAATGTAAACAAAGCAGTCTACCAAGTTTATGAATTTATTAAAGAGAAACATCGTCGGTTTACTGTTTCAAAAAAAACCGAAGCGGATTTATGGAAACAATATCTTTGGTCAGTATATGGAGGCTTTTTTGCAGATGAAATGTTTTATGATATGGCTCGAAGAATTAAAGATAATGTCGGTTATGCCAAGTATGGTCTTTCGTTGCAGAATTTAGAGGCGAAACTAAATCGAGTGGGAAGTAAGATGACTCAGAAGATTTCGACAGTGGGGGGGGAAGTATTATGGACTGATGGAGATTATGCTGTAGTGAAAGGGATGAGAGAAGAAAAAAGCGGAGTGATTCCCTTAATTCGAAATTTAGATGTTTTGATTACTGACAAACCGATTTATTCTCTCTGTGGAGAGTATGCTGGAATAGATGCTGAAGAAGGTGAAGATTTTTTTTCCACATCGTTTGAACGCAGAGTGCTGAGAGAAGTGTTGGATAAATCTTTTGCTGGAAAAGAAGACGAGCTGTCAGAAATCGTAAACCAAGCAAGAGAGGAATTGCGGTCAGGACAAGTAATAAACGAAGAGTTATTTTTTTATAACAAAAAACAAAAACGTTACTCTACCTATGAAACAGGCAGCAAGAAAAGATTTATATTCAGCATGGGAAAGATTCCTTCTGAAGCAAGATATGATGTCGAAAGAGATTTATATTATATTGAAGAGGAAAGAAAGACAAAAGATGGGAAAACGATACGCCAGCGAATCTATTTTGATAATGGCAACCACTGCCAGCCCAGTCCGGAAATCTTTAATGAACGAATATTCTCTTTAGAAAGTAGGTTGGGAAAAATTTTATCATCTTTGTGGGGAGAAGAACCGGCCAAAGATTTTTTGGAAAAATGAACAAGAGAAAGCTTACGCATTTTTAATCAAAAGATTAATAAAAAATACCTGAAAACCAGATAATATGCTCCGGTAGTCTAGCTCGGCCAAGGACACAGCCCTCTCAAAACCTTTTAAAAAAAGGTTTATCAAAAACTAAGGAGTAAAAGACAAATGGGATATCGCCACTGCGTGTCGGAACCTTCTCACAGGTTTGAAGGTTTCCTCGCTATGCTCGGAAACCCACAAGGACTTAACTCAGGCTTAAACTCTAAGCATGACAAAATGCGGAGAAATCCGTTATTGGAGAACGGCTGTGACCCGGGTTCAAATCCCGGCCGGAGTATTGAACGAAGTGAGACAATCCGGCAGGATTCCGGAACTTCAGAACTTGCGTTCTGAGAGTGCTCGGAAATGTTTCATTTCCGACACAGCAGTGACGATACCCGGCCGGAGTATTGAATGTTTATAGAAGTATTTAGCATAATTATATAAACTGTTATTTGATTACTTCCTCTATGAAATCGCTGTTTATTCCTACCGAATACGTGGGAAAAATTGTTTTGCCAGAAGAATTAATTCGTTCCTTACCAAAAAAATTAATCCTCTGCTCTTCAGTACAGTTTCTTACGCAACTGTATAAACTGAAAAAAGAACTAGAAAAACAAGGCAAGAAAGTTACCTTGTTCAACGGCCGCAGCCGAAACCCGGGGCAGATATTGGGCTGCGATAATTTCAAAGTGAAAAACAATGCCGAAGCTTTCTTTTTTCTTGGAGATGGTACTTTCCATCCTACGGCATTGTTATATGAAAACGAAAAAGATGTTTTTTATTACAATCCCCTAAGCGGAAAAACCGGAGTGCTTTGCATTAAGGATTTAGAAAAGATAAAAATTCATGAAAAAGTTTCTATGGCTAAATTTATTCAAGGAAGGAAGATTGGACTGTTGATTTCTACTAAGCCGGGTCAGAACAGCATTAAAACTGCCCTGATTTTAAAGAAAAAACTGGAAAAAGAGAATAAAGAAGTTTTCCTTTTTATCATAGATAATATCAATTTACAAGAGACTGAAAACTTTCCTTTCATCGATTGCTGGGTGAATACTGCCTGCTCGAGGATAGCGGAAGACACGAAGAAACCATTGATTAATCTTGGTTCTGCCTTAAACCTTTTAAAGTAGTTCGAATTTACTAAAAAAATGATGTGGTACTATTATTTTATCATCGTTGCGGCAGTAATAGTTCTCTATATAGTTTTCTTATTCAATAGTCTGATTACTCTGAAAAACCGAGTAGAAAATGCTTGGTCTCAGATTGATGTACAATTGAAGAGAAGATATGATTTGATTCCTAATCTGATAAACACAGTCAAAGGTTATATGAAGCATGAGAAAGGAGTATTGGAAGAAGTAACTAAAGCCAGAACATCTTTGATGAGCGGTTCTACTGCAGACAAAGCCAAAGCTTCCAATCAGATTACTGAAGCATTAAAATCAATCTTTGCCGTAGCTGAAAATTATCCTCAGTTGAAAGCTAATGAGAATTTTAAGCTGTTGCAAGAAGAATTAGCTGGAACCGAAGGGAAAATTTCCTACGCCCGGCAGTTTTATAACGATAATGTGATGGAGTTTAATACAAAATTACAAAAGATTCCCACCAATGTGATTGGAACGATGCTTGGTTTTAAAGAGAAAGAATTCTTTAAGACCGCGGAAGGGGAACGGAAACCAGTAAAAGTTGAGTTCTAATAAATCTGGTTGTAATGCAGAAGATTTATATTCTCTAAAAAAGTCCTTTTTGTATGAAACCTAAACCGAAGAAGCTAAAACGACTTACTTTTAAACACTTTAAAGAGATTTATAGTAGAGTGCCGAGGATGTGCGTAGATGTGATTGTGGAAACACCAAGGGGGATTGTTTTGACTTTGCGGGATATCGAGCCGTGGAAAGGCCAGTGGCATATTCCAGGAGGAACGGTGATGTATACGGAATCAATTGAACATGCAGTGAAACGGGTAGCGAAAGAAGAAATTGGAGTAAATGTAGAAATAAGGAAACTTGTAGGGTATACTGAATACCTTAGTGAAAGAAAACTGCGGGGCTGGGGGCATTCAATCTGTTTCGAGTTCTTGGTGAGAATTAAATCCGGAAAATTGAAGGGAAGCAAACAAGGAGAAAAGTTCGGGATATTCAAAACAGCCCCAGTTAATATGATTGCGGAACAGAAACGATTCTTGAGAAAAATGAAACTTTTACGTTGAAATAGCAAAAGTTTTATATTCTGGTGTATCTATTTTGATATATGGCCGAGTTGTACAATCAAATCTCTTCTAACAAAAGAAAGACATATTTCCTTATTTTGGGGTTTTTGATAGTTATTGCGGCTTTAGGATATGTCTTCGGTTTATGGATGGGAACAAGCTATTTTGGCATTGTTCTAGCGGTGTTTTTCGGCGGTCTTTACGCTGTAATCAGTTATTTTGCCGGTTCGCGGATGGTTCTGGCAGTCACCCATGCACGAAAAGCGGAAAAGAACGAATTTCCTCATTTAGTGCATACCGTGGAAGGACTGGCCATTGCCGCAGGAATTCCTACTCCCGAGATTTATGTGATTGAAGATTCAGCTATCAATGCCTTTGCTACAGGAATGAGCCCGCAAAAAGCTTCCGTAACATTTACTACTGGAGCAATTCAGCGTTTGAATAGAACTGAGTTAGAGGGAGTAGCAGCCCACGAGCTTAGCCATATCAAAAATTTTGATATCAGAGTGATGTTACTGACTGCAGTTTTAGTAGGGGTAGTAGTCTTACTAAGTGATGTTATGCTAAGAAGTTTTTTTTATGGGGGCGGAAGAGATAATGATAATAAAGGAGCCTTGCCGATTATTCTGTTGGGACTAGTCTTGGCGATTTTAGCTCCGATTTTTGCAGAGTTGATGAAACTGGCAGTTTCTCGAAAAAGAGAATTTTTGGCTGATGCTTCCGGAGCTTTGCTTACTAGGTATCCTAAAGGATTGGCAGATGCGTTAAAAAAGATCCGTGACGATAAAGAGCCATTAGTAGAAGCAGCTAATAAAGCCACTGCCCATCTTTTCATTGAAAATCCGTTGCGTAAGTTTAAGGGAACAGTAAATAATTTGTTTAGTACCCATCCCGATATCAATGAACGCATCAAAAAATTGGATGCTATGTAATAAAATATCATCTAGAAAAATGAAGAAGTGGGGACCGAGGATACCAGTAATTAGGAGACAACGATGAAAAAACGATTTTTCCCCCAAGAGACAAAGTATTCCTGTGGTTTAGCGAGCATTAGAAATGTTCTTTATTTTTGCTATAACATGGAATACCCAGAAGATGAACTGGAAAAGATTGCCAGGAGGTATTCCACTCGAAAGGTGGAAAGAGACGGCTTTGGGCCGAGAGATTTGGCAAAGACAATCTCTTTTTTCGGCAGAAAGAACCGGAAAAATTTCAAAGTAATCTTTTCCCGAAGAGGGAACTTGAGGTTGTTAGAAAAGAAATTGAAAGAAGGGATATTTCCAATAATCCACCTGCAGAATGATTGGGGGGGTCATGAAGGAGGCCATTATTCCTTTGTCTATATGATCACCAAAGAGAGAGTTTACCTATTTGATGTCAATCCGCGAATGAAATATCAGCAACTGATGAAAAATAAGTTCAATAGCCTTTGGAGAAATAAACAATTAGGCAATGAAAAATGGGTGATGCTGGTTGAAAAGCAAAGCGGTTAAACCGCGCAACGATTTTGACAATCTTAAGAAGACATTTCTTGACAAGCTTGATAAGAGTAACGCTGGAAAAGTAGACCCCGGAGTGCAAGAGATAGTGGATTTAATAAATTCCTCTCCGGAATATTTTACTACTTCTTCCTGCGCAGGACGAATTTATTTTTGGAAGGAGCCGGTGAGCGGAAAGAAAAAAGATGTAGATTTTATTTTTCTTAAGCACGGGAAGCTGGGTATCGTAGATATTAAAGCAATGAAACAGCTAATCTTGCCAAAAGAAACAGTCTGGCTGAGAGTGGAACCGATTATCTTACATCTCTGCTGCAGGGATCTGGCTGCGGCCCAGAGATTTTTGGATATTGCAAAACAATTGTTTAAAAAATCTTGTTTTTTGAGCATTAAGAATAAACTTATTCTGGAAGTACGAGGCAGTGAAATAATGGAAGTGCCTTTGGCAGAAAAAGAGAGATGGATAGTAAGCGAGGATTATTTTGACTGCTTGATAAAAAAAGCAAATGAAAGATACAACCGAATTGAGAAGAAAAATAAAGAATTTTTTCATTTGCTGAACGAAGATTTATAAAATCCAAGAGAATAGTTAAATAAAAATGAGGGTGACTATAGATACCAAGCATGATTCTTTGGAAGAGATCAGAAAAGTGGTAGCTTTGCTCTCTGAGATGATTCATAAACAAAACGGTTCAAGCAGTTCAGTCTTAGATTTTAATCTGCCGGCGGGAAATAATGGTGATACTTCTTCCAGCGGAGGAATGATGAATATGTTCGATTTACCTGACTCTGGTGCGAGCAGCAGCAAATCTGAACCGATGAGCAGTAGTGAAGCTCCTTTCGGTTCACTGGCGGGAATTTTCAATACTGTCAATGGCGGGGCCGGAGTAGGAAGCGGAAAACGAATTGAGGAGAAAGATGAGAAAGATGCTTACGCCTATTCTGGAGAAGCGAAGATGGAAGTTTATTGAGAAAAACTTCCTAACTTATTTTAAATCACTTTTTATTTGGAGGAACATCCTCCCACTTGAATATTTCTTCTTTATACGTGGAATCTATCTTGTCTATTAAGTAGATTTCATGGTCGTTCATTCTGTCATTTGTTATTTTAATGAACCCTAGCACTATAAAAAAGAATAGGATATATAAAATATAAAATATTTCTGTACTTACATCTGCTGCAATCCCGATAAAAAATCCTATAGCTAACGCTATCAGAATACTACACAAACTACTTAAAGTAACAGAGCGTTTGTATATATGGTTGTGATAACTTTCAAATTGGGGGTTAGAAAAAATATAATAATTGTATACTTTTTCTAATTCTCGCTGGTTATTGATTGTATCCACACCTAATTGTTGAAATGTAACTTTTCCTTCGCGTAAATATTTCATTAATAATGATTTGAAATAGATAGAAACTTCTCTTCTTCCATAACAAAAATAATGAAAAAGAATCCTAAACATTAAATGAATAATAAATCCCACTAATAGAGCAGAGAAAATAATAATCTCAACTAGGGGTTCTTTAGTAGAGTATCCTAAAAGTAATGGAAATACAACAAATCCACCGGGTAATAAGTACCAAAGAATTTCTTTTAAATCTTTCATGTTAGTTTAACCATTCATCTTTAAGTTCGCAAAGAGAAAGGTTATTACTGAACCCTACTTTTAAAATAATATAACCTTTGTACATCGCTGCCTCGCCTTCCCCTTCTGATATAATTCCCACATCTCCGGTTCTGGTGTTCATTATATACATGTACCATGGGTCATAACAAGTTAATAGATTACCATACGAGGAGGTGACATAACATCCAATACCAAACTTAGAAGTTAAATCATTAGTGGACTGCGTATCCATATTCCATTGGTATATACTCCACTCTCCTTTCGAGGAAGCACTACAAGCATATCCCTCTGGAGAAGTACCATATAACATGTTGAAGATTACTGTCTTTTCGTTAGATAAGAAATTATAAAATATGCATTCTGCAGAATCTTCTGAAATAATAGACATAGTTTGATTAGTGGTGTTTAGCACTTCCAATTTGGTATATGGATTCGGAGAGTTCCCATAAAATGTATTCGTATGTGCAAATACAATCCCTCCATCCAGAAGTTTAGGGGCATCTGCGGGAGTAGTAAGGTAATCAAGTATACAATAATCAACAATTTTTTCTTTTGTTGAAAGATCATACACTTTCATACAATCAGAGAAATCGCTTTGTTTATTTACATATAAACCTTTGCCATCTTGTATATCAACAAAACCATTAAATGCCTCGGTGCAAGAATCATATTCATAATCATCAATATAACATTTATAATCACTGATAGAATCAGAGTCTCCAATACAACCAGATTTATTATTAAGATTAAAGATAAAGGATTTAATGCATGTACCTACCCCTACCAAATTGTTATTAATCCTTAATCTTATAACCGGAAGTTTGTCCCCTGTGGATATAAGTGTTTCTGTAGAACTATCATCTATGTCATATAGAAATACGTTTCCATTGTTTGATGGATCCGGACCACCTACATACGCTACTTTATTACCCCACACGGAGAAAAACCACCCCGCGTTATCTGCGATATTCTTAAATTCTTTGCATTTCCCGTATATCCATTTCTCGCCAACACATTTTCTTTCTTGATGCCCCTTACACGGTGTATTCGTTTCACACTCAATTTTTTCTATCGTTCCATCCAAACACTCTTTACCACATAAAGGATTATTTTTAACCGTGATTATTATCTTTTCGTTATTAAAACATTTTCCATCAGAAACCATAACATTTAATTGGTATTCTCCAGATTGGTCGCAAGTAGGCGTCCAACTAAACAAGCCTGTTGGAGAAAACGAAGAACCATCCGGATAGATACTATCAGAAGGAATTCCAAAAGTTAAAGAATCATTGTCTGCGTCAGTGGCGCTGACAATAAATTCTAATTTCTCCCCTTCTTTAACTTCTTTAGTTCCGATTGGACTTAAGACTGGACAATTATTAGTTTCAATACAATCTTCTAAATTTTCCCATGATCCATCTTTACAAATTTGTTTTTGTTCCCCCTTATTGTTGTATCCGCATGGAACAATTTGTTCTAAATTTTCATCTGTTTCTCCATCGCAATCATTATCTTTTCCATCACAAACCTCATTTTTTCCTTGTCCTTCCGAAGTGAAGTTACAATGGGTCGTATTTTCTGTAAAACACTCACGAACACCATAATATGTACATTCTCCGATTTTATCAGAGCATGGCTCTCCGGTATTAAACCCTTCGTCTATCTTTTGATCACAGTCGTCATCTATTCCATTGCATAATTCCTTTGCGCCAGGCTTGATTTGAGAAGAGGTGTCATCACAATCGTAATAATTAAAGCTGTATCCAAAAGATAAACTGCAAGCCTCAATTTTTAGAGCAGGATTTCCAAAACCATCATAATCTTTATCTTCATAATAAACGTTTTTTAACCCTTCATCTGTTTCTCCATCGCAATCATTGTCTAAATAATCACAGATTTCTTGTTTCGATTCTTTAAGAACTGTCGTACAATAGGTATCAAACCCGTCAGCAATGCATTCTACTGTACCTTGAGATTTACATTCTCCTTCCCCAACATAGCATATTTTTCCTACCTCAAATTTTTCATCAATCAAACCATTACAATCATTGTCCACATAATCGCAGATTTCCAATTCCGGCAGGGAAGCAGTACAATTTTTCCATGTTCCCTCAATGCAAGTCTCTAAACCTTCTTCGCAAATGGTGTAACAAGTTTGGACTAAATTTTCGTCTATCAGATTATTGCAGTTGTTATCACTTTCATCACAGCTTTCTACTGCTTCTGGATTAATCAAAGGATTGCCATCATCACAATCCGTGAAGAATTCTGAATATCCTTCTGGTTTTTGACATACCCACAATTGCACTTCTTTTCTGCCGTATCCATCTCTATCCTTATCTTCAAAAAAAGATTTTTCTTCACAGGTTTCTGGAGATAGATAAGTTCCCAAAGAATCTGTAGAATCATAAGCATCGTTTTCCGAAATTTCTATCTTATTTTCTTCTTGGGTTTCTGTAGAATAACCGTCATCAAGAGTATTATGATAAGAATCTTTATTCCGAGAATTGCCAGTCTCTTCAGCGGTATCTTTTTTTTCAGTAATGTCCTCTTGTTTAACATCATTTTCAGAAGTATAATAAACAATATTTTCTCTTCCACAATTCGCGAATTCCATCAGAAATGCGCCGACCACTAAACTTTTTTTTAATATCTTCTCTAACATAGCGTTTTTAAAAATAATGGTTTATTTATAAACCTTTTTGTTATTTCGAAATAGCAAACCTTTTTATAAAACCTCGTTTTAATGAAGAAAATGAAATGCCATCTTTTAAAACAAAATGAGAAAGGTTTAAATAGTTTAAACTTTATTACAAATCTTATTAAAGAAGCAAAAGGGAGGGATAAAATGAGAAATAATTCTGAATCTAAAAAGGAGACTAATCTATTTGAAGATGTAGAGATTTTTAATTCTTTTAAAAGAACAAGACAGATGATTAGAGACGCAGGGTTGATGAGTAGGATGGAGTATGATTAGTCTGGGGATTTAATCCTTAGCCTATATTTATTTCGCAATACGCTTTTTAGTTTTTCATTTTCAATCAATTTTTTGTCAAGGGTAATAAAATTTTTGCATTGGTGCTTAATCGCCCAAGCCAAGTGGAGCGCATCATCTTCATCGATGGCAAAATCTGTTTCTTTGATATCTTCAATTGCTTCTTTGTTGATATCTGTCAATCGTGCTATTTCTAACCGTTTTTCATTTTTCAATTTGTTTATTATCTTATAAAGGTCTTCAAATACGCGGGTTACGATATAAGATTTTTCTGGAGGAACTTTAATAATCAGATGGGTTATAATCTCTCCCAATAAAGGAACAGTTATCAAACCATTTGGTCTTAGTTTGTAGCCAATCTGTTTTATGTATTCTGCACAAGAATGATTTTCTTCAAAAAATGCTCCTATCCAGATGCAAGCGTCAATGCAATCCTGTTCTTTATTTTTCTTGAATAACATTTTGTCTATCCCAAAAAGTGGACTATTATTTAAAGACTATTTCTTATCAAGGCAATAGTTTCTCCAAAGCAATTAAAAATCCCACTTGCCGCAAGCGGCGGGTATTTTTAAAGTTATGAATTTCCCTGCAAGTATCATTAATCATACAAAAATCAAATCCTCACCAGCAGGGGAAATTCCTAACAATTAAAAATAAAGCCCTTTTCTTGTTTTAAATGGAGAAAACGCCTCATTTTTCTTGGAAGCTCGGCCGACTGCCGAAAGGATGCCAGCTTTGCGTCCAAGGAAAGAAGCTGGTATTGTTCATCACCGGCCTCTGTCCAAGAAAATGTTTCTATTGTCCCATCTCTGATAAAAAATCACAAAAAGATGTTATCTATGCTAATGAGTGGCCGATTAAAGAGACTGAAATGGAAACTATTCTTAAGGAAGCAGAACTCTGCGGAGCTAAAGGAGCAGGCATTACTGGCGGAGATCCGCTGGTTAAACTGGCGCGAACAGTTACTATAATAAAAAATTTTAAACAAAGATTCGGCCAGCATTTTCATATTCATTTGTATACTTCATTAAACTTGATTACTGAAGAAACGCTTAAACAGCTTTATTATTCTGGCTTGGATGAAATAAGAGTGCATCCTGATTTAGATGATAGAACGCTTTGGTCAAAGATTTCTCTTCTCAAAAAATTTTCATGGGATGTGGGGGTGGAGATTCCCTTGATTCCTACAAAAGAGAAAGAAACTAAAGAAGTGATAGATTTTATCCAAACTAAAATCGATTTCATTAATCTAAACGAATTGGAAATTTCTGATACTAATGCAAATCATTTGGTAGAAAAACATTTTCTGCCAAAAAATTCTATAAGTCATGGGGTGGGAGGAAGTGAGGAGCTCGGTCTTAGAATGTTAGATTACGTCGAAAAAAAATATCCCTCTCTCAAAGTTCATTATTGTACTACTACTCTTAAAGATCGAGTGCAATTAGCCGAGCGCATTAAACGAAGAGCAAAGAATATCAAAGAAATATTCGATGTTGTTACAGAGGAAGGGATGTTGAAGCGAGGAGCAATCTATTTGCCGGAAATAAATCCGCAGATGACACGAGAGACTTTAAAGAAAATTAAGCAAAATGAAAGATTAGTTAATCAATTTTTAGAAAGATTAAACATTTTAAAAGAAGAATTACTAAAAAAGTTTAAGATTACCAATACTAAAATTGACGTTCAAAAACTGCGGATTCTTCTTTCTCAAAAAGATGTGAAGAAATATGCTAAAGAAATAAAAAAAATGAATCTTATTCCTGCATTAGTAGAAGAGTATCCTACCTACGATGGGTTGGAAATAGAAATTGAACCGATTTAATCATCTTTTCTGGGCAAAAACCTTGACGAAAGCTTTATAAAGCAGGTCGGGTTTGAGAAAATTCCCTACTTTTAGGAGTAGGTATATACTTGCAAAATGTGTACCCAATTAACCTTGGGTATGAAAGAGGAGAATGATCCCGCAATATTTTTAAGAAGCGACCAAAACAATAGAAGCGACCAATGCGATCAGGATCGTAGACCAGTTCCTGTTGATCCTGCAGGAGACTGCTGCTATCGGAGTTCGAGTAAAACATGCAAGTCGGAGGATTCCGCAAGGAGTCCAGGCGAACTGCTCAGTAGCACGTCAATAATCTGTCCTTAGGTCTGGGATAACTTCGGGAAACTGAAGCTAAAACCGGATAGGCAAGAAAAGTTGGAATACTTTTTTGTTTAAAAGTAATGCCTAAGGGTGAGTTGGCGGCCGATTAGGTTGTTGGCGGTGTAAAGGACCACCAAGCCGATAATCGGTGGGGGCCTTGAGAGAGGTAGCCTCGAGAAGGGTACTGAGACACTGACCCTAGCCCTACGGGGTGCAGCAGTTGCGAAAACTTTGCAATGCGCGCAAGCGTGACAAGGGAACTCTGAGTGCTCAGGCACTGCTTGGGCTTTTGCCAAGAGTAAATATCTTGGCGAATAAGTGGTGGGTAAGACGGGTGCCAGCCGCCGCGGTAACA
>JAGVYL010000012.1:2883-23557 GCA_018303285.1 Candidatus Woesearchaeota archaeon | reverse complement strand
ATAATTAAAGAAAAAATCAAATTTATTCCCCTTTGAAAGCCTATCATTCCTTATTATCCGTTAGAAAAATATTTTTTGAATTGCGTATAACATCTATTAATCGAGGTGTTTGGCCGTTAATCCATATATGTTATCAAAAAGCGAAATGTTTTTATCTTTGGCCGAGTTGTTTAGTGGATGGCCGGTTCCTTGGCAAACACCCCGATTAATCTTTCTCCAGAGGAGAAACTGAGGATGCTGAAGTGTCTGGCCGAAGAGCTGAAACTGCGGAAGCATTCTCCCCGCACCTGCAAAAACTATTCATTCATCATTAACACTTTTCTTGGTTCTTCCCAAACTCCTAGAGAATTTCTTCTTCATTATGCCGAACGAAGCCGTTCACGGGTAAGGGGAATATATTTTGCTTTGCAGTTTTTTTATGAAACTGTCCTGCATCAGAAATTTTCTGAAGATATTCCCCTGGCCAAAAATAAGCCCAAACTGCCAGTAGTCCTTAATAAAGAGGAAATCAAAGCCATCTTAGAAACGATTACCAATCTTAAGCATAAACTGGCGCTTTCTCTGCTTTATTACAGCGGCCTGCGGCTTTCTGAAGTTATTCATCTGCAATGGGAAGATTTGGATTGGGGGCGGAAGATTATCCATCTTAAAACTGCCAAAGGAGAAAAAGAAAGGATAGTATTCTTTCATGAAGCATTAATGAAGCCGCTTAGGGAATATGGAATTGATAAACGCGGGCTGATTTTGCGCTCGGAACGGGGCGGGCTTTATACGGGACGAACCATTGAGCAGATAGTAAAACAATCTTGTAAGAAAGCAGGCATCACTAAACGAGTCACTCCCCATACCTTCCGCCATAGTTTTGCTACTCATCTTTTAGAAGCAGGAGCAGACATTCGTCACATCCAGAAGCTGCTCGGTCATGCCAATCTTCAGACTACCCAGATTTATACTCACGTGGCCAATCGAGATATTAAACGTTTGGCCGAGCTGCTTTAAGCATCACTTCTCTCCAGGCTACAATAATCTTAATAAATAACGGCCGTTAAAGCGATAAAATGCCAGAACTGATTAAATGCCGGGCGATGATTGAGGTCTTAGGAAAGCCTAAAGAGCATGTAGAGCAGGCTCTCAAGGGCTATATCGAACGGATTAGGGGAGATAAGAATTATCAAGTTTTTAAATCAGAAGTTTACGATTCTGAAGAAAAAGAAGACGGTTTCTGGGTGACTTTTGGGGAGCTGGAATTCTCGGCCAAAGACATTCCTTCAGTTATCGGTTTTTGCTTTGATTATATGCCTTCAGTGATAGAGATTCTCGAACCGGCCAGCTTAGTGATGAAAGATGTAGATATTTCCGCATTTATCAATGATTTACAAGCCAAATTGCACCAAGTAGATATGATTGCCAAGCAGGAGAAGAGCGAGAAGATATATCTTAAACAGAATCTGAATAACTTGATGAAAAATTATGTTAGAGTCCTGCTCTCAAAAGGGCCGCTGACTGCAGCCCAGATGAGCAAACTGACAGGAGTGACTCAAGACAATTTAGAAGATTTTTTAGATGTCTTGACTGATGGAAAAATAATCCGGATGGAAGGAGAATATTATCACTTAGAAAGTTTGGGAGAAAAAGAAATAACTGAGAAGGAAACTCAACCAGAAACTGTTTCAGATAACAAAAAGATATAAAAAGAAGTAACAAAACTCACCAGCTCGGCGAGTTTTGGAACTAACGAAATCCGTGGATTTCGGAAGTTTCAAAACAGCAGTTTTGCAACCTCAAAAGCCCTTGCGGCATTTAAGGCAGAAAAAGAGGGAACTATGGATAATAAAAGAAAGGTGGAAGCGATTCTCTTCGCTTTGGCCAAAGAGGCGAAAGCAGAAGATTTATCTCGTTTATGTTCTATCAGTATTTTTGATGCAGAGAAAGCAGTCCAAGAGTTGATTGAAGAGTACGAACACAGCAATGGCTCTTTGAGAGTGGTGCCGAGAGAAAATGGCTGGAAGATGTCAGTAAAAGATGAATTTATGCCTCTAGTGAGCGGAATCATCAAAGAGACAGAATTAGACAAAGGACTGATGGAAACTTTGGCAGTGATTGCCTGGAAATATCCTATTACTCAAGCAGAAGTGATTAAGCTGCGGCACAGCAAGGCGTACGAACATCTCAAGCAATTGATGGAGATGGGCTTTATCGCCAAAGAGAAAAGCGGCCGCACCTACAAAATCAAGCTCGGCCAAAAATTCTTTGAATATTTTGATTTACCAAGTAAAGAAGCAAAAGAGGCTTTCAAGAAGATGATTCCGGAAGAGATGCGTAAGGATTTTGAAGAGATTGCCGCAGCAGTGAAAGAGATTCAGACTGAAGAAGAGAAGAAAATGGAGATAAAGAATGCAAATGATGTCCGCGTGGGAGAAAAAGTTTTCACAGAAACTTCAGAAACTTTAAAGAAGGAGTAGTATTTTCTTTATCTTTATGGCAGAGCAGCATACGGAACAAGTCACTCCATGGGAGGTGGAAGGAGAGGTCGATTATGACAAGCTTATCCGGCAGTTCGGCACGAAAAAAATCGATGATTCATTATACAGCCGTCTGAAGAAATACGGCGATAACCATATGCTTCGGCGGAAATATTTCTTTTCTCATAGAGATTTGGATCTAGTGCTAAATGATTACGAGCAGAAAAAAGGATTTTTTCTTTACACTGGGTTAGCAGTTTCTAAAAATATGCATCTTGGACATTTAACCTCTTTTTTAATGAGCAGATGGCTGCAGGAGACCTTTGGGGTAAATCTTTATGTGGAGATTCCTGATGAAGAAAAATTTCTGGCAAGAAAAGATATGACTATCGAAGAGATTGACCAGCAGGCAGAAGATGTTATACTAAACATTGCGGCTTTAGGTTTTGATCCAGAGAAAACATTTATCTTCAAAGACCGGGAATATGTCAAAAATATGTATACCCTGGCCTGCAAGATTGCCAAAAAAGTTAATTTTTCCAATGTCAAAGCAGTCTTTGGTTTTAATGAGCAAACAAATATCGGTCTGATGTTTTATCCGGCCATGCAGATGGTTCCTTGTTTCTTTGAAGAAAAGAGATGTTTGATTCCAGCAGGGATAGATCAAGATCCTTACTGGCGTATACAGCGAGATATCGCGGAAAGCATGGGTGGATTCAAGACCGCGGCCATTCATTCTCAGTTTCTTCCGCCTTTAAGCGGAGTAGAAGGAAAGATGTCTGCTTCTCGGCCGGAGAATGCAATCTATCTGAATGATGATGCCAAAACAGTGCGAAACAAGATTATGAAGTATGCTTTTTCCGGGGGACAGCCGACAATTGAAGAACATCGAAAAAAAGGCGGCAATCCGGCAGTGGATGTCAGCTACCAATGGCTGAAGATTTTCTTTGAGCCGAATGATGCCCGATTAAAACAGATACACGATGATTATAAATCCGGAAAGATGCTGACTGGAGAGCTGAAACAGATTCTAGCAGATAAGCTGAATCTTTTTTTGGAAAATCATCGGGCAGAGAAGGAGAAAGCGGTTAAAAAAGTGGAAAAGTTAAAATACTCAGGCAAGCTGGCCAAAAAGATGTGGGAGACGACATTTTGATGAAGAGTTTGACTGGTTTGAAGGTAGGAAAAATGGGGAACTGTGAACGAGAAAAATGATGGCTGGAGTGAGATTTTGATGGATCATAGAAATGCAATCATTCTGAACTTTTTGGTTTGGGGAGCAGGGTATCTCTATTTGAAAAGGCGGACAGTTTTTGCTTGGATCTCTTTTGCAGGATATATCTTTTCTTTCTTGTCTATTTTTTATCTTTTCTTGAATTTTGACAAGTTTGTTATTCCTAACATCTTTGTTTTTATTGGGCATCTGTTTATTTCGTTGGCCATGGCGTGGGATGTTTCTTATGAGAAGTTAAGGTAAAAAAACGCAAAAAAAAAACAATACTTTTAAAAAGAAAGAAAGAATTCTTAGTCTAAAATTGTTTTGTGTTACAAATTAGATTAGTTAACAAAAATGAGGTGCGATAAGTGAAAGGCAGTAATTCTCTTTCTCGTAGATTGCAAGCCGTAATTAATAAATCAGTTAATCATCTGCATAAAAATATTTATTTCTTATTAATAATTGTTTTGTTGGGCATAGGACTGCTGGCGTTAAATTCCTATTTTCGTAGTGGAGAAGAATTTAATTCTCTTACTGGCAGAGTGGTTTCTTTAGGTGAAGTAGGAGGGGGGGTAAGAACTGAAGGATCTATTTCTTTGACTACTAGTTCCAGTTGCTGGACTTATACTTCTGTAGCTAATGGCTGCATTTCTTCTAATGGCTGCATTTGGAAAAATGATTCTTGGAGTTCTTCTGGTTGGTGTCAGGAATTGAATTGTTGGAGTCTTTCTTCTCAAAGCGAATGTACTTCAACTCCAATTACTGGAAAAAATTGTACTTGGCAAGGGGGAGGAACAACTTATAATTGTGAAAGAGTCTCCTGCTGGAGCTATTCTGGAACCAGTGAAAGTTCCTGTGAAAGCAATCCTGCGGGCCTGAACTGTGAATGGAACGATTATTGTTACAATTCAGGTTATGGCGGTGCGACTACTGCTAATTGCGGGGCGTATAATAATCGGACTGGTTGCTTAAACACTACCGGCTGTTCTTGGGGCCAGTGTATGGAAAAAGGCTGCTGGAGTTATACTAGCTCTGCTTCTTGTAATTTAGCTAAAGATTATAACGGTAAAAATTGCACATGGAACTCAGCAAATAGTTATTGCGAACAAAATGGCTGTTGGAGGTATAACCAAAACACCACTTCTTGCGGGAATGCCACCGGAGGCGGATTGAATTGCGAATGGAAATGGAATTCCTGTCAGGATAAGGATTGTTATTCCTGGGACTTTACTAACTCTTCTACTTGTATTAATAATACAATAGATGCCAGTTGCAGCTGGAGCAATGGTTTTTGTATGAAACAGGATTGTTGGTCTCATACTTCTAATGCTAGTTGTTCTCAAACACCAGCCTGTATCTGGAAGGGTTACACTACTTCGGGCTGGTGTAATGAAATTAATTGCTGGACTTGGGATTCCTGGAATAGCGGGAATCAAACTCTTTGTCAAAATAATGCTTACGGAATGAATTGTATCTGGAACGGCAATCCTGCCGGAAATTTGACCAATGGCTGGTGTTATAAAGATTGGACCGCCAGCAGTTGTAATAATAAGACTACTGAAAGAGATTGTATGGATACTAATTATTGCTGGTGGCAGTATAATAACTGGAATAATGTTTCTGCCGGGGGAAATTGCAGTACTCCAGGTAGTTTTGGTGCAACAACTTCTGTTTCTATTTCTAATGAATGGAATCCCGGTTGTTATATCTTTGATTTAAATTCTACTGATTGTAATAGAACTTTAGGTTGTGAACATAATAATACTCATTGTGTTGCTCAGCCTAATGCCTATGGGGGGAACATCAGTTTAACGGGAATTAATTGTACCTATATTAATAGTTCTACTTTGTGTAACAGCATTCCAGTACTTTCTACTTGCTGTGCCTGGAACGGAAGCCAATGTAATAAGAACTCTATGTCGACCAGCTGTCGTGATCAGATGCAAGTACCTCCGGAAGGAGCAGCTTTCTGTGAAGATTTTAATGCCTATGCCAGTTCCAGCTTATGTAATCAGATTGCGGGGAGTCCTTGGTACATGCCATGTTCGTGGGACAATTCTTCTGGGAAATGCAGTTTTAAAGCATCCAGTGTTTTTGGCAATGGAACCCAAAATTTATTGAAAATTGATAATAAATTAAACTGTGAAGCTGCCAATGGCAAATGGGTTACAGAGAATTATTGCGAAGGCAGTATATCTGTTCCTACCGGTCATTGCGAGTATAAATTTAGTGATGAAACAAATTGTGATAGGGCATGTTATGCCTGCGAGTTAAAAGATAGTGATGGAACAACAGTCAATGCTACCAACGCTGATTCTGCCTGTAAAAACAGTAAGTTAGGTTCATGTGATTTTGTTGTCGATACTCATGCCCCTAATGGGGTAGGTTATTGCAAAGCTAAACCTCAGTTTAAGATAGGGACAGTTAGTGACTGTGATTCTAATTGCGGTGACTGCACATTTAAAGGTAATTCTAAAAGTAATGATACATTAAGAAGGCCGAGTTATTATTGTACCACTAGTAAAGCAAATTCAGCCGGTGGAGGATGTAAATGGATAAATGATAATACAACTACGTCTGGTGGATATTGCATCAAAAAAGGGGACAAAATATGTGAAGATGCTTGTGATCGCTGCACGACTCAAACTAGTTGTGCTAATCTTGGAAAAACAGCTATTGCTAATCAATCGGGAGGCTGTCAGTGGGATGGGGCAGAGACGACTGGAAGCTGCATCAGCACTGATGAAACAGAAGAAATCTGTTGGGATGGCATAGATAATACTGATGATGGATTGGTTGATTGTGCCGATCCGATTTGTTATGCAGATTCTTATTGCGGTTTTGTGGAGGGCAGTTGCTTTGGATGGACGGATAATGCTAGTTGCACTACTAATAGTTGTGAGTGGATTACCGATCGTTGGGGTAGCTTTTGTGACTTTAAGGGCGCACGCTGTTGGAAATATGACCAAAATTTTACCAATTGTAATGCTCAAACTAATTGTCAATGGAGTAATGGAACGGGAAATTCTTGGTGCGAGCAGGATTGGAGTATAGCAAATACTTGTATGGGATTAAACAGAGCATCTTGTGATTTGGCGGTTGGTTCTGGCTGTAACTGGACTATTGATACCTGGTGTCAAGGAAGTGGTAATGCCACTGATTGGTGCCGAAATAATGGGGGTTGGTGTGAATATGAAGCTTTTAAACCAAAGAATTGTTGGCAGTATACTTCGGGCTCGAGTGATTGTAATGGTCATACTGGGTGTAGTTGGCATTCGGACTCTTATTCCCAGCCACACTGTGAAGTCAATTGGAGTAATAGTTGTTGGAATAATATGAATAGTTCCAGTTGTAGTAATGCCGGGTGCTGGTGGAAATCAGATACCTGGGGAAGTTGGTGTGCTAATACAATGGATAAATGCTGGAGTTCTACTACACAAGCTAATTGTGAAGTTCAAACAGGAACTACTGGTGGGGCGATTTGTTATTGGGAATCAAGTTCATATGGGGGTTACTGTCAACCATTATGTTTTAATGGCACTAAAAATAATGCCGCTAGTTGTGGCGCAGTTTCTGGTTGTAATTGGAAAGCGGAAAGTGGTTGGTGTGAAGAATCAGGAATGGCTTCCTGTTCTAATACTACTAATATGAATACGGAAAATAATTGTCGGGCTGCGAGTGGCTGCCGCTGGAGAAATTCTGGTTGGTGTGAGCCAAAAGGAGGAGGTTTCTCGGCAGGAACCGCCACCGCTGCAGGGGGAATGGGCACAGCAATGGGTGGGGATTGTTATACATATGATGGCAATCAATCTAGTTGCACTAATAGGACCTTGATTAATATTAGTTGCAGTTGGATGGCGGAACAGACTCCTCGTTGCGAAGTTAATTGGGGCAAGAATTGCTGGCAGTATGCTTCTTATGCGACTGGCTGTAATGAAACTAATGGCTGTTGGTATAAGAATGATTCTTGGGGAGCCTCTTGTATGAATATTATGGATCAATGTTGGAGTAATACTAGCTTCCAGAGTTGGAGTAATCCCACCGCGTGGTCTGGAAATTGTACTAGCAATGGTTATTGTATAAATAACTCTTGGGGTGGATGTGAACCTAGATGCACCTCTCAAACGACTGCCGCGAATTGTGTAACCGGAAATCTTTCTGGAAATTGTCGATGGATGACTGGTTGGTGCAGTCCCGCAGCAACAGGAGCAATGTTTGATAATATGGAAGCAGGTGCTCCTACACCATTGGGCCAAGATACATGTAATGAAGGAATCCAATCTAGTGTTGATATTTGCGGTTTTGGGATGAAAGATATGAACGATGCTTTTGGCTTTGGTTTGATGGTGAATGACTTTAGTAATTCTTCCATATGTAATAAGGAAAAACTCTCTTCATTTGTGATGGGTCAGATAAGACTTAGATACAGACGGCTCTACTACAGGAAGCTGTGCGTTAGGTCATAACTCTTCGGCTGTTGGCTATGAATTCCGTTTGAAATACAGCTCAGTTTGGAATGCTACTTTGAGTAAAGCTGTAGAAACTTTTAACGCCTACAAATGTGATGATTCCAGCTGGAAAGCAACGGATATTAAACTGAGTGCTTGGAAGAAAAAAATGTGCTCTGAAATAGGGGGTCCGATGATTGCTGTTGAAAAAGCTGATTTGTCCAGATTCCCAACTTTGTATAATTCTACTGAAGATATGAGAGTTTATGTCGCTGCAATAGGTAATAGTGGGAATGTGTCCTCACCAACAGATTGGGCTGGACCGGGTTGGACCACTCCTGGCTCAGTAGACTTTGAGATTAACAATGCTTTTGCCTACGGAGCCAATACCAATTTATTTGAGGATATTTTAAGAAATGGATTTGTTAGAGGTGAAGATTGCTTTAATACTTATGATGACGATGGTGATGGTAATATTGATTGTAATGATTGGGACTGCCAGTATTCCAGTCAATGCACTAATTTAGGAGTCAATGCTGCAGGTTATATAGACACTTCTGCTCCGTTGGTTACTGGAGTATCTATCGAAGAGTATCCTGACTCGGCTTTGATAATGTATGATACCAACAAACCGGCTAACGGAACTCTGGAATTGTATAATTATGGAGATACACAGTGCCTAAACAGATCATATGTGATTTATGATGTCGGAGTTTTAAATGCCAACGTCAGAGATTATAAGTTATGGCATACGGCTCTGATATATAATGCTAACAATACTAACATTTCACTGAATTGGCCTTTGGTATCAGGTTCGACCTATAACTATAAATTGAAGGTTTGTGACTCTAACGGCAAGTGCTCAGTCAGCAGGTGTTCTAGCTTTAAGACATCCAGTTCTCTCGCGGATTGTGCTTACTGTCGGTTTGTAGCTAGAATATCAGTTTCTAGCAGCTGGAATGTCAGTTACGATGTCAATCGAGATGGAACATATGAACATTTGCAAGGTCAGGTCTGCGGCCCGAATGCTGGAATGAAAATGAATTATACAGATGGCAGAAAAGTTAATGTCAAATTGGCTAAAACTGATGGTAGTGTTTATATGGAATTTTTGAATGCCTCATTGACCAAGAGCGGACTTAATGATAAAGTTAGAACCATTAGCTCTTCTGGAGATGTGATTGGTGATACTGCCAAAGTCGGTTTGACCTCGGAGACGAGAGATAAAATTGTCAATAATCTTCATCCAGAAATCTGTCGAGTCAAGATTCCATTCAGCGGAACTTGTGATGCTTTGTACCATTGCGATGATAATGGGGCGAATTGTATTGATCGAACGACAGCTACTGGTGTTACTCTCTTGAACGCTACAACTTGTCTTTGGCAGATACCTTACTGTGAGTTTTCCACTTATTCAGAGAGTACTTCTTCTAGTAGCTCTAGTAGCTCCTCATCTAGTAGTAGTTCTGGTGGCGGTGGGGGTGGAGGAGGTGGTGGTGGCAGTAGCGTAGCCGCATGCAACGATAAAAAAGATAATGATGGAGACGGGTTAATAGATTATCCTAAAGATAAAGGATGTGATTCAGAAACAGATTTAAGCGAGCTTGATGCTTGTAAGCAAGATTGGTTATGTGATGCATGGGGTGAATGCAAAAACGGAATCAAGACAAGAAGCTGCGTAGATAAGAACGACTGCGAGGCCAAGAAAAAAGCAGGTAAGACAGATGCGCTTAAAGGAGCAGTTAAACCTGCTGCGGCAGAAAGCTGTGAAACCGGTTTAGCGATAACTACCACCCCGACTGGAGCAGAAGGAGTGAAAGAAGGAGGAACCGGAGCATTGATTCTGGAAGAAGCGCAAAAAGCAGGCAAGATACAATTTCCCTGGCTTTATGCCAAGATAGGGCTAGCAGTGCTGGCGGCCGTAGCGTTGGCCTTAATCCTGCGCAGGCTTAAAAAAGATTAATTTTTCTTTTTTCTATAATTTTTCTAAGGCTACCTTGAGTATAGTCCGCTCTATCTGAAATGTTTTTCTTTATGACACTTAGTAAAAAAATGGGATAAATTTGTATTGGACTTTTTGGCAGTAAGCTTGAAATTCCGGATCTTGGCTGAGATGTTTCTCTTCAGTCATAGCTCGGAGATAATAAATAACTGTCCAAAAGAGCATTCCTAAAGCAAACGGCCAGTTGATGACAGGAAGAAGAGTCAACCACCAGATAAGAGTTTTGCTGATATAAGCTGGATGACGAACAAGGGAGTACGGAAATTTTGTAATAATACCACGGTTAGTGAGGTTAGAAGATTTCAAGCCAAGGGCGAGCGTGGCTGAAACGAAAATTATTAAAAAGAGAAGAAGAATTACTTGGAAAAATATAGTCCACGCAGGACTCCAAAAGGGGGTGTAATCATTGGCTCCCCAGGGGATATATTTTCCTAACCACCAATTAAACGGAGGATAACAAAGAATAGCGGCTAGCCAGCCGAGAAGAGTGGAGTCAACAGATTTGACTTTATTTTTCCAAGAAGAAAATTCAAAGGTATAACCTACGGAAAAGACGAAAGTGTCGATAGTGAATAATAAGGTAAGAAAGAAAGGGTACCAATAGAACTGGGGAAGCATTTTTATTCGGGGAAGAAAACTGTTGAAATTATTGAACAGAAAATTAATCATAGTGGGAAGAAAGAAAAGTTTGACTAAAAGAAAAAGGAAAGCAGTTCTTTCTTCTTTTTGCCAGGCGAGAGAGCGGGAATAGAACGCGTTTTTTAACCAGCGAAAGAAAATATAAGGTTTACTTTCTGTATCGGAAGCGAGAAGAAAATAGTAAAACGGACTAAATAGGAGATAAGCAAAATAAAAGTAAGTTAAAGTTTGTAAAGTCACAGATTTAAGAGCAAAGAGGGATTGGTATTTAGGATAATGGGTAAGAAGAAGGCTAAAGCCGTAGACTAAAACTCCTGAGAAGTACAGCTTAAATCCTTGAGAGAGAGAAAGGCGAGTCATAAAGAAGAGAAATAAGAAGTAATTTAAGTAATTAACTGGCGAAGAAAAACTATTCGATAACTTTAAATAAAGTAAACAATTACTTTCTCTTATGATTCCCCCGTTAGTTTTTTATCTGCTGGTGATTGTGCTTAGCCTGATTATTCTAGTCAAATCTTCGGATTATCTATTGCAGGGAGTCTCGCGTTATGCTCGAGAGCTCGGTCTGAGCACGTATATCATCGGCATCTTAGTTGTTTCTTTGGCCGCCTCAGTGCCAGAAACAATCTCCTCTTTGGTGGGGGGAAGCATAGGCAGCGCAGAGATTGCCTTTGGGACATTAATCGGAACAAATGTCGCTCATATTTTTTTCGTCTTTGGAGTGCTGGCAATTTTTGGCAAGAAGCTGGATTTAAAATGCGAGATTCTGCATAAATCTAAGTTAATGATAATGCTATTGGCCGTAGCGCCTTTTGTTTTGATATTCGACGGGGAATTGAGCCGATTAGATGGATTATTGTTATTGGGTCTTTTTGGCTTTTACCTGTTTGTTCTTTGGCGTAAAGAAGGAAGTATGGGTCACCTCAAAAAAAATGTGCAGCTGAAAAATATCTGGAAAGATGGATTATTATTTTTGATGGCCTTTGTAGCTTTGACTTTGGGGGCGCGATGGCTGGTGACAGGAGTAGAAGAATTGTCTGGATTAGTTGCTTTGTCACCTCTTTTTTTGGCAGCGGTGGTTTTGGCTTGGGGAGATTCTTTATCCGACTTGTCAGTAAGCATCAAATCCGTACAGCGTAAGGAGGCAAAGATTGGGGTGGGAGATATTCTTGGAAGCACAATGGCTAATTTTCTTTTTGGTCTAGGTTTGGTGTCTCTGATTTATCCTCTGAAAATAAGTTTTATTTCTTTGCTTCCCCTGACAGTTTTTTCTTTAGGAGGATTAGGAATATTCTTGTTGTTTATCCGTAAAGGAAGCATCAATTGGAAGCATGGAGTAGCTTTGCTTTCGGGTTATCTAATCTTTGTGATTTGGCAAGCGAAGTGGTTGATAAAATAGGCGAGTAAAGTAAACAAAAAAAATGAAGCAAACAAAATTTAAGGTGATTTGTCTTGGTTCAGCGACAGTGGACTATTTTGCTACAGTGCATGAAAAACTGAAAAGCGTCAGCTACGGCCAGAAAGTCTTGGTGAAAGATTTGGAGGTTTTTACTGGCGGTGGAGGAAGTAATGCCGCGGTCGGTTTGGCACGGCTGGGGCTGAAATCATCATATCTAGGTAAACTGGGGGATGATGGGGCAGGAGAGACGATTCTTTCTGAGTTTAAACAGGAAGGGGTGGAAGTGATTCCCGTGAAACCATTTTCTGATGCTCCTACAGCCATCTCTTTTATCTTGAAAAGCGAGCAGGAGAGAGATAGAATCATCTATGCGTACAAAGGTGCGGCCGATGAGTTGCGTTTTACTGATTTTGACAAGAGAAGATTAACGGCGGATTGGCTTTATTTAGGTACCTTGATGGGAGAAGCGTTTAAAACCGCAGAGAAAATAGTAAAGACTTGTCGCAGAAAGAAAATAAAAATTTTATTCAATCCCAGCACTTATCTTGCTGGAAAAGGGAAAAAGTTTTTACAGAAGATTTTAGAGAATACGGAGATTTTGATTTTGAATAAAGAAGAAGCGCAGTTGCTTTGTAGCAGGAAAGAAGAGATAAGTCTGCTGCTGCCCGAATTAAAGCGATTGATTATAAAAAATGGGGCGGTAGTGATTACCAACGGACCGCTGGCAGTAGCAGCCTCTGATGGAAAGAAGATTTATTGGCAGAAACCGCCACAGGTAAGGGTATTGCATACCGCCGGAGCAGGAGATGCCTTTAATGCTGGATTTTTGGCGGGATATATTTATACCGGACGGATAGATAAAGCGTTGAAACTAGGGGTGATCAATGCCGGAGAAGTAGTTCAGCATTACGGAGCAAAAAATAATTTAATGCACTTGGATAAAGCAAGGAGGTATTTCAAATGATCGTTTCCACAAAAAAGATTTTATTTGAAGCGCAACGAAGGAAATATGCAGTGGGAGCATTCAACTTCAGCAATTTGGAATTCTTGCAGGCAATTGTTCTAGCGGCAGAAAAGAATAAGGCTGCGGCCATACTTTCTACCTCTGAAGGAGCCTTGAAATATGGGGGCGGGGAGAATCTTTATTGTTTGTTTCAGAACATAGCAAAAAAAGCAAAAGTGCCACTGGCTCTGCATTTGGATCACGGTAAAAATATTGAATTGATCAAACAGTGCATAGCAATCGGCTATAATTCTGTGATGTTTGACGGTTCCCATCTCTCTTTTGAAGAGAATATTAAACTGACAAAACAAGCAGTCCATCTTGCGCAGAAGCAGGGAATCTCTGTGGAAGCAGAATTGGGAACCATCGGAGGAAAGGAAGATTTAGTTTCCGGCCAGGGAATCATATATACAGATCCTTCTTTGGCCAAAGAATTTGTAGAAAGAACCGGCTGTGATTTTTTAGCAGTGGCCATTGGTACTTCTCACGGAGCGTATAAGTTTAAGGGAAAGCCGCATTTGAATCTGAAACTATTAAGCGAAATTAGAGGAATGGTGAAGGTTCCCTTGGTCCTGCATGGAGCTTCAGGAGTGCCGCAAAAGATTGTTCTGCAGGCCAATCGTTATGGCGCAAGATTTTCGGCCATGCAAGGAGTGCCGGATGAGCAGCTGAGAAAAGCAGTGGCTTTGGGCATCTGCAAGGTGAATGAAGATACGGATCTGCGTTTAGCTTTTAATCTGGGAGTAAGAGAATATCTGGCTAAGAATAGGCAGGAGTTCGATCCTCGGCCGATGCTGAATCATGCTAAGGAGAAGATTGTTGAGACCGTGAATCAGAGGATGGATGTTTTAAGGGGTAAAGGTGAATAAAATGGCGCGTAAGATTTATTTGGGAGCAGACCATGCTGGTTTTGTATTGAAAGAGAAAGTGAAGCGATGGCTGATTGAGAAAAAGATTGCTTTTGAAGATTTAGGCAATTTAGTTTACGATAAAGAGGATGATTATCCCGATTTTGCTGAAAAAGTGGCTAAACGAGTGATGCAGGACGGAAGCAAGGGAATCTTGTTTTGCGGCTCGGCCGAAGGGATTGCTATTGCAGCCAATAAGGTGAAGGGAGTACGGGCAGTGGCAGTCTGGGATAAAAAGATTGCTCAACTGAGCAGGGAAGATAATGATGCTAATATTCTTTGTTTGGCTGGAGGAGGAATGCTAAAACCGATTCCGGGATTAAGTTTGGGAAAAGCTAAAGAGATTATCTTTGTCTGGCTGAAAACGCAGTTCAGCGGAGAAGCAAGGCATAAACGAAGGATTGAAAAGATTAAGAAAATAGAAAAAAATAATTAACATGTTAATCAAAATAGTTCCATCAATCATCGGTTCTTCTCAGAAAGAGATGGACCAGATGATAAAGAAAGTTAGTCCTTATGTTTCTTTAGTTCAATTGGATATTATGGATGGAAAGTTTGTCAAGAATAAATCTCTTTGGTTTGATTTTAAGCTGAAGGACCGGAGAATAAAATACGAAGCTCATCTGATGGTCAAAGAGCCAGAGAGATGGATGCAGAGGTATGGTTCAAGAGTGAATTCGATAATTTTTCCTTACGAAAGTGTACGAGAAGAAAAAAAAGTTTTTGATTTAATCAAGAAAATAAAAACTAAAAAGAAGAAAGCAGGAATCGCTATTAATCCGGAAACCGGAGCGGAAAAGATTTTTCCTTTTTTGAAATATTTAGATCAAGTGATTATTATGACCGTGCATCCGGGAAGATATGGGGCAAAATTTCTGCCGAAAATGTTAACTAAAGTAAGAGAGATACGAGAAATGAACAAAAAAATAATCATTGAAGTGGATGGGGGGATTAATCCGCAGACGATTGGGGGGGCGGCCAAAGCCGGGGCCAATTACTCTGTTTCCGGCAGTTTTGTGACGAAAGCGGAGAAGCCGAAGGAACGGATAGCGGAATTGAAGAAAAACGTTTTCTAATTATTATTCCCTTTAAAATAAAGATAAATTTCGTGGTGCAAGGTATTCAAATCATCATAGCCGCGGCCGAAAATCATTGGATGTTCGGCTACTATTTTTCTGCTTAATGTTTCCATCTTTGTGGTGAATACTTCCTGATGCTGCTTCAGTTTGTTAATCTGTGATTTAGTCTCCACTGTAGATTTATACATGCCAGTAAGGAAAGAAGCCATGCCCACCATTTGTGCGCCAAAACCAATCTTACCTAATCCATACCAAATAGCAGTGGTAGTAAACATTACACCAATAACACTTAAAAGGTTAGAGCTAGTTACTCGTTGGATATAATCTCCTGAAGAGATGATTGCAGTATACGGCAAGAGCAGAATGGATTCCAACCTTTCAACAGCATTTATCTTTTGTTCATGGTTCTTTTTTCCATTTATTACTTGATTAATCTCTTCAAATATAGCAGTTCTTTTTTCTTGGAGGGGAATAGCAACTTCTTGATAAAAAGAAGCTAATTTTTGATATTCTTCAGGAAATCTGGAAGATTCGGTCAAGTATTGTTTTAAAACAAACGGATTAAAATTTCGAGGAAAATGCTCTAATTGAGAGATTTCCACTCCTCGTGGATAGAATATTTTTTCTTCAAATTCCAACAGCTCTTCAAGATGAGGGAAGGTCATTTATTTTTAATTTGGGAGGTAATTTAAAAACTTTATCTTTTTTCTATATTGAAAATAAATAAATAAACAATTACTTTCTCCAAAACTATAAATACTCGTATAGCATTCCTTCTTTGAAGACAGCATGTTTAAGAAACTAGAAGAGGTCAAGGAGCTGAAGCTGAAAGCCAATGAGGTGAGGCAAGAATTGATTAAAATGCTGGCCGAAGCAGGTTCTGGACACACGGCCGGCCCTTTAGGAATCGCAGATATTCTTACTGTTTTATATTTTAATGTACTGGAGCATGATTCTAAAAATCCGTTGTGGGAAGGACGAGATAGATTTATATTGTCCAATGGTCATTGTGTTCCGGCTCGTTATGCGGTCATGGCATTGGCAGGATATTTTCCTACGACTGAATTAAAAACTCTGCGTAAGTTTGGTTCGCGGCTGCAGGGGCATCCAGATAGGATAGTTTTACCTGCTTTAGAAGCGAGCACGGGTTCTTTAGGCCAGGGAATCTGCATGGCCGCAGGAATGGCCTTGGCAGCTAAACTAAACGGACAAATGCATAAAATTTATTGTATGATTTCTGATGGGGAATTGGATGAAGGAAGCACTTGGGAAGCACTTAATGCTTGCCATAGATTTAAACTGAACAATCTGATTATTTTAGTGGATAGAAATAATATTCAAATCTCTGGAAGGACAGAGGAGGTCTGGCCTTTAGAACCAATGAAAGAAAAGCTGGAAGCATTCAATCTGCAGGTTTATGAAGTGGACGGCCACAGCATTCCAGGATTGATTCACCTGTTGAACCGGGCAAGAAACCGGGAAAAGACGCAGGTGATCATCTGCAAGAATACTCCTGGCAAAGGAGTTTCTTTCTGTCAAAATTACACTTGGCATGGAAAAACCCCAACTAAAGAAGAAGCTAAGTTGGCTTTGCATGAATTAGAAGAAGAGCGGAAGAAGATTTTGAAGGAGAACTAAATGGTGAAAAAGAAGATAACTAAAAAAGTTGTAAAGAAAGCCGTAGTGAAAAAGCCAATCAAGAAGGAAACCGTACGGAAACCTGCAGCAAAAACTATTTCGATAAAGAAACCAGCAGTGAAACTATTAACAAAACATCAGACTCTGAAATCGACTCGAGAAGGTTTTGGAGAAGCGATTTTGGAATTAGGAAAGACCAATAAAAATGTAGTGGTTCTATGCGCGGATTTGACAGAAAGTGTACGAGCTAATGAATTTGCTAAACTTTATTCAGAAAGATTTTTTCAATGCGGAGTAGCAGAAGCCAATATGGTGGGAATGGCTGCGGGCATGGCTTTAGAAGGAAAGATTCCATTTGTCACATCCTTTGGTTCTTTTGTTCCTAATCGTTGTTTGGATCATATCCGCCAAAGCGTCTGTTACAATCAAGCTAACGTTAAATTTGCTTCAACCCATTGCGGTTTGATTACTGGAGAAGATGGAGCTACTCATCAGCCATTGGAAGATATTGCTATCATGCGGGCTTTGCCAGGAATGACTGTTTTAGTGCCGGCAGATTTTAATGAAGCAAAGAAAGCAACATTGGCTGCGGCTCGAGTGCATGGACCGGTTTATATCAGATTGACTCGGCCAGGAACCGAGATGATTACTTCTGAACGAAGCGAGTTTAAACTTGGGAAACTGTCTGTGTTAAAAGAAGGAAAAGATTTAGCGATTATTGGCTGCGGACCTATTCTGGAGCAAGTGTTGCTGGCTGTCAAGGAATTAGGAAAAAAGAAAATAAATGTGAAAGTAGTCAACTGTCATACTTTGAAGCCAATTGATGCTGAAGGATTGGTGGCGATTGCGAGAGAAACTGGCGCAATATTGACTGTGGAGGATCATCAAGTTTATGGGGGTTTAGGTGGAGCAGTAGCTGAAGTGCTGGGACAGAGATTTTCTGTACCTTTAGAGATTTTGGGAGTGAAAAATTCGTTTGGAGAATCAGGCAAGCCTTTAGAATTGTTGAAGAAACATGGTTTAGATTCTATTTCAATTGCTGCTGCAGCAGAGAAACTTTTAAAAAGGAAGCAGGGATTACTGCCTTAAATCCAGGGGGTGAAGGCTATGGCAAAATATATCTGTGAACTATGCGGGTACGAATCAGAGGAACAGGGAGAATGCCCTACCTGTGAGATTGCTTTAGAAGAAGTTTCTGAAGGAGAAGAAGAGGAAAAAAAGTGCAAACACGGCTTGAGCAAGGACGACTGCGAGATATGCAGTGAGATTTGATTTTCTCTTTTTTTATAAACCTTTTTAAATCGCTTTACTTTCTCTTATCAAATGGTTCCTGAAGAGGATTCAGAGAGAACCGCTAAGACTGAAGAAGCTGTGGGAGATAATAATCCAAAGAGCAAGGAAAAAGTCAAAGCTGTTCTTTCTAAAGAAAAAGTTGTCACAGAAAGTTCTGATGCTGCTAGACTACTTTATGAGCAAAGCAGATACGGCTCTTTGACGGCCAGCGGAAAAGTGCAGCTTTCTCTGACTGAAGCGGCTTATCTGTTGGAAAAAGGAAGACTAGAAGTAGTTCTGCCTTCTGGCAAGGGGGTAACGTTTGAAGCATTTTCTAAGAAGGCCCAAAAAGAAGAGCCCAACTTTTGGGTGAGATACTGCGTGTTTAAGGATATCCGCAACCGGGGGTATATTATTAAGACGGCTCTTAAGTTTGGAGCGGATTTTAGGGTTTATGATCGAGGTGTAAAACCAGGAGAAGATCATGCCAGATGGATTATCTATCCGGTGCATGAAGGAAGCACCTTGACATGGTATGAATTTTCGGCCAAGAACCGGGTGGCGCACTCTACTAAGAAACGGCTGCTGATGGGCATTGTAGATGATGAAGGAGACGTTACATACTACGAGATTAAGTGGATGCGGCCCTGAGGACAGTTTTTATAATTAAACTGAAGCGCAGAAATCATCTTCTCCTAAAATAGGAATCAATGATTCTGCTTCCAATCCGCAGTTGACACCAAAGCTATACGCAGTGGAAGAATCTGTCTTTTTAGCAACTGTTTTTACCAAGCCTAACAGAGTTTTCTTATCATCCCCGAATTTCAGCTTGGCAAACTCGCTTCCACTTCCGTGCTGGGCTAAGAATACCACATATTCAAGGCATAATCCTTCTCTTCTTTTTGTTAGCCCGCCTTCTTCTGCAGTCTCTAATGCTGATAAGATGCTTCCTGTGTTGTAATATAATTCAGAACTTTCAGCGTACATCCCCTGCCCCCTAGCCAGAGAAGCAACTGTTTCTATCATTTTCTGTGCTCCAGAAAAGAGAGCTATTTCTTCTTGAGAAGAAAGGGCAAATTTACTATGGACTTCGAGGTGATATGTTCTGCTAAGTTCCAATGCTGCGACAACCATCGGAGGCAAAATACTTTGTAGAGAAGAATTATATAAATCACTTGTTTTTTTAAGCAGGCCTTCCAATTCGTTCATAAACACAAATAACTATTCTCATTTAAAAGATTTTTGATAGTCTAAGCGATAATTTAGTTTAGCTTTCTTACTGTTTTAATGACAGCATCTTGGAACAGCCTAAATGCTTTTCGTTTTTCTTTAGCGTAGATATACGGAACACCTAATATCTCTTTGCAATGAGCACATCTAAAGGAAATAATGCGCTTTAAGTTTTTATGATGCAAATCAATAAGATTCTTTGGAGAGAATATTCTGTCAAAATATAATCTTCGAAGATTTCCTGGGCCGTCTTTTTGATAAGTACAGATGAGATGATTGCATTTTCTACAGTATATGTTGAGACGGCGGGAATATTTTCCTCGAGCCTGCCAATAGCTGTCTTTTTTGAAGATTAATCTGTTTTTCATTTTCCTACATCTTTTAAATCGTTACGGTTTTTTCTCAGTCAATAAGATTCCTGCGCCAGTTCTTTTAAATTCATAGTTGCCGATTTTGCTGATAAAGGAGAACAAGCCGAAGAAATGCCAGACCTTGCCTTTGATGCCGGAGATAGAAATCACTTCATAAAAGTCGGTGCTTTCTTCCAGGCAGACTTCCTTATTAATCTCTTCTATGAAGATACAGCTGCCTTTTTTAGGAAAAGCTAAGTAATATTGATTGCTTTTCATCTCGGGGAGATATTTAGTAGCTTCTTCATTAGGGCCTTTGAGATAATGCTTGAATTCGATTGGCATTTCTATTTCGGCCAGATTGTTGTCTTCATCAGCTTCCTTGATTTCATCATTGGGATCGACTTGATAACCGACTTTGTATGTGCCAGAATCCGGGAAAGAGAAAGTGAAATATTTAGTTAACGCTTCCAGTTTGTACGGAGGAGATTTGATTTCTACTTTTTCTCCAGGATTTAAAGTGATTAACGGAGCAACGATATTTCCCTCAGCTACTTGAATCTTTTCTTCAGCTGGTTCTTCATTTCGTATCTCTCCATTTAGATTGATGATAGGAAAAGCTCCTTTGAGATCTTGAGTTAAAGCAGACCAACCTCTTTGAGAAACTCCTGATTTGGCGTAAGGCAAACGGGTTTTAACTGCCTGGTCACCGATATTTTTTATACTGAAAGACAGAAGAATATCCTGCCGCCAGAGGTTTTCTTGAGGCAATGGTTCGGCAACCAAATCTTCGATAATTAAATCAGGCAGGGCAGAGACAGAAGAGATTGCTAAGAGAAGAAACAAACAAAAGAGGAGGATTTTCTTTTCCATATAAACTTATAAATAACCAAGGTTTATAAAATTTCTCTCGAAAATGGGAAAATATAAAATTATCCAAATAAGGAACGAATGTATCAGCTGCGGAGCCTGCGCAGCGGCTTGTCCTAAATTTTGGGAGATGGCTGAAGACGGCAAGGCCACTCTAC
>JAGVYL010000012.1:0-2852 GCA_018303285.1 Candidatus Woesearchaeota archaeon | reverse complement strand
TGTCCTGCAACAAAGAAGCAGAAGATGTCTGCCCGGTGCAGGTTATTAAAATAGAGAAGAAGTGATTATTAGTTTTCTAATCTTTCTTGCAGATGAACATGCAATGGTCTTTCTCGTATGGCTCAAGAAGGCGGTAGTCAATAATCTTCAAGGATTTATCTTTTTCCAGTTCTTTTTTCACTTCTTCAAAAACCACTTTAGGTTTTTTTCGGACATCGATGCTACGGGCTTTGACTGCCAGTAAGCCGTAGCCTCCCTTCTTTAGGAAAATGGCGCAATTCTTAAGGAATATCTCTGATTGGTTGCGCTGAGCTACGTCTTGGTAGACTACATCAGCCAGACAGATTTTGTCAAGATATTCTTCCGGATGGTTGGCATCAGCAAGAAGCGGAACAATGTTCGGCCGACTCTGGCTGAGATGAATTAAATCTCGCATCACTCTGGGAGCCGGGTCTAAACCAAAAATTAAACCTTCTTTTCCTACCATATCAGAAATGAATGAAGGAGTGTAACCGTGAGCTGTTCCTAAATATAACACAACGTTTCCTTTGCGGATGCCGAGATTCAGGCTGCCTCGAGCAATGGCTGCTCCCAGCTTGCTGCGTTCAGGATTCCATTCTCGGAATTCTTCTCCGCCCCGGCGGTATAAATTCTCTTGAAAAAAGGATTGACCTGGAGTGAGATTTTTAGTGAAAATCTTGCGGTCATCAGTAAAAACTTCAAAGACTTTGTGCGGTTGAATCATGAGAATCTCGCCTCCAGCTCTTTTTTCATTTTTGGAGCTAAAAATTCTCCTTTGAAATAATCCAATTTAGCGCAAAGAGAAAGTTTATCAGCAAGTTTTCTAGCAGCATTGCCTCTCAGCTCTTTTTTAGCTTTTTGAATAAGCGGATGCTGGAAGATAAGGCCGTATTTGGGTGAGCGGGCTCCGGTTTTGATGTGGCGGAAAAGAGCTTTTTCTGCTCCATACAGCTGGATGGTGCCGGCGGGCAGAGAAGCAAGATGTTTCAAACTGCCAGCATGGCTGAGCAGACGAGCAGCAATAGTTGTGCCAGCTAGCTCTACAAAATTAGGGCAAAGCTTTTTGAGGACTTTTTCTAGATATTGTTCGTGCTGCTGGCGGAGCTGATAAAGGGAGCCAATTTTTTCTGCTACTAATAAAATTTCATTAAGATCATCTTTAGTGAGTTCCCCTCCTAAACTGTCTTCTTTTCGAAGTTTAAGAAAGCGGAGAGATTCTTCTTTGCTTTGCCTAGAAATAATTTCAGCAAATTTCTGATGATCAAAAAGCCGCCAGGAAATTTCCGGGAGATACAGTTCGTACCATTCTCTTAACCGCTTAGTAAGAATGCTAAGGATGTGATCCAACTCATCTAAATTGCTGACGGTCTGGGTAACAAGCATGTCCGGGGAAAGAGAGTTTCTGATGGCTTCAGCAGAGAAAGCCAAGTTCTGCTGGTAAAATAACGGAAAGTATTTTTTGTTCTGAAAAAATAAGAGAATGGCAGTAAGATGCTCTTTTTCTGGCGTTTGACTGTCTTTGTATTTATCCTGCAGTTTCTTTTCGATGGAGCTTCTATTTTTATAATCCTGCAGAGTCCTAAATGAATGTTCTTCTATAAGAGTGTGGCCTTTGTCAAAGACGAAGGCGCCTAAGAGATTAGTGAAAAGGAACTTCATAGCGGCTGAGAAAATGAAGATAGGTTTTAAAGATTGCGGGAGAATTATGAAGATAAACAGATTAGAGATACTTCACTAACAAAAACCATAAAAAGCCCAGCCGTTTTGCTCCTTCATGGCCTTATTTAAAGATATGCTCAGGAGCAATGAGTCAGTGTTTAAAGATACAGTGGCCTTGGATTTTGATTATCTGCCTAAAATATTACCCTTTCGCGAGATAGAGCAGAGGCAATTCGCTGCGGCCATCAAGCCGTTATTCAATAAACAGAACGGCCGTAATCTGTTTGTCTATGGAGCTCCTGGTATCGGCAAGACTACGGCCTGCCGCCATGTCTTGCGAGAACTGGAAGAGGAAACAGATGAAATTTTTCCTCTCTATGTCAACTGCTGGAAGTATAATACTACTTTTAAAGTTTTGACTGTAATCTGTGATGCTCTTAATTTCAAATTCATCCAAAATCGTAAAAGCCACGAGCTGGCGGAGATGATTAAAAGCAAATTAAACAAAGCGATGGCGGTCTTTGTTTTTGATGAAGTGGATAAAGCAGAAGAATTGGATTTTTTGTATATGCTTTCAGAAGATATTTATCGCAAGAGCATTATTCTCATCACTAATCCTAAAGGTTTTTATGAGCAGATTGATCATCGTCTGCGTTCCAGATTAACGGCAGAAATGCTTTATTTTCGGCCGTATAATAAAGAAGAGATAAAGGGTATTTTAAAACATCGTTTAGGCTATGCTTTTCAGGAAGGAGTTTGGGATGAGCCTTCTTTTGAAGCAGTGGTGGAAAAAACTGCAGAACTCAATGATCTGCGAACCGGCCTGTACATTATGAGAGAAGCCGGGCAATTAGCTGAAGACCGGGCAGAGAGAAAAATCTCTCTAGGCCAGGTAGGAGAGGCTATCCGCAAGGCAGAAGAGTTTACAATCAAAGAGAAAGACGAGCTGGAAGGAGAGAGGAGTGAAATGGAGGAGGACTTGGCCGAGCAGAATATCTTAAAATCGCTTCAATTAGTCCAAAAAAATTCAGTGGCGGCAAAGCAAAACCAGAAAGAGGACCTGCTCAAAAAAACCAAAGGGCAGGAAGCCGCTTATCAGGAAATGATTAAGGACAATCAAGAGGATATTGTTTATATCAAAGAACAGCTAACTCTTTTAGAAAAATATAATT
>JAGVYL010000011.1 GCA_018303285.1 Candidatus Woesearchaeota archaeon | reverse complement strand
ATAAATATAAATATAAATATAAATATAAATATAAATATAAATATAAATATAAATATAAATATAAATATAAATATAAATATGAAATATAAATATAAATATAAATATAAATATAAATATAAAAAAGAAAATATTTCTTTATTTAATCTTAATTAACAAAAATTTTATTAATAATCTTTATTTAAGCATTTATTTCTTTATCTTTATGTATACACCAAATGTTTATTATCGCTCATTTCATGTTAATTATTACAAAAAACATTCAAAACACACCCATTTCAACCCCTTATTTCCTACTTTCCATCGGAAACAGGGGGGTTGCTGAGTAACAGAAAAAAGTGATCGCTAAACCAAGACTTCTATGCTTATTACTAAACAACCTTAAACTACTTCTTTCCAAACCGTAATCGATAAAAGTCTACCACTTGTTCATATTCCGGTTTTTCTACATAAAACACGCCTAAACGTTGTGCCGTAGCAATAACCCGAATATTACTAGAAAAAATCAAAGTTCTCTCGCAACTTGCAGGAAACTCTCTGCCAAAATCCCAGCATTTGCCTTCTAAACCGTCAAGAATGAATAAATCATAATCTTTTTGTCGAGCCAGAGCCAAACCAGAAGCTAAATCACTTGCTAAGTCTACTTCTGCACCTTCGGGCTTTAATAATCGAGCCATAGCTTTTAGAAGAGTTGGACTTTCGTCATCATCAATATACAAGACTTTGGCCATCTTTATCTCAAAACAATAACTGTTTTTAAGGTTTTACTCATATCAATCCAAAAACCTTTATAATCATAGGCTTCTTTCCTTCTTTAATCATGGAAAAGAGGGATAGTTTTAATCGGAGAATAGGCCGGTCAAAACGCGGCCAAATAACTGTCTTTATCATTTTAGGGATACTTCTTCTTTTTGCTTTTATTATGGTTTATCAGATTACCACTGCTTTAAATAAAAGTAAGCTGGACACAGAAAAACAGAAGATTCTTAACAAGCTTCTTCAGCCGGCTGCTTTGAATGTTTATGTTGATGACTGCCTAAAAGGTAATCTTCAAAAAGGCTTAAAGCTCCTTGGTCAGCAAGGAGGAAAGTTCTGGATCGATCAGCCCGGCGGATACGCAGAATTTTCTGGTTTAGAAGGAATTGAAGCGGAAGATCCGTATCAAGAACAAGGCATGATGCGAGTGGCTTATGGTTTAGCTTATTATCCTTCAGACCCGGAAAATAAATATCCTTGCAAAGGAAATGTTGTTTCTCCTGCGTTTTGTAAATATACATTTCCTCAATTGGAGTACTCCCCCCAAGCAGATTACTCTTTTGGCAGCCTCAGCGGAGCTAATATTTTTGAGATTGAAACTTCTTTAGGCAATTATCTCTCTCAGACTACTGCAAACTGCATAACAAAATTAATCAATGATAAAATGCTCGCTGGCCAGGCAGAGGTTGATATTGAAAATGCAAAAGTAGTTGTCAGTTTACAATCTTCCGGCGTACAAGTAGAAGCTCTTTATCCCATGGTTTTGTCTTATGGTAAAGAAAAAATAAAAACTCAGCAGAAATTTTCGTTTACTTATCCTGGCAAATACAAACAGTTCTTTGAAGGAGTTTCTAATCTTTTATATAATGATATCCATTTTTTAGACTTTAATCTGAAAGAGGATTACAACAAAAAGGAATTTGCTTATCAAAGCGACATTGATACCCAAAGTCAATGTAAAAAACAGAAAAATAAAAATCCCGCAAACGAGGATGTCTATTCTTGTAAAGGTTATAATTATTTGACTGACTGGGGCATCATCGTCAAAAGAATAGATGAACTGTTTATCTTTGAAAGTGCTGACCCCGAGCTGCAGATAGAAGGAAACAATTATTTTTTTCAGATTTACCGCCAGAATCGTCCTCCGGTTTTAGATTATATTTCTCAATGGCCGTCAGAGGAATATGATTATTTAGTCATTCCCGGCGACAAAGAATTAGGCATCTTAGATTTAACCGCTCATGCTATAGATCCCGATGAAGACACAATCACATATTCTTTTGATGGAGAAGACCTAAATAAATTCCAATTAAAAGATAGCAAAGACGGCATCATTAAAGCAGATGCAGAAACAAAGGATCCCATTGCTGTTAAAACAGAAACTTTTGTCGAAGACCAAAATTCGCCCATAAAAACAATTACTGTTAAAGCGTCTGACGGAGAATTATCCGACTGGCAAGACGTGAGAGTCTTAGTAGAAAAAGAGCCGAAGATCGATTTAAAGATTTTCAGTCCTTACTCAGATATCGCGGAAGGTATAGTCTCTTTAGAAGATCCTGTTTTTGTGGAAATAGATTATCCTGAAACTTTGAGCAAGGAAGGAACAACAAAAAGTATCTTGGAAATCGCCGGCCAGCAATTCATTTTAGAAAAACCTGGTTGTTATTATTTAAATAATTTAAACAATAAAGAACCAGTTTTCCTTAAAAATTTCCCCTGCGATTCAACAATTATAAAAAAACAGCTTTCAACTTTAAAGTTTAACGGATTTACTAACAGTTTCACTTCTTTAGGACCAAAAGAAGCCAAATTGAAAGTAAGTTTTATTTATTCTGAAGACATACAAAAAGAATTTGATCCAGAAAGCAAAACTTTTTCTGTGAAAGAATGCTTGCCTCATCAAAGCAGTGTTCCAGGCAAATATTTTTTTGAATCTCACTCCTGTTGTACAGATAAATTTGAATGGGCAGCAAAAAGTATCATCTGTAAAAAAGATAAAACGACCCAGCCAGAAGCCGAACAATCTTGCAATACAGATGGAATCTTGAAAGGAAAATTTATTCCTACTTACTGCTCTGGCCAAAGCAGTTATTGTGACGGCCAGCCAGCAAAAGAAGAATCTGGCTCTTTAGATGTCTGCGGGAAAAAAAGCGTCAAAAGCTGTGAAAATGTAGAAAATAAATGCCAAGAAAAAAAACCAGGTACTTATCTTTCTGACAAATCAGGAGTTTGTTTGGATTGTCAAACCTTTTGCAATACCCCAACTGCAGTCGTTTACACAGGCAAATCAGAATCATTGCCCAAAACTCTGCAAAAAGTCTCTTTAAACAACAAAGATTTTGTCTGCGGCTGCAGTAGCCAGAACAACAAGCCCTGCGATAGCAATTTTGACGGATTTTTCAAAGGAACATGTGAAGATAATAAATGTAACGAAGAAAGCTCTTAAATCATATTTTTTCTCCTCGTAAGGTATCAAAAAAACGACTCGTTTTTGGAAAATTGTTTTCCCCAGCATATTAAAACAAAGATAATCTCATTTAAAGTCGAAAGAGGAAAGCAATCTTTATAAACAAAAAGATAATTATCCTTCTTTAGGATGAAATACCAAAAAAGAGGTTGGTTTTTAGTAGTTCTATTTCTCTTTTTACTAGTTATCATCTCTTTGAATTCTTCGAAGGTTCAAGCCGCTAATGTCTGTGTTTTAAACACGGTTTCTCCTAATTACTGCAAAGATGCAGCTCAAGGTTTAGCAGAAAGTGAATGCAAAGGCAATCAGACCTGTCTTTCTCTGCTTATTTCTGCATACAGCTGTTCTTCTTTATTAGATGCAGAATGTGAAAAAGGTTATTGCCTCAGCGGTCCCAAAGCTTCCTGCTCGTCTTTGACTAAACGAGGATTATGCTCTGAAGAAGGAATATTCATTTCTGAAAATGATATAGTTGAAAAGAATAAATATTGTCAACCTGGCTGCTGTAAAGTTTACCAAGCCGGAGCAAAAAAATTCTGTGGAACTCAAATCCAAGGAACTCCCATTGATTATGTTAAATGTCAAAACCAAGCTTCCATTTATGGTGTAATTCCTACTTGGGATGCTTTTATTCAAGAAGATGTTAAATGCAAACAATCCTGCGGAGAGATATTAACTCCTACAACTTTAACCGGAACAGTTACTGATGAGAATGGTCAGTCATTGAAAGATGTAACCCTTACTTCAGGCGAACAGACAGCAAGTACTGATGAAAATGGAGATTATACCCTATCTACTTTATATCCTGGAAAAAATCAGGTTCAATATTCATTAGAGGGATATTCTTCTGTTATTCAAGAGTTAGAATTAGTAGCAGAGTCTAACACCCAGGATGTTGTTTTAAAGACTATCACTGCAGAAGCTGGTGTATATATTTTAACTGTTAATGTTAAATCAGCAGATACTCCCCTAAACAAAGTAAATATTCTTCTTACCGAAGAAAGCGGACTGCCTAAAACTGGCAGTACCAAAGACGGAGCAGCTACGTTTACTCTTCTTCCCGGGGAATATATTTTGACTTTGAGCAAATCAGAATTTAAGCAAAGCGGAGACTGCAAAGCTCAGATTGTTGATGCAGACCTTTCCATTGACTGTTTGATGGAACAAGCAGATTTTCAAGGCCTTAAAGGTACAGTCACTGGCGTTTATAAATATAAAGAAGAGATTACCGAAGGGCCAGAAGTGCTTATAGGGGCTGAAATTTCAATAAAAGATACTCCTTTTAAGGATATCACCCAGATAGATGGACAGTATGAACTCTCTTTGCTTGATGGAGAATACACGGCTATTGTTTCCGCTTTCGGTTATAATGATTTTTCTTTTCCTTTTACAATAAAAGGTGATGAGTTTAAAAAAGATATTGTCTTAGAAAAAACTATCGGCACCTGCAGTGAAAATGGTCCAGAACCGGCAAAAGCTGTTCTTAACTTTGAAGGCAAACAAGTGCCTGGCCAAAAAGCAGTCAAGCTCAACTGGGAAAAACCCTGTCCTGAAGTAAGCGGTTATTATATCACTCGTTATCATGACGAGGAGAAAAAACAGTTGAACGGAGAAAAACTTCTTTCTTTAGCCGCTACAGACTACTTAGACCAAGAAGAACTGATTTGGGAAGAGACTTACACTTACGAAATCATTGCTCATTACGATGATGGAGCTGAACCTCGTAATTCTGAACCATTTTCCATCACCGTAAAACTAGGCAGTGCTTCCTGTGAAGGAATGTACAAAGCAGATGGTACTCCTAAAAAGTTTTGTGATCCTACCGGCAAGAAAATTCAATACTGCCAGGATGATGAAACCGTAGAAGAAGATTGCCCAACTGAAACTGGCAAGAATTTTTATTGCGTTTCAGATTCTTCTGGCAGTGCAGCTTGTAAAGACACTAGTATCTGCAGCATCCAGACTCAGAATGCCAAACCTTTTGGTCTATTTTACTCTCGAGAGCTTTGTTATGGTAATGAAGAAAGCCCCAATCCTTGCTATTTTGATTTCACTTCTTCTTCCGTCGATGCTTGTATCGGCTGTGACAAGATTCAAAGCTGTTTTCAGTACAACGGCCAGGAAGCCTGCGAGAAAAATCAATGCCGCCCTAATAATAAAAATTGTTTATGGATCAGTGCTGCTGAAGGAGCAGAGCAGCCCAGTGGCGGTTTCGGTGCCATTTACCAATTTTTAGTATATCCTTTGGGCGATCCTCAGCCAAAAACTTACATTTCAGCAGAAACTGGCCACGGCTATTGTGTAGAAGAAGGTTACAAGAAAAGTGACCAATGCTTGAAATGCGATTCGTCAGCCGATCTCTTTGAGAATTTCTTCTGCACCCCAGAAGTCTGTTCATCTTTAGGTAACTGTTATTCTCAGCCGGGTTTGACTTCCTGTGCCAGCTGCGATGAAGATACCACCTGTTATGATTATGCATCTCAATTGGAATGCACCGGCAGCCAAAACGAAGGTTTAAACATCGATGAACAGAAAACAGTCTCTCCTTCCACAGACCGCTGCCAGTTCAAGAAATGCAAATGGAACAACGGCCAATGCTTTAAAGATGGCAATGATAATAACCAAGATGATTGCACTACTAAAGGAATAGAATGTAAAAAGAACAAAAATGCTCCAGAAACAAAGACCGTTCCAGAAATGCCAAAAACTCTTTCCCAGACTAATCCTTCTCTGGAGTTTGTTTCTACAGACAAAGACAGCAAAGATCAAATTCCTTTTCTCTATTTATGTCTCGCTTCCAAAGATAAACCAGCATGTACGGGCAATGATTTCCAGCAAATATCCGATTACAAAAAAGGTAAAACAATAAACTTAAAAGAAATGTTTTTCCAAACAGAAACGCCGAATTGTGAATCAGATAAATGTCCGCAGTATCTTCTTCGTTATTATGCAATCGACGAGTACGATAATCAAGAATCAGTCAAAGAGAAAACTCTTTTGGTAGATCTTCTTCCTCCGGAATTTGAATTGACTGTAGAAAAAGAAGATGTTGATGAAGATACTGCTAACATCAAAGTCGTGGCTCTTCCTTTGGAGCCAGCTTCTTGTCATTTCAATCTCACTCGTCTTATCCCTGCTCCAAGTCAGCTCTGGAACAGCAAGATTTTTCCCGCTGAAGAAAAAGTCAAAGAAACAACTTTCTCTAATCTTGGCTGGGGAGTTTACAAGCTTAAAGCCAGTTGTGCAGATAATTGGGGCAACAGTCAGACCAAAGAAGAGATCATAATATTCAACAATCCCCAGGTGCAGATTCTTTCTCCTCAAATTGAAGAAGTACTGGCATCTTCTGAAATCACCTTTGCAGTTAAGACTTCCTTCGGAGCCAGCTGCGGTCTTTATCAAGAAGAAAGTTTAATCGCAGTTTTTGATTCCTCCGATGATCTTAGTCACACCACATCTTCAATTTCTGGCTTTGCAGACGGAGAATACAGCGATTATCAAGTAAAATGCACTGCTCTTATCATCGAAGCAGGAGAGAAGAAGGCAGCCGAAGCATATTTCTATTTCATCGTCGATATGACTGGGCCGCAGAGCATCATCGCTACAATCAAAGATATGTTCTCTAATCAGGTAACCGAAAAAACAGAAGACCTTTGGACTGAAGAAGCAGTTTCTAAGGTAGAAGTTTCTTTTGCCTGCGGAGAAGAATCAGGATATCCTTGTAAAAAGATATTCTACTGTCAAACAGGATTAGAAGGTTCTTGCTCTCCAGAACAGGAGTATTCCAAACCATTCATTGTCAATCAGTCTTCAGTTTTATATTATTTTGCTGAAGACGAAAAAGCCCAGCAAGGCACATTGCATATAGGAACAATAAAGATTGTCGGTTTTGGTATACAGCTGGTCAATCCGGAATTTGGAGTGAGCAATCAGCCAGTCTTTGATCTTCAAATCAGCACTGCGGTTTCCACCGAAAAGTGCAAGTTAGAATTTGATGAAGATTTCAATTTTAACACTACAGTATGGCTTGCTCGGCCCCAGCCAGAAAGTTACTTTGCAGTATGATTCAACTGCACCGTATATCTTGCAAGCGTACGCCAAACCAGTAGTTGTCACCTCTGGCAATGCAGTAGATTTATTTGTTGAAACAGATGATAAGACCTTTTGTAAATACGATGAGATAACGGATGCGTGGGATTCTATGGCATATTTATTTCCGGGTTTTGAGCAGATAAAGAATCTGAGCAAGAGTCATAAAGCCACGTTAACCTTGCCGGGAGGCATTAAAAAGCAGAATTTCAGCTATTTTGTCGTCTGCGAGAACGGAGCCAGAGATTTATCCAATTCCAGCATGATTAAGTTTAGTGTAGATTTCACCCTTAAGGGTTATTTCACTGTTCTCTGGCCGAACGATATTCATCTCAACCAAAAAGAAGTCACTCTTCATGCTGAACTAAGCAAATATACCTCATGGTGTAAATACACCTTTGGTAATGAAACAGATATTCCGTTTGAAGACGTTTCAGGCGAAGGGTTAATTTTTGAAAAAGAGTTAACTAATCTCAAAGACGGGGAGTATCAGTATATCATTAAATGTAAAGTTGGACCGGAGATTCTTCAAGACGAGCTTTCTTTTGTCATTGATACCTCTGCCCCGATCATTAATTCTATTGAAGACGGCAATAAAACATGCTTCCCCGAAGATCCAGTTCATGTAGCAGTAGAAGTAAACGATTCCTCAACTCCTTTTAGTTATAGCTATCAGCTGAAGAACAGCAAAGGAATAGTGATTGCCAGCGGTAATGTTTCTTCTTCTCCGTTTGATATTAAAATGGAGAATTTAACCATTGGAGATAAGCATTCTATTGAAGTTTCAGTCACTGATGGTTTAGGGAATGTGGGTGCAATCAAAAAAAGTGACGGCTTCCTCGTCTTCTCCAGTAATGATACCAAAAACTGTGATGATAAGCAGGTGCCTAAGATGAATTATACTGAAGATTCTTCTTCCTGTAAGGCTTTGAAAGTCAATATAAAATGCCAAGATAACTCTAAATGTAAAGTAGATCAAGCGGGTTGGGCATATACCTCTTCAGAATGTAAATCTGGCAATTATTCTACTCCTTTCCAGTTCAACAAAACTTCATATCTTTGTTATTTTATAGCGGATGAAGCAGGTAATACTAATGCAGGCACTGTCCCGTTCACAGTAGAAGATAAAGACGGAGATAAAATTTTAGATATTGGTTCCTGTGACAAATGTTTAGACACTCTTGCCGGAGCATCAGTCGACATCACTGGCTGTACAGACAAGGATAATAAAGACAATAAACCAGACGAGGACAAGGACAAACTGCCGGATTCATTTGAAATATTATACAATTCAGATAATTGCCTGTTGGACAAGAATAAAGCCGATTCAGACGGCAACAAGATTCTTGATGGGCAGGAAGATTATGATAAAGATGGCATGACTAATTACGAAGAATATTTAGACAGTACTGATCCTTGCAGTGCGGACGAAAAGGATACAGATGGAGATGGCATTTTAGATAAGGACGATAAATGCAAGAAGACGCCGGCCAGCGAGATAAAGAATGTGATTAAGACTAAATCTGATAAAAATTATGGTTGTGCGCCTAGCGAGATCACTTCTGTCGGAACAACACCGTCAGTAGAAGATGAAAAGAAACCTGGAGAAGAAGTTTTCCCGTGGGGATGGGTATTTATTATCTTCGGTCTGCTGATGATTGGTGGAGGAATAGGACATTTGTATTATTATCAGCAGCAGAGAAGAAAAGCCCCGTCAAAAACAGGAAGAGCCTTTTTCATAGAAGAGAAACCAAAAGCAGCAGCTAAGCAAGGATTTAACTTAGGAGAAAAATTCAAGCTGTTTGAAAGAAGAACCACAGAGAAATTAAAGAAAAAAGAAGAACGCAGCCAAGTCTTTGAAGCTTTCGGAGGAGAAGAAAAACATATTCCTCATGTAGAAAAAATTCTGGCCAAAGAAGGAGTCTCTCCAATCAAGAAAGTGGCTCAGATTTTCCAAAAATATACCGAGAATAAAGAAGAGATTCAACCGGCATTAAGTTCCAAAGAGAAAGATGTTTTTGAGCAGTTAGTGGATTTGTCTGAAAGGCACGGCCAAGTGAAAAATATCCCTGAAAAACAGGCCAAAGACATTTTCAAGAAGCTGGATAAGATAGTAAAAACAAGGCACAAAGGGAAGAAAAAATGAATCGTAAACGTGCTCAAATCATCGGTCAAGTTTTTATTTATATTTTAGCTATTGTCGCCTTTGCTGCGATTTTAAGCTTTGGATATATCGCTGTTCAAAAGCTCTTAACTAAACAATGCGATGTTAAATCAATCAAATTTAAAACCGATTTAGAAAGCACCTTTACAGGGATTTTTGGCAGTTATGGCAAAGTCAGAAATAATCTGGATTTCACTCTGCCATGTGAAACTAAAAAAGTCTGTTTTGTCGATTTTGATTATGATGGTGAAAAAATGTGTGATCCCGACACTGCTACCCCCCAAGTCTGCAACTATCTAAGCACATACTTCAGCCATGAAGATGCAGAACAAAATGTTTTCCTTGATCCGCCTTCAGAGATAAAACTTAAAGTCAGTCCCATAAACAAGAGCGGCAGGATTAAACTTCTCCTGGAAGGCAAAGGCACTTACGTCCAAGTTTCCGAAGCTCTGCCTCAAACAAGCCCCTCCTAAAATGATGCCTCTCCGCCCATTTCCCTCTAAAAAAGCCCAGGTAGAAGTCCAGTTCAACTGGATTTATGTGCTTATTGCAGGTGCAGTGATTCTTGCCTTCTTTGGCAGTTTAGTCATTTTCATTAAAGGGCAGGCAGAAGACAGGAGAGCAGTAGAAACTCTCAACGCTTTAAACTCAATCTTTGTCGGTGCAGGGATTTCAGAAAAAACCAAGAATTTTATTGAAACTCCAGAAGTGGAATTAGTCTTCGCTTGTCAAGATGGCATATCTTCATTCAATTTAAAGCAGGGAGAATTTCCTCCAAAAAATCCCGCAGCACCCATCTTCTCTCCTGCTGAAATCAAAAGCAAACAGCTGGCCGCATGGTCTCTGCCGTATAAGTTTCCTTTCAAGATAATGGATATCCTGATGCTCAGCTCAGCCAAAGATGCCGGAGGAATAAAATATTATATTGTCGGAGAAAGTCCCCTTAAAGAAGAGCTGAAAAAAAATTTGGAAGTTCAAACTCCGCTAAGCGGAGAATTTTGGCCGGGTTTTGATGTTTCTTTTCTTTCTGACGTCAGCGAAGCAGTCGATGAAAACAATTACGCTGTTCGTTTCATTTTTTTGGCAGGCCCTTCGTTCAGTCTGCCTGTCTGGATTAGCTCTCTTCCGTCAGAAAAAGTCACCGGTTTATCAATCGCTAATAAAGAGATTTCTTTTCTCTCTTTGAAGAATAACCAACTTACTGCCAATTCAGTTATACCGTTGCCGTCAATAGCCGAAGAGAACGACCCGTTGATTTATGCGGCTATTTTCGCCGATAGTGAAGAAGCGTATCTTTGCCAGATGCAAAAAGTATTCAATAAGATGAGTAAGATTATTCTCATCTACGAAAGCAAGACTACTGCGTTAAAAGATTTTTATCAAAAGAAATCCGCAATTAATCCGTTGGATAATAACTATCAAATTTGTGGTAATTTACTAATCAAAATTACTGAAGGGCTGGCCGTAATGAAAAGTAATGCCAACTCTTGTGTCAATAAATTATCTGGAAGTGCTTGCCAGACTCTTTTGGAGAATGCGCTAGCCGTGAAAGAAGATAACACTAACCTGATGCAGCAGAGCTGCGCTCAGCTTTATTAAAATGGAACACTTCAAATTAAACAAAAAAGCTCAAGTGCACATGACCGAGACTATTGCTGTGATGTTCATTTTTTTTATTCTTCTTAGTTTAGGCATTATTTTTTACGCTAAATACTCTCAAGGGCAGGCACGAATAGCAGAATATAAGCAATTCGGTCAGAAAGCCATGGATATGACTCTGCAGGCCGTTTTCCTTCCGGAATTAATCTGTACTAATGCTGAAGCAGAAACCGGAAGCAACTGTATTGATTTGCAGAAGTTACAGTACCTTAATTCTGTTAAAGGCCTGTCAGTGGAAGAATATTTCTCTCTCTTTTCGTATTCTTATATTTGGGTAGAACAGCTTTCTCCTAACGAAATTGAGTATACCATCTATAACAACACCAAACCAGAATACCACGAGGTTATTCCTTCTTTTTTTGTAGTCACTCTTAAAGATTATTTAGGAACTGGTTCTGGTCTATCTTATCGCTACGGAGTCTTGCATGTGGAGGTTTATCGCTGAATGAAAAAAGGACAGACTGAAATTGTCGGTTTAGTGATTATTGTCCTTTTAATCAGCATGGGCTTTTTATTTATGGTCTCTTTCTTTTTTGGCAGAGAAGATGCACAGAATGTCTTTGTCCGTCAAGGCTTAGCTATCAGCACATTGGAAGCAGTCATCAAAGCCAATCCTTCCGAGACAAATATCTTAACTAAAGAAAACGGCTGCACCTATGGTCAGGAAACCATCCCCCCCTTAAGCGAGTTTATAGAAGCCTGTATCACTGATGACCAATCTTTTTTCTCAAACTTATGTTCCTATAATGATATTTGCGAGTTCACCACGCTCCAAATCAATAAGCTTCTAAATAAGACTATCCAGCGTTATTGGCAGAAGGATTATTACTTTCGTGTCTTAAATGATCAGGAGGGGAATAATTTGGATTTAATCGTTTCTACTCTTCCTTTAAACGCAGTTATTTGTCCGGGCAATCAAGACAGCTCCGGCCCATACCACTTAGAAACTAAGTCCGGAAGCATTATCACTCTGGAGCTGAATATCTGCAGTTAGTCATTAAATAGAATCATTATTCCTTTCTCAGCCGCAATCTTTATATACAAATTCCCATTAATTCACAAAATATCGTAAATTGCGTAGATGGATATACAATTGAACGCAATTTCCGGAATAGACAATTACAGTTAAAGCCATACTACTCAGTGCAATTGTCTATAATACTAAACCGTAACAAATGAGGTGAAATCAATGGATAAGAAAGGCCAAGGAATATCTATTAATGTGATTATTGTAGCAGTCATTGCTCTAGTAGTTTTAGTAGTATTGCTCGCTATCTTTATGGGAAAGATTACCATTTTTGATATTGGAGTGAGTAAAGCAGCTAGTACTCTTTTAGCTACTAAGCAAATAACTTATGGAATCGGTTGCGGTCCAGCTAAATCTGAAGAGACTGCATTTACCAAAGCTTGGGATGCAGCTAATAAAGAAGATAACGAAGAAGCCAAAGCATTTGCTGAAGTTAGTTTTGAAGAGAAAATAGATCAATGTAAGGCCGTAGACAGCAAAGAAACCTGTACTGGCACTTGTCAATGGCGGTAAGCATGCATAAGAGAGGGGTGGAGTTAACCTTACAAACTATTGTCATCGCGGCCATTCTTCTGGTGGTGGCAGTAGTCTTAATTGCTATTTTTACCGGCAAGTTTTCGTGGTTCAATGTACAGATTAGTGAATGTTCCGGCGACTAGAATGAAGCAAAAATTGTTGGAGATTGTAAAGCCGAGGAAGGCGAAACAAAAATCTGCTGTAAAGCAGTCACAAAAAGTGAATAACTTTTATGGATAAGCATGCCGAGGTGGAAACGCATGTCAGTGCCATCACTTTGATGATAATAATTATAATTCTGGTTGCTGCCTTTGCTCTATTCTATGCAATTTATCGCCTCTCCGGCAAATTTGGTTTTTAAAAGCAAATCTTTTTATATAGCTGAGCAGTCTCTCTTTGTATGAATAAAAGAGGTTTGGAAGCTCCGGAATTTTGGCAGATTCTAGTCATGATATTAGCTTTATTAGTCATTCTTTTCGTTATGATGTGGTTTGGAGCATTAGGAGATTCTGCTAAATCTTATCTAGAAAACTTTTTAGATCTGTTTTAAAATGGTAACTTTCAACAAATTGGCAGCGATTATAATCCTTTTAGCCGCTTTTTTAGTCATTGGTTATACCCTGTTAGGACCGGATAAAGGTTTAAACAAAGCCAAAGATATTTTTAGCAATATTGCAGATTATCTGCCCAACATCTCGTTTGGAGCTAAAGAATTGCAGGGCACGCCTTCGGTATATACTCCTGGAGTAGAAAGTTCTTTAGGAAACTTAAAATCAGTAATAGAGGTTATGATTAACAGTAATAAAAACAATTGCTTTATGCAGTTCGCCCCCCTGCCGGATTTGACTGCCGCAGATGAAGCGGGAGAAGAAATTGTTAATACTATCTCTTTTACTGTTTCTGGAGAGAACACTTTAGTGCAGGTCTCGGATAACAAGGGAAACGTATTCAGCTCAGAAACTTGGAATTTTAAACCCTGCGTCATTGCCGGAGAGAGCAATCCCAATATTGCGGAAAATTTTTATACCAATTTTCTGAAAGAGGGAGCAAGATGCTCTGGTTGTATATGGGGAGTTTGCCCTTCAGATGAAGATTGTGCGTTACCTTACTGGGGTTATGCGAATCAAATGCAAATCTCTTATGCCGGGGGATTTTTTACTGACGATGGCAATAAAATAGAATTCGGCCAACCAGCTTCAGAAAGTACAGATAACTTTCAAAACGGGGGTTATTTATTCAAACCCTCTCCCGGCTTTGTCTGTTTTTTTCCAACAAAGAAAGGAGACAACTCTTGTGACGGAGATAATGCGTATGGATTGGACAATGATTGTTTAACCGACGAAACAGAAGAAGAAAGTATTCCTTACAAAATACAGCATGCTCAATTGAATTATTGTTATTAAAACTAAAATGGAAAAAAAAGGTAGTTTCAGTTTTTTGGCCGGGGTCATAATCTTACTGATTGGAGCCTTTGCGGTTATTTCTGTCATCACAGTATTCATGCTAAAAGCCAGCGATAAGGAAGTAGAGAATCTTTGCCGGGATAGTATTTTGATTAGAGCAAAGACTACTCTTAATGTTGAAGGAAAAGAGTTTAAAGCAACTCCTCCTCTCTGTAATACCATCAATAAAAAGGTTTCCGGTAAACAAGAAGAAGTCAAAAAAACATTTTCTGACTTGGCTGCTCGCTGTTGGTGGATGTGGGGGGAAGGAAAGTATGAAGAAATCATTGCGTCAAAAAACTTTTTAGGAAAACTGGGAATAAATACTGATAATCCCTGCTTTATCTGTTATGCTGTGGCTTTGGACGAAGGGCCGGGATTTACTTCCGGTAATCTTGTGTCTTCTCAAGAATTGCTTGACTTCACTTATGCTACTAAATATAAAAAATCAGGTGATCAAACATACCTGCAGTATCTTTCTTATAGTGAAGGGCCGGGGAGATTACTTGTTTTGAGTCATCTCCAGCCAGGAAAGGCTTATGGAATTGCCTTTGCCGCTAAAAATAAGGATGATGTTACTTGGTATGGCTCTGCCGCTAAGATAGGTGGGGGATTGGCTTTAGCTGTAGCAGGGGGTGTGGGTGCGGCTTATACTGGGGGGCTTTCTCTTAAAGCAACGTTTGTAGGTTTGGGAGTAGCTTCCACTGCAATTTTTGGCAGCGGAGTAGCCGATGCGAATAAATTGCAGACAGAACGGGATGTCAGCACTATTTACATTGATGAATTAGGGTCTCTAAATGGTTATTGTTATCAAGGAGACTTAGGCGGAGATTAAAATATGAGTCACGATTAAACCTTAAATAAACAAAATTATTATAAACTTTGTGATATAAACAAGAAAAATGGAAAAAAGAGGAGCCATTAGCGTGATGGAACTTATTGTTTGGACTATTCCTATACTCATTGCTGCGGCCATCGTAATTTTCATTGTAACTGGCGGTTTAGGAAAAGGCAGCAGTTTCTTTGATACGCTCTTTGGCGGTTTTGAAGACTGCGATAATGATAACCTCCCTAACAAAGAAGATTATTGTCCCTGCCAGTCCCAAGGCACAAGCTCATCTGAAACCTACGCTGGCTGTCCAGTAGGAGTTGCTCCTCCAGGTGATTTGTCTGGAGCTTTAACAGTAAAATCCGACGGCACCTTCCGATGTATGCCCGAAGCCTGTAAAAAAGCAGCAAACGAATAACTTCAAAATAATTATAAAGTAAACTAATTCTAATTCTTTATGGACAACCGCGAGATTTTAGAGCTCTCTGGCCAGTTAAAGCCCGTTTTCAGTATCAAAGAATTGAAAGAACTTACGGGCCGCTCCCCGGCCACCCTGAAGAAATCCCTTATCAAGCTCAAGCAGAATCATCTTATTTGGGAGTTAGGCAAAGGCCAGTTTGCATTTCCTCAAGATAGGTACACCCTCGCATCTAATCTTTTATTTCCTTCGTATATTTCGTTTACACATGCATTGTACTATCACCATCTTATTGAAGGTGCTTCTTCTTTAGTCTATGTAGCTAGTTCCAAAAGCAAAAAAGATATTGCTTTAGAAGGATTTACTATCAAGTTTCTCCGCCAACCTTCTCATCGTTTCTTTGGTTACAGAAAAGAAACATTTATGGGAAAAGATTTGTTTATCGCAGAAAAAGAAAAAGCCATAGCCGATGCTTTATGCTTTCCGGAATTCTTTCCTCTGAAGGAAACGAAACAAGCATTAGCTAAAGGATTAGACCTCGGCCGTTTATCTGCTTACGCCCTGCGAAACGCGTCTTCCCAAGCTATCAAGCGTTTAGGTTATCTCTTGGAAACTTTAAACCTCAATCTTCCTCAAGAATTAAAAGAAAAAGTAACCAAAAAGTATGATTTGCTCAATCCCGCTAAAGAGAAAGCCGGAGAAAAAAACAAGACATGGAAACTAATCCTTAACGAACAGTTAGAATAACTTAATAAATAAGCAATTATTCTCTTTAACTAATGAAAAAAAGAGGAGTAGCCTTAGCATTTTTAATAGGGATTGTCATTGCTTTGATTATTTTTGTACCTACCGTAATGTTTATCGCTAAACTGTTCACTGCCGGCATGCAAGCCAGAGATTCTACAGAAAAATTAACGCAAGAGATTATTGCTCTTTCTCAAGGAGATACACCTAAAAAAGTAGAAATTCTTACTATGGATGAAAATTCTGCAGTTTTAGGTTTTACTGGTGGCGCTCCGGGATACTCGTTAGTCATCGATAATCATCGTACTGTCAGCGCCAAATACCCCGAAGAATGTGCAGGAGAAAGCTGTCTTTGTTTATGTGAAAAAGTAAGCATCTCAGGAAACTTGCCTGCAGAAGCCATCAACTGCGAAAAGAGAACTTGTTGGAAGACCGGAACCATTAAACTCAGCGGCTGCTTTCAATCTGTTTCAACTCAAGCCCAGGTGCCGGGAGATGTGGGGGAAGGAACAACCACAGAAACTCTGATGTATACTTTTGAATCTCAGAATGGTTTCCTTCTTTGGCGATATGATTACATCAGCTATTATCCATTTACTTTCAAAAACCGCCGCAATTCTTTCACCATTAATCTTTTAGAACCAGATAGAATAGAAGTGTGTAAATAATAATAAATTAAATAGTTCGCAAAAAAATGAAACGTAAAGCTGCTAGTGTTCTCTTAATGGTGGTAGAGATTTTAGCAGTTATTTTCTTAGCATTTATTGCTTTGAAGATGGCCCAAGCTGCAGCCAATCAATCTTCTTTGGAAAAAATAAATCTCGCTCAGGATTTGGTTCTTTCTGTCAGTACCCTTTAAACGATAAGTATAATCTTTCCGAATACATAATTTACCTTACTGATGCGGGAGTGACCACTAAAAGCAAACCAGAAGAAGAGCTTGGTTCTGCCACCCGGCGTTTATCTTTACCCCAAGGCTATACTGCTTCAGGAGAGATAGTTCATAAAGAAAAGTTTTATCTTGTTAAAGAAGGAAAAAAAGTATATCTTGCTGAAGATGTACCCGCTTTGCATGTTCAACGGGAAGGCTCATCGGCTGTTCTTTCAGCCAGTAAAATCATCTTTGCTCCAGCTGGAGAAACTGCAGATTTAATCTCAGCATTAATATCGACTTCATTAGCTAAAGAAACCAAAAGCAGTCCGGAAGAAGGAGCACTCTATCTATTTTTCTCAGAGACTTCTCCCGAGGATACTCTTAAAATAGAATACTCTCAAGATAATCCTTCCAGCCAAGCTTTAGCTATCGCTGTTTTTAATAAAGCGCAATTTGTAAAAAAAGAACTTCTTCCAGTCTCTTCTTTACCCAGTACACCTGCAGCAGTGTATTTTACTTTTCCCTTTGGTGAAGCAGCCAAGATAGCTATCCCTCTTGAAAAAGCTCTTAAGGAAACGGTGAAAAATGGGTGAAGAAGATTCTGTTTTTGATGTAGCCAGGAAAACTATTTACTGGACGCTGATTATCTTTGTCATTACTATGATCATTCTTGCTTTCTGGTTTACAATCGGCAATTTCCGCAGTAAAGCTACTTATCTTCCTCTGATTACTAAAGCTGAACTGCTTAGCCAGCGGTTTATCAACTCTCCGGATTGTTTTGCTTATGTTGATAAAGAAACTGGGCAGGTTTATGGCGGCACCATCGATATCAACAAGTTCACCAAAGAAAAGATTAATTCTTGCTATCAAGAAGATGTCTTTAAAGGAATGAACTTTCAATTTACTTTAGAAACTATAGGCGGCCAGAAAACAGTCGTAAAAACAGAAGACTGGTATACTAAACCGGATTTAACACTTCCTCCTAAGGCTGTAAGAATCATTACCGGTCCTTTCGCAGAAATGGAAGGCAAATTGACAATTACCGTCCAAGAAAAGATTTAAGATCAGGTGAATCAAATAGCATTAAAACAGATGAACAAAAAAGCAGTGATTGATGATTGGTTCGATTTTATCTTTACGATAGCTATGGCTATCCTTCTTTTCATTTTTCTTAATGTTTTTACCAGCACTACTGAACATCAAGAATTAGCTAAGGAGAAACAGCTCAGTCTCAATGTGGAAAATAATCTTTTGACTTTTTTGAGTACTCCTCTTTCAGGCAACTTTAATCAATTAGTTTTAGAGCAAAGCCAGATATATTATACCCCATCTCCCAATTTAGACGGATCAGCAGAAGCAGAAATCAATAAACAACTAACCCTCGGTTTAGAAAAGAAAAAAACAGTAGCAGATTTTATAGCAGATATGGCCTCGGTCAGTTCTGAGGATTCTGCGGATTATTTATGGCTGGCGTTTATCTGGCAGGCTCGCTCGTTGGCGTGGAACGGTCAAGATTTCTTGTTGATTATAGAACCTCTCGAGGGAGATAAGCTGAAATTAGCTTTTCCTATGAAAAAATATCTTGATTTAGATGAGCCTTTGCAGCAGCTGGAAACAAAGCGCATTATTGCTTCGGCCATTATTTTAAACAAAGAAAAACAGCCAGTAAAAATAAAGTTATATTATCTAAAAAAATTTACTGAATAAAAAAGAAAATAAAAAACTAAACATGGACAAAAAAGCTTCCATTTTTCATTGGGTGATCTTTGTTATAGTGGCTGCTTTGAGCATTGTCGTTTTAGTAACTTACACCGCTGGAGATGTTTTCAAAGGCGAAGGCCAGGTTTATTATTCTCACACTGCCAAAGAAGCAGAGAAATTCAATCTTTTCCTTTCTGTAGCTAGTCGTTCCATCATCGACGATTTTCTTATTCACCGGGCAATCAACGGCGGCTTTAAAGCTCCTTCTGCCGGTTTGTCCGGAGAAACAGAATGCGGCAGTGTAAACGAAATTAATCTTTGGAATAAATTGGAAGGAGATAACGAAGAAAAGATTTGCTTGCCCGCAATCAAGGATGAATTAAACGAAGAGTTTAAAGAAAAAATCGGTTCATATATCTCACTTTATCCAATGAATGAACAAGTCTCTGAAACATTCAGCTTTGTCCGTCAGCCTACTTACGACTATTCCTTAATTATCGAAGAGAACCGCATCAAAGGTACGGCCAAGACTCCGGCCATTTTTCGGGTAATCAAAAAAGGCCAGGTGCAGAGCGAGTATCACTTTTATCCGGCCTTTAGCTTTAATCTTGGTTATAATCCAGAAGAATATTTTAAGTTATGGGAAGAAGCTCAAGGGCTAAAAGAAACTTGTTCGTCCGCTTCTGATTTTAAACAGTGTCTAATTGAAAACAAACCAGGGGATTGGAAGGTAGGCGCTTGTCAAGGAGAGTTTATTCATCAAGAGAATGGGTGGGCTTTCTGTGTGAATAGGGGAATCACTTATCAGTTTGCTGTGGATTTTGGTTAATTTATCTCTCTTTTACCACCCAAATTCTTATAAATCCTTGAAGTATCTAACTTATATGCTTAAGATTCCTTTAAACGAGGTGAAGGAGCGCCTTCTCAAAGAAGCCAGGCTCACTCCCGCCGGATTAGAAGACAAGATTAAAGACAAGATTAATGAGTTGGCAGGTTTAGTTTCTGAAGAAGGAGCAGTTTATATCATTGCTAATGAGCTAGGCATCCAGCTTCTAGAGCCAGAAGGCCCGCTGAAGATCAAGCACTTAGCAGGTGGAATGCGCAATATAGACCTCTTAGCTAAAGTCACTCGCAAGTTTGATGTGCGAGAGTTCCAAGGCAAAGACGGCAGCCCCGGCAAAGTAGGTTCCTTCATTGTCGGTGATGAGACCGGCACATGCAAGATAGTTCTTTGGCATAAGATGACTGAAGTTATGGGCAGTCTCAAAGAAGAAGATACCGTTCGCATCAAATCCGGCTATGCTCGAGAGAATAATGGTTATCTAGAAGTGCATCTTAATGATAAGAGTATCATCACCATCAATCCTGCCGGAGAGACGGTAACAGAAGTAAAAAAGAACCTTTCTTTTGAAAGAAAAAAGATAGAATCTTTAAAAGAGAATGAGCAGAATGTCGAATTATTTGGCACAGTTACTCAAGTCTTTGATCCTCGTTTTTTCCCAGTCTGTCCTGCTTGCAATAAGAAAGTGAATAAAGTAGAAACCGATTTCATTTGCAACGAGCATCAAAAAGTGGAGCCGGCGTATTCTTATGTTTTGAATATTGTATTAGATGATGGCACTTCTAATATTCGAGCAGTGCTTTGGCGGAGCCAGATGGAAAAGCTTCTCAAGAAAAGCGATGCAGAGATTGCTCTTTTCCGAGAGCAGCCAGAAGCTTTTGGTGAAATTAAAAATGCCCTTCTCGGTGAGCAGATTAAAATGGTAGGCAAAGTAAACAAAAACGCCATGTTCGATCGTTTGGAATTTTTTGCCCAATTAGTTTATACTGATGTAAAACCAGAGGAAGAGATTTCCCACTTGGAAAATGCAGTTTAGGACTCATCTGGCTTTGGCTTTTCTTTTTGGATTGTTTTATTTAGAATTGATTGGCTACTCTTTAGCCGAAGGTGGACTAATCTTACTGCTATTTTTATTTGGCGCATTGCTGCCCGATATAGACCATTTTTCCAGTTGGCTGAATAATAAACTGAAGATTACTAAAATTTTAGCTTTATTCCTGCAGCCAAGAGGGATGATGCATTCTTTGTTCTTTGCAGTGTTGATATTTTTTATTATCGGCCTCTTCTGGGAGTTTAGTTATGCTACGGCCATTCTATTAGGCTATCTATCTCATCTTCTTGGAGATTTGCTGACTAAAGACGGCTTAAGGCTGTTTCAGCCATTCGGTCAATTAAACATATCTGGTTTCTTTAGAACCGGCAAATTATTCGAGAAATTTATCTTTATATTACTAATGGTTTTAATTGTTTTAAAACTTTTCCCCTGACTATTCACAAACAGAAACAATCTTTCCTTTCAGCTTTTTCTCCAGCTCTTGTTTCATCAGATTAACCACATTATTGACTACTCCATCAATCTCTTTTTCTAACTTTTTGTCTTTCCGGAAAAAAGAATTGTCTGTTTCTGCGGGGTATTGCGCTCCATGCGTTCGGTAAGTAAAGCCAAACGGAGCAAGAATAAAACCCATCTGCTGAAAGTAAACAAAAATATCCATAGCTGTTTTCACTGCCCCGTCTTCATGGCCGTTGACAAAGATTCCTACTGTTTTATTTGTAGTTAAGCTCGGTTTCTTCAACAAGCCCAGATTCTGTAGGCAGGTAGTCCTATCCAAAAAATCTTTCAGCCGGGCAGACATATTATTCCAATTAATGGGGGAAGCGACAATTACTGCTTTGGCTTGCACTAGCATTTCATGCAATGCAGGTGCATCATCCATCTGATTACGGCAGGGATAAGTGCATTCGGCATCAGCATTACTATAGCAGCACCAGCAGTGCTTAATCTCAAACTCGCTGAGATTAAACCGGCGATAAGAAACTTTTCTTTTTTTTAAAGCCGCTTCGGCCAAATCAACCATATGTCCAGTATTATGTTCTCGATGGCTGCTGCTGTTAAGCAATAGAACATCAAACTTCTTTCCATCGTAAGTCAACTGTTTCTTTTCTTTGAATTCCAAGAACTCTTGGGCCGAGCTGCCGCACTGCGGACAACTATGCGGCCGTCCCCCTTCATGGATAAATCCGCAGACTGAGCATTTCCACTTCTTTTTGGCCACGAGAAGAAGAAACGAAGCGAGATTTAAAAGAGTATTGGAAGGGGGGCGGCCAAAGAGAGAACTGCACATAACACTTGTTATGTGGAATTGCCAAAATTTAACGATTTTTCTTGATTTTGTTCGGGAAATTCTTTACTGTCACCCCCCCATAACGCGAAAATCAGCTCCTATTACCCAGTGCTCTTTTCGTTGTCATCTTATTATTTCTATATAGAAAACAAGCCACTAGCCACTGGTCAACCCCACATTATCTATATAAACCTCCGGCCGTATCATATATTCTGTCATCAACCAAAGTTGGTGGCCCTCCCCCCTCAAAAGGAGGGGTTGAAACAAAAACCGAAAGGAAAGGAGGTGTTTGAGATGCAAACACAAAACCAAGTAAAAGTAGCCGGTAATCTGCCGGAAAAGAAGTTAAGAGCCGGAGCAATTTCGGCCACTATCTGGCTGAACCACGGCCAGAGCAAGAACGGAGAAGAAGCGGAATATCGTACTATTTCTCTTGAGAGGAGCTATAAAGACAAGGCAGGACAATGGCAGACCACTAATTCTTTCAGAATCGCTGACCTGCCTAAAGCCAATGTCCTTTTGCAGAAAGCTTATGAATTCCTGATCTTTAAAGAGCAGGATTTATTCAATTGAGGTGAACAAAGATGACTAAAACAAAAGTTTCAGACATTAAAGAATTGCCCGGAGTAGGGGCTGCTACTGCAGAAAAGCTGGAAGGCGCTGGTTACCGAGATATGTTAAGCATTGCTGTGGCTTCTCCCGCGGAATTGATTGAAATCGCCGGTGTAACAGAAGCATCTGCTAGAAAGATCATTTCCGCTGCCAGAGAGGCAATGGAGATGGGCTTTGAAACCGGAGAAGAAATTCTCAAAAAGAGAGAACTAATTGAACGCATCAATTCCGGTTCAAATGCTTTAGACCAGATGTTGGGGGGAGGTTTTGAAACCGGAGCTATCACTGAAGCATTTGGCGAGTTCGGCTCAGGCAAAACCCAAATCGGCCATGTTCTGACTGTCAATCAGCTTAAGCAAAATCCCGAAGCCATGACCGTGTATATCGATACTGAAAGCACTTTCCGTCCGGAAAGAATCATCCAGCTGGCCGAAAGTGCAGGTATGGATCCTAAGGAAATCTTAAAGCGGATAATCGTAGCCAAAGCCTACAACTCTGACCACCAAATGCTTCTCACGGAAAAAGTGGAAGATTTGATTAAGAAGGACAAAAAGAATGTCAAGCTGGTAGTAGTAGATTCCTTGACTGCCCATTTCCGAGCAGAATTTATTGGCCGAGGAACCTTAGCCGATAGGCAGCAGAAGCTTAACCGTCATCTGCATACTTTGATGAGGCTAGCAGAGACCAACAATCTCTGTGTTTATGTCACCAACCAAGTGATGGCCAAGCCCGACACTTTTTTCGGCGATCCTACACAAGCCATTGGCGGCCATATAGTGGCTCATGCCTCTACCTATCGTATCTATCTGCGTAAGGGCAAGAAAGGAAGCCGGGTGGCCAAGCTCATTGATTCGCCGAGCATGCCAGAAGCGGAAGCGGCCTTCATCGTAGAGACTGGAGGTCTGAAAGATATTTAATTTTTTTATTTTTTCTTATTTCTTTTCCTAATACTAAAAGTTTAAAACTATTCTCTTCTTCTTACCTAAAAAAGAGACTAAAATGGCGTTTGAAATTGTCATCGGCCGTAACCGGCCGGAAATGGAGCGGTACGGCACCCAAGGAGCAGTCTTTCTGGGCAAGCAGTATGTAAAAATGGGAGAAGTCACTTCTCTCTCCAATCATGTTTTCCTTGATGTTGCTTCTTCTCATGTCATCTTTCTCGTCGGTAAGCGCGGTGGCGGAAAAAGCTACAGTGCGGGAGTTATCGCTGAAGGCATAGCCGATTTAGAGCCAGAAATAAAAAATAATCTTTCAGTCATCCTATTAGATACTATGGGTGTCTATTGGACTATGAAATATCCCAACTTGAGAGAATCAGACCTGCTTAAATCGTGGGGTTTAGAACCCAAATCCTTAGATATAAAAATTTATACTCCCTCAGGATTTTATAAAAAATACAAAGACGAAGGCATTCCTACAGATTTTCCTTTTGCTATTCGACCGGAAGATCTAACTGCCGAAGATTGGTGCATGACTTTTGAAATTGAGATTAATTCTCCGGCCGGAGTCTTGCTCTCTAGGGTAGTGCACCGCGCTTTAGATCAGATTGGAAATTTTTCTTTAGCCGAATTGATTGAGATTGTGAAAACTGATGAAGAGACTGATGCAGTTACTAAACATATAATCATCAATCAATTTCATAAAGTGGAAGATTGGGGAATTTTTGCCAAAGAAGGCACCGCTCTAAAAGATTTAGTGCGGGGCGGTCAAACCACAGTTTTGGATTTAAGCCCCTATGCTACCCTCCCTTCCGGCTGGCTGATTAAAGCATTAGTAGTCGGTTTGATTTCTAAACGTTTATTTGCAGAACGGATGATGGCTAGAAAAACTGAAGAGTTTTCTACTATCGATGCTTCCATGCATTATTTTACTAGGGAAGAAAAAGATAGATTAGAAGAGCCGCTGGTTTGGCTCATTCTTGATGAAGCCCACGAGCTGCTGCCCAGAGATATGAAAACCACAGCTACTGATGCGTTGGTAACTATCTTGAGAGAAGGCCGCCAGCCAGGCATCTCTTTAGTTTTGATTTCCCAGCAGCCCGGCAAGATTCATACTGATGTCATTACCCAAGCCGATATAGTGTTATCTCATCGTATCACTGCTAAGATTGATGTCGATGCTCTTAGCCAACTCACTCAAACGTATATGCGTAAAGGCTTGGACGAGGAATTGGCCAATCTGCCTCCAGTCATTGGTTCAGCCATTATCTTTGATGATAAAAACGAAAGAATTTTTCCTATCCAGGTGCGGCCGAGATTTACTTGGCACGGCGGTTCCTCACCAATGGCTATTAAAGAGAAAAAAGAGATGATTAAGAGAACGTTCTTGGTTTGATTTTTGATTAAGTATTTAAAAATTCTTACGAAAGTTTATAAAGATAGAATTATTTTCTAGAACTATAATCATATCCAAATAAAAAAAGAGGTGTCCAAATGAGAAATCATCTTATCTTATGCGTATCTGTACTTATTTGTTTAGGTCTTCTTTCAACAGAGGTAAGTGCGGCATTTAATTTTACCGGAATCACTTACAATCAATCTGGTTCAGCCATTTCGGCCAATGTCAGTTTGGAAGTTTATCAGGGGCAAGGTATGACTCCGGCCATAATTTTATCAACTTTATCCAACGGCACAGGTAATTTTAGTTTAACAATCAATGATACCTATTCTACTGCAGCTTATAATTTTAAACCAGTCTTAAAAAATTTTAGTAGCAATAATCATGATGTCGCTTGGACTGGGCAGGTCTTGCCTGCGTTTCCGTATGCCGAAGTTTCCAATCTAGGGGCAGTTAATTTCTATTTATCTCCAGGAATCACCATGAACCTTTCAGCAGTCAATGCCACCGGGCAACCAGTAATGTTTCATTATCAAATTAAGGATGCGCGAGTTGGCTTTCCTCTGGCAGCTAGTTTTGATTCAGGAACCATGGTGCAGAATGTGACTTTAACTTTTTCTAAAAATAGAAATTATTCTATTATGATTTACCCTAATCAATCTTTTCCATTAGGCTATGAATTAACCGATATGACTTTAAACAATAGTTATCAGAACAGCACCCAAAATCCCGACCATATTAATTTAAAATTTAATACTTCTAATACTATGAGACGAGTTTCAGGAAACATTAGTATCAATGGAGCAGTTAATTTTACTAGTATTGCGATAATTCCTTATTTATTGGAAGTAAGTAATTTAGTGGCTCTAGATCATCCCTTGCCTTACAATATGAGTGCTTGGGTTGGAAGCGCTGATTTCTTTAATGCTTCAGATGGAAAGTTTAATATGACTTTGCCGGGAGCAGTGATGAGTTTTAAGACTTTATTATTTGCCACAGCAATTAAAGATGGTATTTATTATGGTGCTTTTAGAAATTTGACGTTAGGAGATTCTAATACTGAACTTCAAAATTTTACATTTAATATGACTTCCCTGGCGGGCTTAGTTAGAAATATTACTTTGGAAAGCTCAAATGGTGGTTATGTTAATATTACCACTAAAGAGGTGACTTTTAATATCACTTATAATGGCAGTACTTTAAATAATGGCAATCTTGAAGTAGATTTAGATTATACCTCTGCCCAGACCAACGGATATGATTTTACCATGATGGACAATCTAAATGGTCTAGCTTATTTACCTTTATTAAATGCGAGCGTTAAGAAAATGAATATATACACTCAGTCAGCTGGGCCAAAAAAGAAGACTTTTACTGCCAGTGAGTTAGCTACAGGGATTGTGCATTTAACTTTAACTGCATTCAGTCCAGGTGAGATTGACAGTGCGGAAGATGTCGGCCTTGATGATTATATCAAAGTCGGATTTTATAAAAGCGATTCTGCTTGTAGTGTGCCATATCCCGCGGCTTCCTGTTCCTTGATGAGTAGTACTGATTTTGCCAGTTTCAGTCCACTGACTGTAGTAATGGGAGGAGGAAAAATTGATTTTGAGATGAAATTATCCAGTAATAATATGACTGTAAAGTATATTGATGTGGATATGATTGCCTCCGGTCCGCCGGATGCTTTGTTTGATAGTGCCGCTAACCAATCAAGTAGCGGAGCAGATATGGATATGGCTTGGAGATTCGGTAGTAATGGTCCGGAGATTTACAGTTCAGTTTTAATCGGTATTCCTTATGCTGCAACAGTAGACGAAGCTGCACCATTTAAAGTCCTGCTGAATAATCTGTATGACGAAAATTGGAATAAAATTTGGAATGCTTCAGATAATCCAAGCGGTGCAGGATACAATACTGTCGCCAGTGCAGATTACGCCGGATATAATGCTTCTTGGTTTAATTCTAGTATCGGAGGAATGGCCTGTAGTTTAACAAATCCGTCTGCAGACTGTTATGTTAATACTACATATAATATGATTTGGTTGAAAATTCCGCACTTCTCAGGAATTGGGCCGAATGTAAATTCTATCAGTGCTGGTAATGTCTCAATGAACACCACGACTGTCTTAGTGCCCTGTATCTATAATTGTACAGTTTATATCAATGTAACTAATGGCAATTATACCTTAGCTCAGGGTTTGCAGAATATTACTATCAATAGCACGTATAACGGTGCTTTGAGTAATCTAACTCTTTATTGGTATAATGGCACCAATTTTAATTTCAATGGCACAAATTCGACGGTGCAAGTAAACTATAATCTTACCTTATCTAATGGAAGTTCCAATACAATACATCAATATCAAGTGTATATCAATAAAAGTAGCGTTGTCACAGCTTATTGGAATTTTACCTATAATATTAGTGGACTAGGTTCCTTGATGACCTTGCAGTTCAATTTAACCTGCGTAGAAAGCTGGAGTTGTGGTGCTTGGTCAACTTGTTCCGGAAGTACACAGACACGAACATGTACTGAAGCAATAGGATGCGGTACCACTAATGATAAACCAGCAGTATCGCAGAGCTGTACAGCATCTTCTACTTCTACTGGGGGTTCAGGAACAACAGGATCTGCGGGTGGAACATCTACTAGTGTTCTAGGACAGTTCGAGAAGAAAGTTTGGACATCTATCAATGCTGGAGAAACTGCCGTTGTTTCCGTTGCTAATGGAGAGATTGGCGTAACTGAAGTCAGCTTTAAAGTGGATCAGACGGTCTGGGGAGCTTGGACTAAAGTTGAAAAGAAAGAAAGCTTGCCTTCAGGAACAAAAACTTTTGGTAATAAGGTCTATAAATATATTGAGATTACAAAAAGTTCGGCTTTGAAAGATAGTTTCATCAAAAATGCAGAAATCAATTTCAAAGTAAAGAAAGACTGGCTGAATAACAATAAAGTTGACAAGAGTAGAGTTGTTTTATCAAGGTATAATGCAGACAGTTGGAATGAATTAACAACCAAGATTACTCAAGAAGATGAATCCTTAGTTTATTATAGTGCCGAAACTCCGGGATTCAGCTATTTTGCTATTGTTGAATCAGCTACGGCTCTAGAAGTTCCAATAACAGAAGAGCAATCGACAGAAGTGTCTTCTCTAACAGAAGCACCAGTTAAAGAAGCTTCTGCTCCAGAAGTTCCTGCTAAGAGTCAAGCGTGGTTGTGGGCAATTTTGATAATAATCCTAGTAGCCATAATCGCAGCTATCTACTTCTGGCCGAAGAAAGGAGGATTCTTTCCTTTCGGAAAGCGGTATGATCCTTAATTTTTTATTTTTATGGTATTAGAACATCTATTCCCCGAAGATTGGTTGGAAAGAAAAAGCCGCTTTGCTTTTTTGTTAGGAACAGGTTATTCTGCTATTGGTCTTCTCATTGCTTCTACCCTGTTTCCTTCTGATCCGGCTTTAGTGGCTTTAGCCTTTACGGCTTTACTTCTTCTCCCAGAACTAGATAAAATTTTTTCCATCGAAGAACGCCAAGAACATATGGATCGAAAAAAAGTTTCTTGGAAAGAGCTGCTCAAAGATGATTGGGATGTGATCAAGATTTATCTTTTCCTTTTTTTCGGAGTTTTCTTTGTCTATCTGGCAGGCTCCATGCTTCTGCCTTCCTTGACTGCCAATGAACTCTTTAGGGAGCAGCTTGAGATTCGAGGAGCCGGGCTTTCAGAAACCATCTCCGGCCAAGCTGCCTTTACAAGCAGCACCTTCTGGGATTTGTTAAGCAATAATTTTCTTGTTCTAGTAGCTATTTTTATTATAGCATTATTAACCGGAGACGGGGGAGTTTTTCTTCTTATCTGGAATGCTTCGGTCTGGGGCACAATCTTTGGGGTGACTGCTCGCAGTGCCGCAGAGTTTTCCAGCGTTTTCTCACTTCTTCCGCTTTCACTTATTCTTTTAGCTGTTCTTCCCCACACTATAATTGAATCCTTGGCTTACATCTTGGCCAACATCTCCGGAGGAATCATCTCCAAAGACGTGCTTCTGGAAAAATTTGAGTCAAAACGCTTCTTCAAAGTTTTACGGTTCAATCTTTATCTACTGATTGCTGCGTTAGTAGTGCTTTTGATTGGTGCAGTCTGGGAGACTATTGTCTTAAACAATTTCACGTTCTATCAAGAGATCATCCAGCAGAGCTTTTTAGTCTAATCATAATTGAATCAGGAAGCGAAGTTATCGAAATGATTATATATCGGTTAATAATCATTCTTCTATGAGAAAAATATCAATTTATATTAAACTGGGTATATCTTTCGTGGTATCGTTACTACTTGCGTTTTTTATAATCGGAAATGACACTTCCGAATTTGTTAAAATAATTTTGTCGGTAGCCTCTTTTTTATTTGGAATACTTATTGCATTTTCCATTGCAAATAGACACGCTCGGTTAAACGCCATCAAAGAGTCGTTTAAAAAACAAGATGCCGCCCTATTAAGTATTTACTTCCTATCAAAAACTTTTGGCAAAGCAATTATCACAAAAACCAAAGATAAAATCGATAAGCTTCTTATTTCTCAATTGGATTACACCTTGGAGGATATAAGCATGTCCGCACCACAAAAATTAAAAGAATTGTATCTATTTTTGGAGAAAATCGTTCCAAAAACTGAGGTTCAACGAGAAACTAAAGATAAAATTTTAGTGTTCTAGGGGTTTAAACCCCCGCCCTTTAGGGCGTTTCTATAGAAAAGTTTTTGTGCGGCTCCGCCGCAGTATGAACTGCGGACGAAACAGC
>JAGVYL010000010.1 GCA_018303285.1 Candidatus Woesearchaeota archaeon | reverse complement strand
TTTTCTCCGGTCCGTCCGGCATGACGAAGATATCCAGATATGAATCTATGGACATGTATATGTTACGAAGCCCGGCCTTCTTGGCTCCGGAAATAATCGAGTCCCTATATTTCGGAGTGATTTCCATGACAGGAGTCCAGAGCCAGGTGCCTTTTTCTTTATCGGTTTTCTCTTTCCTTCCCGTCTGTATCGACTGGGCGAGTCCCGCGAGAAGATTGTTCCTTTCAAAGGCAAACAGGCTTGCAAAATGTTTGTCCGTTACCATGGCATTCTTGGTGATGTGAGTATCGGAATACTGGACAGGGTAGAGAGTTTTCTTTTCCTCTTCCGCTTTTTCAATCGCTAACCGGCGTACTACCCGCTCTATACGTTCTTGATTTTTCTTGATAAGAGTATAATTAAAGAAAGTTAAAAAAATCAAAAAAAGGAAGCCCAAAACAATAAAAAAATCAAGGGGTCGATTCATACTCAAAACTTTTTTTACTAAAAAATCTAAAGATTTAGGAAATAGTGTCAAAAAGATTAACACTACCCAGGAGGCAATCCAAAAAAGATACTCCCCATTATTAAATTCTCTTCTTTTAAAACTAAGAAAAGATAGATAAAGCATAAATATCCCAAAAAATATTCCTACAATCTGTATACCTAACAATTTAATTCATCCTCCAAGCGATTAGTTTCATCACAATTTTCATACCATCGACCACAGTAGTTCCTTTATATTTGTCCCCATAAATTGTTTTGATAGGTATTTCAGTGTATTTTAGTTTATATCGGCCGGTTCTCGCTATCATCTCTGATTCCATGCTGTAATCTATAGCATTCCAACGTATCTTTTTATACGCATCAGTCGTAAATGCTCGATAGCCGGATTGGGTATCACGTAATTCAATTTTATATAATTTTGCTACAACTTTGTTAATAAACCAATTGCCAAAACGCAGGATATAGGGCATGGAATCACTGAGCTGTCGATACCCAAAGACAATCTCCGCGTTTTCCAATGCATTCAAAAAATCAGGGATTCTTTCTGGATCGTGTTGGCCATCAGCATCAAGGACCACAATTTTTTCTGCTCCCTGCATCAAAGCATAATCACAGCCGGTTTTTAAGGCCGCTCCTTTGCCTAAGTTAGTAATATGTGGTAAAAGTATCACTTCCTCTCCTTTGGCTACTGCGGAAGTTTCATCTTTGCTCCCATCATCAACTACAATAATATGTGGAGTAAACTTCTTGACATTTTTCAGCACCCCTTTGATACGTTTTCCCTCATTAAAAGCAGGAATCACTACCCAGATATTCATCTTAATCAAAGCTAAAACTAGCTTTATAAAAATTATGGAATAAGACTCTTTCTTTTATTCCATCTTCTTTTCAATAACTTTAATCAGATGATAGCCGAAACGGCTTTCTACAGGTTCTGAGATTTCTCCTTCCTTTAAGGCAAAAGCTACTGCCTCAAACTCCGGCACCATTTCTCCTTTGCCGAACCAGCCTAAATCTCCTCCCTTAGGAGCTGAACCTGGATCTTCAGAATATTTTTTAGCTAATTCCGCAAAAGGTGTCTCATTAAGTTTGCTTTTCACTTCAGCAATTAGTTTCAAGGCTTCTTCTTTAGTATGTTTATCTGCCGCAATCAGGATATGCTGAGCCAGAACTTTTTCTTTGGGTAAGAAGTAGACGTTATTTGCTCCTTGGCATTTCCAGTCTACCTTATAAGTGTAGATGCGGCCGCTGTTGCCTTCTTGCTGGTCAAATGGTTTGAAACATTTCAAGCTATGGCCTTTGAAGTAAAACAATTTTGTAAATACTCCATTAGCTTGTAAAGGATCAGAAACAATTACCCGATCATCGGGCGTGATAATCACTGAAAATCCAGTTAAACTTTCATTAAACGTTTTCTCTACAATTTCAGTTTTGGTAGCATAGACAATACTGTTAGGGTAAGCAAATGATCCGTCTTTAGTAGGAATCTTTGCAGTATGTTCTTTTAAATCGATCAACAATGTAGCAGTTCCCTGTCCGGCAGAAAACTGGCATTGCATCTGCTCTTCTTTTTTGCTGCAGGAAACTTGGCCCATGAATCCCGGCCAGGGGCTGAGCCATCTATCTGCAGGAGTACTCTTTATCTCGCCATAGTATTTTTCTGCCTGTTCGGCAGTCAGTCCATACTTCGGCTCTTTCAAAATCAGCAAAGCTTCTTCTCGCTCTTTATCATGTACCCTCTGCCACATCTCTGCTTTGTAAAAATCCCATGAACCAAAATGACCCCACACTCCAGATTTGCCAACCATATCTTCAGAAGCGATATAATACGCTTCAGGCAATGGCTCACAGTGAGTATTCTTAATCACTGCTGCAATCTGCTCATTAGTGAACTTGTATTTCTCTTTCAGCAATTTGATAGCATCTTCTTTCTCGACAGCAATGACTTTGTTTAGTACATCTACGCTTTTCGGAGTGTCATTGATAATCTTATCTACTTCGTTGAACGCTTCGTCCTGACCGCAGTCAAGCATGCGTAGAATTCCTCTAGCATCTTTTTCATCAGAAGTTATCAACGAATGCCCCACCCAGTAAGCACCCCAGCTGGTCTGAGCTGCTCCGTCAAAAGTCACTGGCCGTTTAGCTACTGCTTTGAACCAATGGCCAAAATCCCACCAAGAAGTTAAAATGGTATTATTCACTGCTTCTTTGTCAATTTTCTGCAGAGTATTATACCATGCATCGTTCATGGAAGGAATGGATTGGTAAGCTTGTCGATAACCTGCTTGCACTGGTTGAATCATCAACAGAAGCAGAAGGATAAAAACAATCGGGGCATTTACTTTCCTGCTAATCTTCAAGCCGGAAGCAATCCATTTAGTTGCATATTCATAAGTAACCCCGGCAAAGGCTCCAAAAGCGATGGAAAATACTGGAGTAGCCTGTAAGACGAATCGCACACCGCGGGTGGTAGCAAACAAGGAAGCAATGAACCACATGGTGAGAAGGATGGACATTTTGATATCGCGTTGGCCGGATTCATTCTTTCTTAATGCGGCAAAGACAATACCCAATACTGCCAAGTAAAATAACATCTTTCCTCCGAGTTGTTCGATCACTGCAGAAATAGGAACCATATTAAGCTCCGCTACAGTAGTATAAATATTCGGCCAAAGCGAATCTACTGCTACACTCTTTAATTGCAAGAAGCCCAGGGGTCCAATAAGCCCTCGGTAGAATATAGTCCATCCTTGGAGAAGAATAACTGACCCCGCAGAAATTAGAGCATAAATAATAATCAAGATACTCGCATAGCGGAATTCAGTAGATTTTATACTATCCAAAAAATTGAATTTAAACGATCTCTGTTTGATGCTCTCTTTGATGAATAGCAGATAGACAAGATACAGGACAATGGTAGCAATCAAAAATTCAAAGATATACCACCAGCCGCCCAGCCAGGCAGAAGAGAAGACTCCGGTCATTAAGCCGGCTAAGACTACTGAAGTGTATCTCCACCAGTTCTTTTTTGTTTCAAAAGCTTCAATAAACAGCCAGGTGATCAATAACGGAAAGAAAACCACGTAAACATCGGTATCTGAACTTTCTCCTGTAGTACGAGAAACAAAGAATTGAGTAACGGCAATCATTAATGCAGTAAACAAGCCGCCTACATTGTTGCCGGTTAGACGTTTACCTATAAAAAAAGCAGGGATAACTGCCAAAGCAGAGAAAATTGCTCCTACAAAAAAGAAAGTGTACATCAAGGGATAATCGCCAAAGAAATTCATAAATCGATGCCAAAATGCTCCAAAATAAGCATGGAACTCTTTTTCTGCACCTCTTCCTTCTGGAGCAACAAAATACATGTCCCATGATTGGCCGTCTTTGAATGTAGTTCCTTGATGGCCGTATTCTAAAACATTAGAGACCATACGATAATAATGCCATGGATCAATCCCTAGAAGATACAAAGTCCCCTGATCATCGCGGAAAAAGTTGCGGTATTGCTCCGCTCCATTCAGCACTTGTTGCTTTATTGCATCACCATTAGTCTTCAACATTTCATTAAACTGCGTTTCCACCATTGTATTGCGGTTAGCTTCTGGCAGATTAGGGTATTGGCTGAGAATCTGAGTATTAAGCTGATTCTTGTAGAAGGAATAGACTGAGTTCTGAGCCCATTCTTCGGCAATAGGCATGCGCTGAGGCATGGTGCGGAGATAAAACGAAAGAGAAAAAGTGAGTAATATAATAACCAGCGGAATCAGCCACTTTTTATTTTTGGTGAAGAAACTGGCTATCCCTTTAAAATCGAGAGAAATATCTGTCTTTGCTGGTGTGGCCGAAAGAGGGATGACTTTCCGCGTGGCTGGTAGCACGATGGCTTTCGTGTGAAATTTCTGTGCTTCCTCCAACACCAAATGCTTTCTCTTCTTTCTTAAACCACTTTTTTACTTTATTTCCAATAGCAGAAAAATCAATCTCAATATCATCATCCTTCTTTTCATCCATCTGAAGCCCTTTCAAAGCAGTGGTTTATAAAGATTTCTTAGATAGAATAGAGTAATAAGTGTATCTAGATTAATTACTTTCTATTTTTACTCTTCTGAAATAGATAATTATTTAAATAAACGTAAATCTTTAACCGATAGAATGGATAATTGCCCAGCCTGTGAAAGAAGATTTGAAGGGATTAATGATTTCCCCATAGTATATATCACAAGTGTTTCTATTATTAAGCCACAGGACGTACCCAAAGCTGTGCCTAATTGGTATCACGAAGATATGTTGGAAAAAGAAACCGAAGGGTGGAATAGAAAAATAGTCCCGTCTCAAGTTCTTAACTTTTTTAAACGGAGTCCTGACAAGGATGAGTTAGTTCATTCTGAATTCGTGTATACAAGACCTTGGGAAGACCAAAAAGAAAATAGAGGTCTACCCGCAAAAGCATTAAACCGGCCAAAATTTTGGCATAAAAGTTTTAATTTTGCTCCGTTCATAAAAAAATTAATGACGGAGAATACATCCGTCAAGCAATATTTTAGTACATTAGATGAATTGGTTGGTCATGAAGTCCAAACACTTCGGGTTATACCGTCTTGGCAATATTACTCCCACCATCAGGTTTATACTATCCCCGATTCTGGAGCCGGACTTATGTTGCAATTGAGTGAGAGTAAGGAAAAACCAAGTGATAATCGAGTGACAGAGTTACATATTCATTGTCAAGGCCCGAATGCAGGTCGAGCAGGAGGAGCTTCTACACATGAGCTATTAAAGATTGGCGAAATTCAGTACGAAGGTAGAATACGAAAGTAAAACTTGTCAAAATTATTTATAATCAATTACCAATTAGATAAACGTTTAATTAACTCTATAACAATTTACTCATATAACTTCCTTCTCGTTTATATCCTAATTTTTTATAATATTCTCTTACTCCCACTCCAGAGATAACGGCCAGTTTTTTCTTCCCTGCTTTCTTGGCCAAGTCCTCCGCAGTTTTCAGTAATCTTTTACCTAACCCCCTATGTTGCACCCCTCTTTTGTGGTTTCCTTCTCCCCCCAATCCAGTGGCTGTGCCATAAACATGCAATTCTCGGACAATAGCTGTTCTTCCATCAATTTCAGGTATTAAACCTCGAGCAGGAAACCGCAGCCGGCAGAAGCCGAAGATAGTTTTTTTTGTCTTGTCTTCGGCCGCAATAAAGAATTCTTTTCCTCCGGAAGCAGTATATTCAATTACTTTTATTTCCACTTCTCGAATCTTAACCTCTTCTTTCGGCTCTCGGCAGCGGATACATCTGCATAAAGGATTATACTTCTCCCATATATACTGGCGAAGATTAGTAATCCCCACCCCCTCCACAAAATACTTACTGGGCACATCTCTTTGAATCCGCTGAATGCGGCAGTATTCTGGCACAAAGGGTTTGAATTCCGCAATCAGCTTAGCTGCGGTTTCTAAGTCCAACGGTTTAAACTTCTTTTCTTTATACAATCTGTACAACCTTGTCCCCGGAGCTACCTGGCAGGGATAGAGTTTGAGCATGTCCGGCCGCAGCCCCTCATCTGTAAATAGCTGCTTCATTCCTGCTAGATCTTTTGAGTAAGAAGTCAAAGGCAGGCCAGGCATGTAATGAGCAGAAATTTTGAATCCTAAATCTCGAAGAATAGCAAATGATTTTTTTGTCTCTTCTAATCCGTGTCCTCGGTCAACAAAGTTTAAGACCTTATTGTAAACACTCTGTACTCCTAATTCTACCCGCGTACAGCCCAACCGCAGCATCTCTTTTCCTTCTTTCAGGCCGCCGTAATCCGGTCGGGTTTCAATGCAAAGAGCCACACAGCGAATCATGGCGGTTTCATTCCGTTTCTGTTCCTGTATCAACGTTCTCTTCTTTTTCGCTTTCTCCTTCAGGATTTTCTGATGAATCAATTTCACTCTTTAACTCTCCAGGCATCTCAAAAAAATCTTTAAATCTTTTGAACTGAAATTCTCCATTTCGATAAAACAGCCCAGAAAAATCATTCATCGCCTTGAAAGAATAATACACAAACTCCTCGCGGTATTTTGGAGGCAGGGCCATAAATGTGCCCCCCATAATTATTAATTCCACTTTCTCGCAATTGTGGCCGAGGGTGACATACTGCTCCAGCCGGTTAAATATTTGCAGATAGCTGTCATAGAAATTTCTTCTTCCCCGCATAGTAGCCGGCTCTTTTCCAGTGTAGCTTTGAGGCACACTGCCGAAATAACTCTTCACCCCGCCAGGACAATAGATGCATTTTCCATGGGGGCAGGGATAAGGTTTAGTCATAATCGCTACCGGAGCTACTCCGGAACCGGTACGGGTAGGTTTAGTCAGCAGTTTCTTCCGTAAGGCCGACAGCTCTTTAGCCGAGCAGTGCAGAAGAATCTCAAAATTAGTGGGCAGTTCCTTAACCTTGTATTTCACTGCTAAATCTTTCTTTAGCTGAGACAGCCACTTCTCTGTCACTTTCTTCTGTTTTTTCAGTTCGTGAATCAATTCTGAATAAATATCCATCACTAAAGAATAATCCACTGATTTATAAACATTAAACAAGAAAATAATCTACTTACTGGTCTTCTTGGCAGGGGGGGCAGCTGTTTTAACTACAACTTTTTTCTCAGCCACTACCTTTACCTGTACAGTCTTCTCCGTTACGGCTCGGCCATCGCTTACTGCTACTTTGATCGTTTTCACACCTGGAGTCTTAAATGCATATTTGATTTTTTCTTTTCCCGCCACAGTATGGCCGTCGAAGTTCCAGTTATACTTTAAGGTCTCGTTGTCTTTATCTGAAGCAAAGGCTTCAAAGATTACTGCCTCACCAACCTTAATATCACCTTTGGTATCTTTGACAATTTTTTCAATCTCTGGCTTTTGGTTGATGTCATAGACGATAATACTAATGGGATGTTTGGTCTCTAATTCTCCATCTTTAGCAATGAAATTAACTTTATACTCCTTACCGGTTTTTTCTTTAGGTAAGAAACCAAACAGTTTAATCTTAGTCTTGTCTTTGTTGCTGGCCGTATCGTAGCTCGGAATCCAGCTGAATCGGCCATCTGAAAAAGAAGCTCCTTTGGGAAGATTTTCTATAAAGACTTTAGTTATATTTTCTTTGGCATCCGGATCAATGGCCTGGACATTAAATTCTACTCCGTCTCCTTCTCTTAATCTAAACACTTCTCCGTCTATTTTCAGGGTCGACGGCCGATTGACTTCTTCCACTGTGATCAGGAAATTTTTCTCGCTAGACAAATATCCGTCTGAAGCAATAATTGTTGCAGTATAATTTCCTGCAGAGGTGTAATCTGTTTTCCATTTGCCTTGAGCATCAAGCGGAGCAGAGAAACGCCATTTGATGCGGTTTCCGTCTAAATCTGTTCCTTTAGGCAGAACTGTAACCGCTTCATTCTCTTTGACTTTTAAATTTGCCGATTCTTCAATCACTGGAGCGCGATTAGTATTTTCCACCACAATTAAAACAGTTTGATTAACACATTTTTCTTTGCCGCAGGCAGTTATCTCTAAATTGACCTTCTTTGTTTGAAGAATCATCACTCGCTCTAATTTAATCAGGCTGAGGAAATTAGTGAAAAAATTATTCTTCCGTTGGACAAAATCAAAGCCCGGCGCCCATCCTAAAACATTCTTCTCTAATTCTGCTCCAGAAGGCAGATTTTTTATTTCAATCTTAACTTTATCTCCATCGGGATCATCAGCTTTGATTTCTTTTACTAACTTTTCTCCTTCTTTAATGGTCAAGACACCAATCGTTTCTATCATCGGAGGCAAATCAACATCTCCCACAGTTATCTTTGCCATACCCATCACTTCTTTTTCTCCGTCCGAAGCTAAAACCTTAACTTCATATTTCCCCGCACTTTCGAAATTAGTTTTCCAGTAGCCTTTAGTATCCAGGGGAGCATCGATTGTATAGACAATCATTTTTCCGTCTTCATCTTTTTCTGACAGATTTAATTTTACTTCTTCTCCTTCTTTAATCTTAACCTCGCCAAATGTCGGCAGTTTAGGAGCACGGTTGAAATTTTTTACAGTCAATTCTGTTTTCTTGGTGGTTACTCCACCTCGACCATCGGAAACAGCAACTTCTATTGCATAAATTCCAGAATCGTTAAAGCTGAAATAACGGGCAAAACTGCTTTCCCGAGAAGCTTCCATTCCATTAAGCTTCCAAAGATAACTCAGTTTATCTCCATCAGCATCCTCTGCTTTGACAGCAAATTGATAAAGGGCATCTTCTTTAATCTCTTCTTTCTCTGCTGGTTTTATTTCTTTTATTTCTGGCGCCAGATTAGTATCTTTAATCACCATTGTAAACTGCTTCTCTTCTTTGAATTCGCCATCATCTGCAGTTACTGATATGTTATATTCTCCTGCAGAAGCAAAGCCGTAGACTATGAAATCTCCATTAAAAAATTTTGAATAAGAAACTTTTAATTCATCTTTATCAGGATCCGATATTTTTACCGGAGATTCTATTTTATTTCCTTCATTCACTTCAATTTTTCCCGGCACTTCAATTTTTGGCGGTTGATTTTTGTTTTTAACTACTAAAACCACTTCCTTATTGCTGAAACTTTTTCCGTCAGAAGCATTAATACTTATCACATATGTTCCCGCATCTTCCAAATCCGTCTGCCATTCTCCAGTCGAATCATTGAGCGGAGCGGAATAGGAAAATTTTACTGCATCATTATCTACATCCTTGGCTTGAGGAGAAAGTTTGACTATATCTCCTTCTGTTACTGTGATTGTCTTCGCTGCCAAGGCTAAAGGCAAAAGCAGCAGTAATGCCAATCCCAGCCAAATCTTTTTTTCCATCTATTGTCTCTCCGTTAATTCTTCGCGGTTAATAATCTATTATTAAAAAATAATAAATAAAAGATAAAAATATTTATTTGACTAAAACCACGTCTGTGATTTCTGGCGGGATGTTAACGTCTTCCACGACAACTTTGACGTTTTTGGTAGCTTTGCCACCTTTACCGTCATCAGCCGCTACTAAAACATCATATTCGCCATGGTCAGTGAAGGACGTTTGCCATTCTCCATCATCTCCTACTGGATTGGAAATAGTCACTTTAACTTTGTCTCCATCTGCATCAGAGACTTCTGGTTTGATAGCCACTTTCTCTCCTTCTTTAATCGTTATCTTTTCTCCCGACAGCTTAATCTCTGGTGCTTGATTGACATCAGTTACTGTCAGCTGAGTAAGGGCCTTAGTTTCAAACTCTCCGTCTGTGGCTTTGATTTCAACATTGTATACTCCTGCACTGGTAGCATCAGTTTTCCAGGTGCCGCTTTCCAAAGGTTTAGATATGGTCACTTTTACTTGATCTTTGTTTGGATCGCTTACTTTGGGAGTTAAAGAGATAGTTTCTCCTTCTTTAACTGTCAGAGAAGGAATGGGCTCAATGATTGGAGCTACATTCTTTTTCTTTACAGCCAATAAAACATTTTTCTTGGTGGTAGACTTGCCATCAGAAGCAGTAATCGTAATGATATAATCTCCTGCATCTCCATAATTAGTCTTCCACTTGCCCATTTTATCTACTGGAGGAGAAAAGGAATATTCTATCTTATCTTTATCTTGGTCACTCACTTTTGCTTGTAAGTTGACCCATTCTGTTTCTAAGACTTCTAATCTCTGCAATCCAGCTTTATCAGTTTCGCTTACAGAAGGTTTCTCTTCTTTTACCGGTTCTTTTACGGTTTCACCGGAGGGAGAAGTGCCCGGAGTTTTGTTTAAGCTTTTTTCAATCTCCGCTAACTCTTTAGCAATATCTAATCCTTTATCTTTATTAACGGCCGCGGCCGGTTTCTTGTACTCGATACAGCCGGCTAAAAGCAGGACAGCTACTAACAGAACAAACAGATAACTTCTTTTCATCTCATCCACCCCATTTATGTTTAAACTGATATTGCGATATTGCCGTACCATAAATAGCAATATTTTCAATAGTGTGAAGGATAATCCTATTTAAAGATTTATTAATTGCAAAATAGAAACAAAAAAGAAGCTACTAGAGAACATAATCGAATAAAACTAAGAAGACAGCTTAAATGGGGCTGCGAGGTAACGTCACTTCGTTCCGAAACCTAGCACCTCATTCGCTGTGCTCATGGGGCTGCGAGGATTTGAACCCCGATCTGACCCAAATTGGAGAATATTCATTCTTCCCCAAGGGCCAATGTTAACCAAGTTGCACCACAGCCCCAATATACTAAGGGAAAGTGTGGTGCTTTCCCCCAATGGCCCCGCGGAGATTTGAACTCCGGACCTCCCGATTTCTATTAATTAATATCAGTCGGGTGCTCAAGCCAAGCTAAGCTACAGGGCCGTAAACCATTCAAAACTGGCCTTGTTTTTTAAAAGTTGTGGCAGAAGAACTAAAAATATGGACGAGTCGGGATTCCCACCAATTTTTTATCATTATAAAAAATTGAGTAAAAAGTAAGTGGGATTCCTCACATTGTTCGGAACCCCACGAGTGGACGAGTCGGGACTTTCAAGCCGCAATCAAGTTGGCTCATTCGTGGGGCTTTATGCCCCACTTGAGGTACTCGCCTAGATTGCTGGCATTTGAACCCGAAGCCTCCACAATGCCAATGTGGCGTTCTGCCAGGTTGAACTACTCGCCCTTAGAAATATTTAATTCGGTCTTTATTTAAAAAATGTTTAGTTAAAACAGATATACTGGCCGGTTTCTTTTTGATTAGAAGGATTAGAATAAAAATAAAAAAGAAAGAAAAATTTACTGATTTCTGTTATTAATCTTCAGCAGGCTATGCAGTCCGCACCAGCCCAAAAAGCTTTCGGCTAAAGCAATCCACGCTACGGCATAGATGACCCAGTTAAGCCAAGCCCAAGGAAATATAGGCACTAACGGACTTAACCACCAGAATGCCAAAGCAAAGCGGAAGATTCTATCCCACTTGCCTAAGTTTTGCTTACACATTTCTATCACCTCCGAGTTTTACGAGGAGGTTCCAAAAACCGCAGTTTTTGATACCTCTTTTTGATCTATCTATCCATGGCTCTTAATTCTCTTCTTTCTTAAATGCCTTTGGCAGATCAATCACATATTTGCCTTCTTCTAATTTGATTATCAATGGATCTTTTTTGAAGAGATGGACTAAATCCAATTCATATTTCCCTGGCTTAATAATTTTAATCGTCTCTAAATCTAAAACCACTGCTTTGTTCTCTTCTCGTTCCAAACCAATCAATTCAAAAACATCCTGCTCCATCTGCACTTTGTCAGTGGCACTGAGATTAGAGACAATCCGTTTGGATTCTTCCATGTCTTTTTGTTTGACAAAGAAAAACAGCCTTCCTCCACAGGCGCAGCCCTTAAGAATCTCTGCTGAACCGTCAGCATGCATCACTCCGCATCTCACGCATTGGTGTGGCATAAGAATAGAGAAACAGCAGAATTATATAATACTTTCTCTTTATTATTTCTTCTCCTGAGTAAACAGTTCAATCTTATTGGGATTTTTCTCAATCTTCTTGATGATAGAAGCCGGCCCAATCACTGTAAATCCCTGTCGGTCTCCCAACAGAGTATTCATAAATCCTGATTTCATCTTGCTGAGCATATCACCTTCTCGGCTCTTCTCCGGATAAATCACACTTAATTCCACTCCTTTAAATTTCTCTGTCACTTCTTCCATAGTAATCTCAATCAAATCTGCTTCTTCTTCTTTTTTTAGTCTGCCCTGAAGCAGGACAATCTTATTCTCTTTGACAATCTTCAGCAGTTTGTTGATACGTTTAGCAGAACTTAGTCCTTCGATTTCTTGGTATGGGACGAATTGGAAAGTTACCATTTTCTATCATTCCTCTTTATTTTAGTAGTTTAAACAGCTCATTATAAAAATCTTCCATGTTTTGGCCGTATCTGGCAGAGATGCCCACTACTTCATACTGGGGAAAGGCTGCTTTAATCCGGTCTAAATCCGCCTTCTTCAAGTCTACTTTATTGGCGGCAATAACCACTGGAATATTTCTCGCTGCTAAATTACCGATGATGGTTATATTGACTTGGGAATACGGATCGATAGTAGCATCTAAAACTACCACTACTGAATCCATCTGATCTAGCCATTTGATAGATTCAATCACACCTTTAGTAGCTTCTTTGGCTCGTTTCTTAGCATTAGGTTCATTGATCCCTTTTTTGATGAAATCTTCATAGTCTATTTTAGTGGCAATGCCGGGAGTATCTACTAAGTTGAAACTCAGTTGCTTGCCTTTTTTATTTTTAATGATGATGTTCTCTTTGATATTGATCTCTCTTGTTTCATGAGGAACATTGCTTACAGAAGACATTTCTTCTCCCAGCCAGTCTGTGCAGATGCGATTAGCTAAAGTGGACTTTCCTCCGTTAGGCGGACCATAAAGGCCGAGCTTTAAATCATCCTTGCTGCGGAAGAGTCGACTGAAAAACCGTTTAAATGTTGTAAAAAATGCCATTCCTTTTCACCTTTTTATAGATGAGGAGTTTTGCCATAATACTTAAAGCTTTTGGTGGTCTACTATTTAGGATACATAGTTATACGCACGCAAAGAATAAAACGGCAAATTTATTAAATAATCGTTAAAAACATCCCTTCTGTCGGGCTGGTATACCCCGAGTGATATCCAATCGCAGTCGGGCCCATAGTCCAGCGGTTAAGACGTTTCGTTTACATCGAAAAGATCCCCGGTTCGAATCCGGGTGGGCCCAGCATCAAGATATTGTTTTTCGTGAGGTCGAGTATAACGAGACCTCACTTGATTGTCTTTTACTCAATGTTTTATGGCTATAAAAAATTGGTGGGAATCCGGGTGGGCCCATATGTTGTATTAGTCTACTAAGAACTGTTCTTCTTTAATACTCGTCTCTCCCCCATGCCCCGGATAGACTTTAGTCTCTGGCGGTAAGGCCAACACTCGCCGTAAACTTTTCTCTAACTCTTTAGCATCTCCTCCCGGTAAATCTGTTCTTCCCATTCCTTGCTTAAACAAAGTGTCTCCAGAAAACAAATGTTTTCCTAATAAAAAACAAACAGAGCCAGGCGTATGCCCTGGAGTAAAAATCACTTTAATCTCTTCATCATTAAACATAATCACTTGTTCGTCTTTAAAGAATTCATCGGCCGCAATCTCCCCCCCATACTGCAATCCCACGTCTTTTTCATTCACCCAAACTTCTGCGCCAGTCCTCTTTTTTATCTCTTCTAACCCATGCACATGATCAAAATGTCCGTGGGTCAACAAAATCATCTTCAGTTTCAGCTCATTCTTCTCCAAGTATCGTAAGAGTACTGTCGGCTGCTCGCAGTCGATTAAAACTGCTCCCTTCTCTTTAACCAGTAGATAAACATTATTTTCCAATGCTCCTAAAACAAACCGTTTTATATCCATCCTTACTTTTATTCAGTAATCTTTATAAAATTAGCCATTTTATTAAGAAAATAAGGAAAATTAACTATACTAGTATAGGAAAAGCACAACTAAAAGAGGAAAAATGCAGCAAGAATTAATGAGTATGGTTCTGGAAAAGGATGAGGTTTCCTGGCAGACTATTCTATATGATTTAGTAAAAACAGAACAGATGAATCCTTGGGATTTGGATCTTTCTGCCCTTACACAAAAATATATTATCACAGTCAAACAGCTGCAGGAGACTAATTTCCGTCTTTCCGGCAAAGTGCTTCTGGCTGCAGCCATCATGCTGAAGATGAAATGTGATTACTTTCAGGACCATGATCTGAAAGAGTTAGATGCTTTGTTCGCTCGCATGGATGAAAACGAAGGCAGTGAATTCTTTTCAGAATTCAGCTACGACCTTTTCCGCACTAATGAAAAGATAGAAAAAGAAGATTTCCGCCTCATTCCTCGTCATCCGCAGCCGAGAAAGAGAAAAGTTTCTTTGCAGGATTTGATGAATGCGTTAAAACAAGCGATGGAAGCAAACAGAAGAAAAGTAGTTTACAGTCGGCCAGTGGCCATGGCTATTCCTACCAACAAGTTTGATGTGGTGGCAGTCATTGCTCATCTTTATAACAAAATCAAACTGCATTACAAGACAAATAAGGATCTAAAATTTACAAATCTTCTTCCCCCCGGAAGCAAAAAAGAAGACAAAGTCTATACCTTCATTCCCCTTCTTCATCTGGAAAACGAAAGAAAAGTGGACATGCTCCAAACAGAACATTTCGGAGAGATTTCTATTCAGTTGGCGAAACCGCAAGTTAATTAGGGGCGAGTATTCTCTTCAGAAATAATTACTCCTTCCTCTAATCTTTTCAGGAAAATTTTCTTTTCGGCATTCACAGTCAATTTCTATGATGTGGGGGTAATCATCTTCTGGCGGTTTGCAGGCGTAGTCACAGGAGTAGTTCCCTTTTTTGTCGTAAAGGCATTGCTCAAAGCATTCTGATACCTCTGAAGGACAGATTACATCTTTACAACAGGCGGGCGGTTCGTGAGGTTGATAATCGAGTTCGCAACCGGGAACAGTGAGTAAAACGCCGTAAAACAAAAATCGCTTAAAGCCAATAGTTTTCATTTTCTTCGAATCGATTATTTTGTTGATAGTCAAAGTTCTATTTTTGGAAAATAAAAATACCTACAGAGGTTAGCCGTCTCCGTAGGAAATTATTTTTTAAATTCGCGGGGGAAGTTCAACAATAATCGTTGCAACTCTTGCAACAAATGCATTCAAAGCAACAAAGTGCTTGGTATGGTTTTTCCCCGAATTGTTGTTGGTACGTGCTTACTATCTGCTGTTTCAAAGCCGGGCTGGCAAGTTCTTCTAAATTTTTTTCTGTGACGTAAGCAGGGTCTCCGCTTCCAATAAGCAAGGCCATCAATCCTGCTACACCACCAGCTGTTTTTCTATTTCTTTTAGTTTCGTACTCCATTTTTTCCACCTCGTTGTTTATTTGCTTTTTTATAACGCGTCAGCTTTTCGGATTAATCCTTTCTTTTCTAATAATGAACTAAGCCGGCGTTCTAAATCATCAGCAATGTAAGAAAATAATTCCCTTTTTCCCGAACAGAAATAATTTCTTGAAAACATTTCTCTGCCGCTTAAAAGGTTTACCTGCATACATCCGCCTTGACAAATGTAAAAGTACTCACAATCATCCTTACATTGGGATTGTAATCTTTCGTATTTTTTTAGCGAAGCTTTTCTTATTTCCGAATGGAAAATTTCTTCTGCAGACGATGTTTTAATATTCCCTAGCTTGTACTCTTCCATCCCTTCCATTACGCAGGGATACACATTTCCATTCACATCAATCACCAGATTACTCGAAAAACACCCGCCCATGAGATAAGTAGAACCCCCATAATTTTTTTCTTTACCTCCAAGCATTCTTTCTATAATATCACTAATAGGAGAGACACTTTTCATCGGATGAGAATCATTCATCAATAAATCATATATCTGTTTATGAAATTTAAAGAAACTTTGATTATTTATTTTCAATTCGGAGTCTGCCCCATTATATGGCTGGAGTTTTGCATGCTCTATTTTTTTATCTTTTAAATTTTGGTAAATCTTCTCCGCTGCATCGGCATTTTGTTTACTAACAACACAAACCGCCCCAATATTTTGATACTTTTGTATGATTTTCATCCCGTTTTCAATACTCCGCGTTGCTCCATCGCCAGAACAAAACTGCCGGACTGTATCATTTATCTCAGACGGTCCGTCAAGACTTGTTCCTAATTTAAAGCCGTTTTTAGTTAGAAAATCAATGAGATCATCATGGGCTAAAGTAGCATTAGTTTGCATACGATTGGTTATTTTGCCGCTATTTTTACATTGATTTTCTATATCCACCACACCTCTATAAAAGTTTAATCCGGGCAATAAAGGTTCTCCGCCGTGCCATACCAACGCTACATGTCTAAAGGTTTTTGTAAGTTTATTAACAATATTTTCTACGGTTTCTAAGTCCATAATTTTTTTACCGACTTTTTCCCGTCCGTTTTCCATATAACAATATTTACATTTTAGATTACAGTCGGCAGTAACCTGTACTATTGCACTTATATACGCGAGAAGCTCTTCTTCAGGATTCTTTTCCATTTTTTACCTCCTGCCTCGAAGAGTAATTTCACAGCAGGGTAGTTCCACTCCCGGTGGACAACAACAACGTGATTGTTTATTTACACTTACGTCATCTGCAGAGTCAGTGTATAGTGCCTCATTATAAATGAACCAAGGGGATCGCTCCGGTTGTGGTTGAGGAAGAAGATTGTTAGGAAAGGGACACTCTTCCCAGATGGGATACGGAGGTATACAGTCAGTTCTATAGTTGGAATCTGCGGGTCCAAGGAACGGTTCTAAGTTGATACATATTCCAGTAAGCGGATTAACAAAACCGTTGGGGCAATATGCAGAGTAGCTTTGTGGTTTATCACTTTCAATTTGTTCGTATCCAAATTTTGGTGATAGTCGTAACATTCTGTTTTTTCTCACATTCGGTCCAGTGGCAGCACAACCGCCAAGAGTGATTGCCATACCATAAACGATTATCTTCTCCAAAAGGTTTGCCATTTTTTCCCCTCATTTTTTATAATCGATTTTAAAGATTGAAGCGAAGAGTCTCGGTTCATCCGACGGCTCACTTAAATTTGTAAGACCGGCGCTGTTATCAGAACCTTGTTCGGTTGCCGAATAGTTCTTTGCATCTTTATCGCTGTTCGAATAAGGAATTTCCGGTTCTGGCGGGCAGACACATTCACATTTAGTGGGGCTGCATTCAATATGACAAGGCCATTGACAGCCACCCCGTGATTCTTCCAAAGTGTTCAAATTATATCCCCCAACCAAAGAAACCAATACACTAACACCATATTCCATCAATTTTTTTGTTTCCATCGTGTATTGTTTATCAAAAACTAAGTATCTATATGTCAAAACTACTTCAATAAGCTTTCTCCGAAAATCTTTGACGAAATAGAAAATTTTATTAAGTTGAACACACTTTCGTAAATTGTGCTGACAAAATTAGATTATAAAATTTTAAGCGAATTGGACAGTAATGCGAGGCAAAGTTATGGTCAAATCGCTACTGCAGTAGGATCTAGTAAGCAGGTTGTAAGTAATCATGTTCAGATGCTGTTTCGAGAGGGATATATCCAATGGTTTTTGACAGCAATCGATTTCTCAAAAGTAGGACAAATAATTTACAAAGTATATCTTCGATTGATGAAAGCGTCAGAGGAAGACGAGTTAAAAATAGTTTTTTTTCTTAAAGCGCATCCTTTAGTAGTTTGGTTAGCAAGAGCAGAAGGGATCTATGACATAGCCTTTGCAGTTTCTGTCAGAGAAGTGGGCGAATTAAATAAACTTTTAATCGATTTAGAAAATCAATTCGGCCGCCATATATTCGAACGTGCGGTGAATACAATCCTTCGAGGAGAGTTTCTTAATCGAGGATATTTGACCGACGAGAAGATAACCGGAATGGAAAAGAAAGCTGATTTTCAATCAACACAGGTGTCTTCAGTAGAAAACTTGCCAGTATACAAACCAGATGAGGTAGATAATAAGATTCTTGTTTTGTTATGTAGAAATCCTCGAGAAAGTGTTGTAAAAATTGCAGAAACAGTTCCTTTAACTGCAGATGCTATATGTAAACGAATAAAGCGAATAGAGCAGACAGGGATAATAAAAAGATATCTCACGGTTCTTAACCATAATAAGCTTGATTCTCTTCATTATAAAGTTCTTATACGCGTAAGCGACTTTAATGAAGAAACAGAGAGAAAATTTTTTGAATTCTGCCGGGTAAACAAAAATATAGTATTTTTTAATAAAGGTATTGGTTCGTGGGAAGTAGAAATTGATGTAGAAGTAAGAACCTCGGAAGAATTCAGAAGAGTGATGAGACAGATTAAACAGGAATTCGCAGGTTCTATAAAAGAGTATTTTTCTTTGATTATTTATGAAATCTTGAAGTTCGAGTTTATGACTCGGTTCACAGTTTAGTTTTTAAATGATCTTCGGGTCAACAAACTTAATAAATATCCCCCCTAAGCTAGCTTCATGCCCATCATTTCAGACCTTCACATCCACTCCCGTTTCTCCAGGGCCTGTTCTAATGCCATCACTCTGCCGAAATTAGAACAGTATGCCAGAATCAAAGGCATTGACCTTTTAGGCACCGGAGATTTTACTCATCCCAAATGGTTTGAAGAAATAAAAAAAACTCTGCATGAAAGAGAAGGTATTCTATACAGCCAGAGCCGTTTTCCTTTTCTTCTTACTGGAGAAATCTCTCTTATTTACACCCACGAGAAGAAAGGCCGCCGAGTGCATTACGTCCTTCTTGCTCCTAGTATAGAGATAGTCCGGCAGATTCATGAAGCCCTTTTAAAAAAAGGCCGCATCGATTATGACGGCCGCCCAATATTTGGTTTCTCTTCGCCGGAGTTAGTAGATTTAATGCATTCAATCTCTCCCGAGATAGAAATCATCCCTGCTCATGTATGGACTCCTCATTTTGCTATCTTTGGCTCTCTTTCCGGTTTTGATTCAATGGAAGAATGCTTCGGCGAAAAGGCAAAATATATTCATGCGTTGGAAACCGGAATGTCCAGCGATCCAGAGATGAACTGGCGCGTATCATATTTAGATAAATATAATTTAGTTTCTTTTTCTGACAGCCATTCGTTTTGGCCGTACCGCTTAGGCCGAGAAGCAACTATCTTTGAATTAGAATCGCTCAACTACAAAAATATCATCAAAGCGATTAGGGACAATGGCTTGGAAAATGGCTTCGGCAAGAAT
>JAGVYL010000009.1 GCA_018303285.1 Candidatus Woesearchaeota archaeon | reverse complement strand
CTGTCGGCAGGTATGTTAAGCGTATGGCAGAATCTTTTCTTGCTGTCCATACTGCCCAAAATTTTATCTGTCGCAGTTTACACGATGAATCGTTAGAGAAGATTATCCGGGAGATGGCTCATCCAGATATTTCTATCCAGAATTATGGCGCGAAAAAATGTCTGCGGTTAGACCGGCAAAAGAATATACTGCTTAATGCTATTCGAGACGTAGAATCGGCAGCCTTTAATGGGAACGCATATTTTTCGGAATATGCCGATATAATAACTCTTCTCAAGGATCCGGATAACAGATTTAGGTTCGGCAATCTAATCAGCATAGAGCTTCAAAAGCTTATTCCCGATTCCCTTTCCATTGCCGATCTTTATGCTCCCTATTGTTATCTTCATCCAGAGCATCTGATCACTGAAAAAATCTCTTTAGAGGTGGATGATGTGGGAAGAACTATTTTTACAGAAGGAGACAAACATACAATCGTAGTCGATTTAGATTTTGATTATTTCCGGGAATTTATCAAAACTTATCTTTACTAAACATTTCTTCTAAATACCTTTATAAATAATCCTCATTCTTTAAAGAAAACCAGCCAGGTTTAGTAATCCCGGCCGTAATTAAAATGAAAGAATTCAGTACACATTGGAAAAGCAGCAAGAATCCCAAAAAGCAAAGAAAATATAGATTCACCGCTCCTCTTCATATAAAGCATAAATTTGTTTCTGCCCATCTTTCTAAAGAATTGATTAAAAAATACAAAAAGCGCAGTCTTCCTCTAAAAAAAGGAGACAAAGTGAAAATCATGCGCGGTCAGTTCACTAAGAAAGAAGGCAAAATCGCCAGAGTAAATCTTCGTCATACCAGAGTCTTTATAGAAGGCATGGAAAAGACCAGAAAAGACGGAACAAAATCTCTTCTCCCCTTTCATCCCTCAAATCTTTTGATTCTTGAATTAAACTTAGAAGATAAAAAACGCAAGGAAAAACTAGAAACAAAAATGGAGAAAAAATGAGCCACGTCAAACGCATTGCTGCTCCCGGAAGCTGGATGATTAAGCGTAAAGAGAACAAGTATATCTCTCGGCCGATGTCCGGAAAGCACGCTCTTCAAGATTCCCTATCTTTAGTTGTAGTTTTAAGAGACTTTTTGGGTCTGGCCAAGACCAGTCGAGAAGTAAAAAAAATCCTTCTCAGCAAAGAGATTTTGGTCGACGGTAGAAAAGTGAAAGAAAGTAAATCTGCGTTAGGACTATTTGATGTTCTTTCTATTCCAGAAACAAAAGAGCATTACCGCATCCTGATGGATGAAAAAGGCCGTCTCGCCCCTATTAAAATTGACGAGAAAGAAAGTAAGGTCGAACCATGTAAAGTTATCGGAAAGAGAATCATCAATGGAGGAAAGACTCAACTCAATCTTTATGACGGAAAGAATATCCTCTCAGAAGAAAAAGATATCAAGACCGGAGACACTCTTCTAATCTCTTTACCTGAGCTGAAAATCAACAAACATTGGAAAGCCCATAAGGGAGCAGCTATTTTCCTTATCGACGGCAGCCACCAGGGAGAGACTGGAGAATTAGTGGAACTGCAGGACGAGCAGGCAGTTTTTCTTATCAACGGAAAAAAAGTCCAGACCAGTAAAAATTATGTTTTTGTCATCGGAGAAAACAAACCGGAGATTAAACTGAAATAAGATGGCCGAAGAAAATCCTCTCAGAAAAATTAGGATAGAAAAAATCACTCTTAACGTCGGTGTAGGCAAGGACGAAGAGACCATGAAGAGAGGATTAAAGCTGTTAAAAAAAATAACTGGCATCGAGCCGATAAAAACCGTAACCAAGAAAAGAATTCCTGCATGGGAATTGCGCCCGGGCCTGCAGATCGGCTGCAAATTAACCCTGCGCAAGAAGAAAGCAGAAGAGCTGTTAAGATTACTGCTTAAATCAAAGGATAATAATCTTCCCGAGAAAAAATTTGACAAACAAGGCAATTTTTCCTTTGGTATTCCCGAGTACATTGATATTCCCGGAGTGGATTACGACCCCGAACTAAAAGTTTTAGGGCTAGAAGTGGCAGTTACTTTAGAACGTCCTGGCTACAAAGTAAAGAAACGCAAAGTCCAGCCTCGAAAGATTGGCAAAGCTCATCTTATCACTCCTGCGGAAGCTAAAGAGTTCATGAAAAAAGAATTCGGGGTGAACCTAGTTTAGGAAAAAAATGACAGCCAGTGATTATCGCAAAGCCTTTACACAATTACGCGCTAAACCAGCTAAGATGAACAAGTTCCTTAAGCATAACAAGCCTAAGGAGCGCAGCTGCGGCTTATCCAAGCACAAGTGCAGCCGCTGCTTAAGATCCGGAGGCCATATCTCTAAGTATGGTATCCATCTCTGCCGGCTTTGTTTCCGGGAGATAGCTGTAGAATTAGGCTTCAAAAAATATTCATAAGGAGGTAAAAGAAAAAAATGCTCAACGATACCCTTGCCGCTGCTTTGTCAAAGATCCTCAATGCAGAGAGAAAAAGCCTGAAAGAATGCTCAGTCAAGCGCTCCAATATGAACAAGCAGGTTTTAGATTTGATGAATGCTCACGGGTATATAGGCTCTTATGAAGATATCGAAGACGGCAAAGGCGGAGTGCTTAAAATAAACCTTTTGGGAAGAATCAACCAATGCGGAGCCATCAAGCCTCGTTTCAGTATTTCCATAAAAGAATCAGAAAAATGGGAAAAGAGATTCCTCCCTGCGCAGGGATTTGGTATCATTCTTATTTCCACTAACAAAGGCCTGATGCTTTTGGAAGAAGCTAAGAAAAAGAATGAAGGAGGAAATTTAATCGCCTATTGTTATTGATTATTAAGATCCTTAAAATCATTAAAAAAATAAAAAATGGAAACCAAAAAAACCGACATGTCAGAAATCGTGGGATACACACCAAGAGCTTCAGCTCACAGTAAATCGACGATTTCTGAGCATGCTCAAGAACACGCTCATGGCTTTAGTCGGGCGGTTCTTGACAAATCCGGAAAGAAGAAAGGAGAGTCTTACGAGAGAGAAGTCTCTTTAGGCAGCACTCAGGCCAGTATTACTGGAGGAATTATCACTTTCAAAGGTCCCAAGGGAGAAGTGCACAGAAAGATAGACAATCCCCTGATGAAAGTGGAAGTTCAGGATGGAAAGGTTTTTCTTTCTTCAAAAAAATCTACAAAAAATGAAAAGAAGATTATCGGCACATTTACTAGTCACTTAAAAAATTGCGTCAAAGGAGTAACCGAAGGATTTATTTACAAATTAAAAATCTGCTCCGGCCACTTCCCCATCACTGTTACAGTCAAAGGAAAAGAATTTTCCGTTAAGAATTTCCTTGGAGAATCGTATCCCCGCACTCTTACTCTGAAAGAAGGAGTAGAAGTGAAGATTAACGGAACAGAGATTACTGTGTATGGGGTGGATTTGGACTTAGTAAGCCAGACTGCCGCTTCCTTTGAAAAACTTTGCCGCATCACTAATCGTGATCTGCGCGTCTTCCAAGACGGCATTTACATCGTAGAGAAAGATGGAATACCGATAGCATAAGAAACAAACGATACTAAACTAAAATTAAATAAAAAATAAAAATCAATAAATAAAAACAAACAAAAAATGACCGAACACGCACATCTGTTGGCTCATAGAAAAACTATCAAAAGCAAGAAGCCGACTTTCCTTAGGCAGGACACTAATAAAAAACCCCGCTTAGGCAATGTCCTTCGCTGGAGAAAGCCGCGTGGTATCCACTCTAAGATGAGGCGCCATTTCAAAGGCAAGCCCATTATGCCTACTCCGGGTTGGGGTTCTCCTCGAGCAGTATCTGGTATGCATCATTCTGGATTAAAGATGGTTTTTGTTGAAACCATCGCACAGTTGCTGGCCATCAATCCTAAAACTGAAGGAGCAATCCTTTCCGGCAAAGTCGGAAACAGAAAGAAAGCAGAGATACTGCGGGAAGCAGTTGCTCATCATATCCGAATTTTCAATCATAAATCTCCTCAAGAAAACTTGACGGTTATCGAAAAAGATTTGCAGGAAAGAAAAGAAAACAGAAAATCTCGCTTGGCAAAGAAAACAGAAAAAGCTAAAGACGAGAAGAAGCACAAAGAGAAAACCGAAGAAAAGAAAGACGAAAAAAGTATCGAAGAAAAACTCGAGGAAGAAAAAAAATTAAAAGAAGAGATACTAACCGCACCGCAATAAAAAATAAACACAAAACAAGCAAACTCACAAAAAAATAAAGTACAAAATGAAAACTCAAAAACGATTAGCCGCATCTTTGCTGAAATGTTCAACCAATAAAATCCGGTTTGACCAATCACGGCTAGAAGACATCAAGAAAGCTATCACTCGTAATGATATCCTTCGTTTAATCAATCAGAAAGCGATTAATTATGCAGCCGAGAACAGCCAGTCCCGCGGTCCGGCTAGAAAAATTGCTCGCCAAAAGAAAAAAGGCCGCCAAGTCGGTCATGGTAGCCGTAAAGGAACAGCCAATGCCCGCCTGCCGTCAAAAACTGAATGGATAAAAAAGGTCAGATTACAGAGAAGATTCATTCGTCATTTGAAAGATAAAGAATTACTTAATATTGCCAATTATGCTGCATTATATTCCAAGATCAAGGGGGGATTTTTTAGAAATCTTCGCCATTTAAAACTGCATCTTGAAGAGTACAAGCTTATTGAGAGGAAAGAGAAATGAAATCTTACAAAAAGAAAACCGTAGCTTTCCGCCGAAAGCGGGAAGGAAAAACAAACTATCATAAGAAGTTGAAAACTCTTTCCGGCAGAAAAATAAGATTAGTGGTGCGGCCCTCTCTCAAAGGATTGACTATCCAGCTGATAAGCTTCCAGTCCGGAGGAGATAAAGTTATCTACGGAATAGATGTCTCTGCTTTAAAAAAACTTGGCTGGAAAGGTAATGGGGGAAATGTTTCCGCCGCTTACCTTTTAGGATACCTGTTAGGAAAAAAGATTGTCAAGAAAGTTCCCGAAGCAATTTTGGATACTGGAATATTCTCTTTGACTAAAGGGAACAGGATTTATGCCTGTTTGAAAGGAGTCCTTGATGCAGGTCTGAATGTTCCTCACAGCATAGAGATTCTTCCTCCTGAAGACCGTTTAAGCGGCAAACATATTGAGGAGTATGCTAACAAGCTTAAAACTGAAGATGCGCAGAAATTCGAAAAGGTTTTTGCATTGTATATCAAAGGTGGCTTGGATCCCGCTCATTTTAGCAAACATTTTAAAGAAATCAAAGAAAAAATCGCTAAACTGTAAAAAATGGCTGACAAAAGAATACCAGAATCAGAAGGATCTCGCTTAGAGAGCAATGTTCCTGAAGAGTCAGAAGTTTTAGAGATAGTGGAAGAAACCGCTATCATCGAAAAACCCGTCCCCGAAGTTCTTTCTGGATGGCATCCCCTTACTGAAGTCGGTAGAAAAGTAAAAGAAAGAAAGATTACTGATATTGATCAGATCATTGATGAAGGAAAACCGATTAAAGAAGCAGAGATTGTTGATGCTTTGCTTCCTAATCTAGAAGCTGACTTATTATTGATTGGTCAAGGAAAAGGTAAATTCGGAGGCGGTCAGCGTAGAGCTTTCAGCCAGACTCAAAAGAAAACAAAAGAAGGAAATAAGCTTCACTTTAAAACTTGTTCAGTAGTAGGCAACCGCGATGGTTATGTAGGTGTTGATTTTGGAAAAAGCAAAGAAACTGTTCCTGCTAAGGAAAAATCTCTGCGTAATGCTAAGTTGGCCCTTATTCGAATCCGCCGGGGCTGCGGTTCTTGGCAGTGTAATTGCCGCCAGCCGCATTCATTGCCTTTTGAAGTCTCTGGCAAGCACGGCTCCTGTGAAATAACTTTGCTTCCTGCTCCTAAAGGAAAAGGGTTAGTAGTAGAAAAAGAATGCCGAAAGGTTTTAGGTTTAGCTGGAGTGAAAGATATCTGGAGCAAAAGTAAGGGAAAAACAGTCACTAAAGAAAATATGATTCTCGCTCTAATGGATGCCTTGTCTAATCTTAATAAAATGAAAATCCGGCCGCAGGATATTCCTGCAGTAGGTATGATTACTGGCCGCAATAAACATGCTGAATCATTAGACGTTGCTCCTATCGAGCAAGGTGAGGAATAAAATGTCAAAAATTGCTGTCATTCGTATCCGAAGTGCCATCAGAGCTCATCCGGATGTTTTGCATACTTTGGATTTGCTTAAATTGAAGCACAGTAATCATTGTGTTATCTTTGAAAAGAATCCTGCTTTGCTGGGCATGGTCAACAGAGTTAAGGATTATACCACCTGGGGCGATTTGGATGAAGCTACTCTTAAACTATTAGTAGAAAAGAGAGGCGTGCTCTGGGAAGGAAGAGAAACAGACAGCAAGAAAAAGTATAAATACACTTGTTTTGAATTCAACGGGAAAAAATATCTGCCTGTCTTTAAATTGAATCCGCCTACAAAAGGCTACGGCCGCAAAGGAGTCAAAACTAGTTTTACTAACAGCGGAGCTTTAGGAGACAGAAAAGAAAAGATTAATAATCTAATCCAGAGGATGATTTAAATGGTTACCAATCGCCGAAGAAAATCCATGAAGATGCGAGGTCATCACACTCATGGTTGGGGGAGCAAGAAAAAGCATAGAGGATCAGGTAATAGGGGTGGCCGAGGAATGTCTGGTACTGGTAAACGTGCTAACAGCATTCAGCCTTTGATGAGAAAATTAGGAATCACATTAGGAAAGTGCGGCTTCCGATTTAAAGGTTATCACGAAGAGATTTCCCCCATCAACTTTGACACTATCAATGCCTGCTTAGAACATTGGGTAACTAGTAAGAAAGCAGACAAGAAAGGAGATGTTTATCATATTGACTTAGAAGCTTTAGGCTTCAATAAACTGTTAGGCAGCGGCCAGCCTAAAGCTAAGATGGAGATTAAAGTTAAACATTGCAGTACCGGAGCAGCTGAAAAGTTATCTGCAGTCGGCGGCAAGGTTTCAGTAACAAAGGCCGAAAAGAAAGAAAAGAAAGAAGAGTAAGGTGGTTTAGTAGTAAGATATAAAAGCAGAAACAATTTCCCGGTGATAGAAACAAAATGCAGCTTCTTGAAAACATCGCTAAATTTCTGCCTGAAGTCAAAGGCCCGTTGCAGAAACGGCTTTCCTTTAAGGAGAAGCTGAAATGGACTTTGATTGTTTTAGTTTTATTCTTCGTTTTATCTTTAATTCCTCTTTATGGATTAGGCCAGAACTCTTTACAGCAGTTTGAATTTTTATCTATCATCTTAGGAGCCAGTTTTGGCAGTATCATGTCCTTGGGTATCGGCCCCTTGGTCACAGCATCAATTGTCCTTCAATTGCTTAAAGGGACAGGCATCCTCAAGATGGATGTTCATACTCCAGAGGGAAGGAAACAGTATCAAGCTTTGCAGAAAGTAGCTTCTATCTTTTTCATTATTTTTGAAGCAGCGATCTATGTGTTTATGGGCGGTTTGGCTCCGGATCAAAGTTTGGTGGGAACGTCTGCATACTTGCAATTTCAGTTGATTCTTGTTTTCCAGCTTTGTCTAGGCGGTCTGATGGTCATGCTGATGGATGAAGTTTGTTCCAAATGGGGTTTTGGTTCAGGTATCTCTCTGTTCATTGCCGCAGGAGTAGCTCAGCAGATTTTCATTCAAGCTTTCAATTTCCTGCCTGCTCCAAACAATCCTTCTGGTTTTGCTTCAGGAAAGATTCCAGAATTGTTCCAAGCTTTAGCTGCAGGAGAAACACAAACTGTCGCTCTTAATCTGGCAGAGATTGCAGCTACCATTGCCGTATTTGCTGTATCAGTGTATGGTCAAGCGATGAAGGTAGATATCCCGCTTAGCTTCGGCAGAGTACGGGGTTATGGCATCAGATGGGCATTAAACTTTTTTTATACTTCAAACATCCCAGTTATCCTGACTGCGGCCTTGATGGCCAACATCCAACTAGCAGCTACCATGTTAGAACGCATCGGCCATCCTTGGTTAGGTACGTTCTCTGGCGGTTCGCCGGTGAGTGGATTTGTGTATTGGATTCATGCTCCCCCCATGATTGAAAATTTGATTAGAGGAAGCTTTGTCTGGCAGAATGTCATCCAAGCGTTGGATTATATCTTACTGATGGTCGTGGGAGCGGTTCTCTTCTCTGTCTTTTGGGTGCAGACCGCAGGCATGGATGCTAAATCACAAGCTAAGCAGATCCTAGCTTCTGGCTTGCAGATGCCGGGCTTTAGAAGAGATGAAAGAGTGATGGAAAAAGTGCTGGAACGATACATCTGGCCGTTGACCATTATCGGTGGTGCGGCCATTGGTGTCCTCGCTTCCTTTGCTGATTTGACCGGCGCCTTAAGCCGAGGTACTGGTATCTTATTGACAGTAATGATTGTCTATCGTCTATACGAAGACATTGCCAAACAGCACATGGAAGACATGTTCCCGGCTCTGAGAAAGTTCATGCAGTGATTTTTTTAGTTCTTATCTTTTATTTCTGAACATCCCAGCGAGTTGTCATCAGCCGTTTTCCTTCTTTACGCAGCATTTCTTCCAAAAGCCATTTTTCTTTTTGTGTGACCATCGTGTAGCTGAATCGGCCGTTCCTGATTAATCCGCTACATTTATCAAGATTTTTTGCTCCTCTTAAGTCTGCGTTACCAAACCATGCATTTTTAACAATTCTTGCGTTCATGAAATCACTATTTCTAAGATCTGCAAAGGTTAAATCAGTCTGATTAAACTCAGCGTTGCTAAAATCTGCTCCTGCAGCGTATACTCCCGATATATTTGTATTAGTAAGATTCGCACCACTAAACTTTGCCTTCGCAGCATTCGCTCCTTTCATGATCGCGCTAGTAAGATCAGATTCTCTAAAATCTGCGTCTTCTAACATCATGGGTGGTGATTCTTCGTCGGTGTCTATACGGTGGATATTAGCAGAGTCATCGTGAATCATTGCGTCAATCAAGCTTGCTCCTCGAAAATCCACTCCCTTTAGATAAGCGCCTATCAGCGTGGCTCTATTAAGATTTGCTCGAGCAAAGGAAACATTCTCTCCTTCAAAAAGTGTAGACTCAACCACTTCTTCATCATGTGCTCGTTTCTTTAGAAGAAACCTCTTATAGTCGTCTACTGACGGATCCAGGTATCCTTGTTTTCTAAGATGTATGCGCATTGCATTGATGCTTAATCTTTCTTTTAAAGAGAAGTTGGTTTTATCTAACTCAGAACTTTCCATCTCGTCAATACGTTCTTTAAGTGTAGTATGGGAATAACTAGTTCTTGTACTCGCGCCAGTCAAATCAGCTCTTTCTAGCACGGCCCAAGAAAAATCCGCTTCATTAAGGAAAACCTGTTGAAGGCAAGCTTCTCGAAGATTAGCTCCTCGTAAGATTATCCCCGAGAGCTGTGCTTCTTCTAAGTCCGCCCCCTCCAGATACGCACCTTCTAAATCAACATCTTCTAAGGTGATATACCTTCCGTTTAAATACGGAAGATAAATGCCCTTTGCTTGTACCCCTTTAAGATAAGCCTGCGAAAGTACTAAAGAATTACCCCCCAATGTATTTTCTTTTAAATATTGATTAAATTCTGCAAAGCGAGGATGCTGGTTAAGATTTACATCCTCTAAGAGAATACGTTCTAAATATCGTTCTCCAGAGATTATTTTTTGAATGAATTCATCTCCGGTTATCTTCCGCAATGATTTCCCATCAATGTCTACTAGTTCCATTTTTCTTTCAAAATAATCATTCTTTAAAAATCTTTAGTTATCTGAAAGTAGTAAGTATTTTAGAAAACTTTATAAATAACAAGGATTCTTAGGATATAAACACCAGTTTCGTCTTTGGTGTAGTTTAAACGTATAATTATAAACAATAAATTTAGGAGGAAAAAATGAATGAAAAAGGCACAGAAAGTTTAGTTCAAAAATTAAATGGTTATTTATCTCAAAGAGGAGCCATAGAGATGACTCCGGAACGGAAGCATGCTCTTCGAGAAAGATTATATCTCCTTTCTCAATGTCTTAAATTAGATGGGCAATGCCATGCATTATCTGCCGGTGAAGATATGGAAACAGCATCTCTTGCAAATTTAACCAAACAAGATTTGGAAGAAGTAGGACGAATGGACTACTGGCTAAACTTTTTCTATTCCGACGGAAAACTTCCTCCTGAACTAAAGCAATATGCAGATTTTGTCGCTCGAGTGAAGCATATTCATACTCCTGAAACTGTTGAAATAATCTCTGAACGAAGACTTCAACGTGATCGCGATATGCTTCAAGGAAATCCTATGGGAACTACTTTAGAGGTAGAGTCTGATCCTGGTTATGCATCTTCTTTGGTTAACATTATCGAAGCTAAACCTGTAGAGAAATTCGAGAGAAGCAAGCTGGTAGTGATGTACGAAGGCGCAACTCTTTACAAAGAGCCGGTTTCTGAAGAAATTTTCAGAGGACTGCCTCGAGGAACCAATGTTACTTTCAACTATACTCTTCAGGGTTTAGAAGTTGACATGGAACAGACTATTGTCACTAGTCCTTCAGCTGTTCGAAGTGCCTCTGAAGTTGAGCGAGTTATTGTGGAATCTTTAGCTAAAGATGCTTCCACCAAGAAATATAGAGACGATTTATACGAGAATATCACCGCTCAGATTACTCAGGTTCAAGAATAAACCCAGGTGGTTATTATTATAGTCCTAGCAGCAGAAAGTTCAAATTAATTCAAATTAAAATGGAGAATCTACCAGCCAGTCCGAAGAGCAGCGGTATAATGTATAAACCGCAGGGAGAAGAGTTGGATATCGCATTGGCTTGTTTTGATTTGCAGTTTCCTTTGATGCTTCGAGGCCCTACTGGTGTCGGTAAGACTACTCTTGTTTCTACTCTTGCTCAGCTTTTGAATAAGCCTTTGGTTGAAGAGCCCTGCAATGAAGACACCTTAGCTGCGGATTTGATTGGACGAAATCGGCCGGATGGTTGGGCTGATGGCAGTGCTACTGCTTCTCTTCGTTATCCCCATGGTGCAGTTTATTATCTTGATGAATTAGGAGAAGCCCGCCAGGATGTTATTGTCGTAGTGCATTCTCTTACAGATGACCGCCGGGTCTTGCCTGTGCGCGCCCATAATGAAACTTTGCAGGCAAATGACCAATGGATATTAGTCGCTTCTTATAACCCCCTCTATCAATTACAGAACAGAGTAAAACCTTCTACTGCTCAGAGATTTATCACTATCGATGTTCCTCATCCCTCGGAAGATTTAGAAAAAATGATTGTTTCTAATTTTGTTTATTCTAATAAAGAACAGACAGCCGATGCAGAAGCAATTCGAGCAGGAACCAGAAGATACACTTCTAATCCCCAAGTGCCGATAAAGGAGTTGGTAAAATTAGCCAATGATTACCGCAGAATGGCGCATAGTGCTGATTCAATGGGAATCCGGGAAGGACCAGGTACTCGTTTAGTTGCCCGCACAGCTAAGCTTATTGCTTATGGGCTTTCACCTGCTACTGCCATTGAAGTAGGGATGATTAATCCTTTGACTTACGAATCAGAACAGCAGAAGGCCTTAAAAGATATCGCCAGTAAACTATTCAAGTGGGGCTGAAAATGGTCCACGCCAGCCAGTTTCTGGACAGGCTCACTTTCTTCGCAGAGAGTTTTACCGGATTGCCTGTTCGAATAATTGTCCAATCTCCAGGTAATACTGCCGCAGCAGAAACCTTAGAAGCCCAAGTGGCCGATGCCCTTAAAATTTATCTTCCTTATCAAGTAAATCCTCGCGGAGAAAACAAAGAAGAGTTGGCACTGGCCGTCTATAAAGGATTAGTGGCTTTGCAGTCCTCTGCATTGTTATACCGGGGACTGCCAACAAAGGAGCAGCTGCAGTCTTACAAAACTGAGTCGTTAGAACATCTTCTCGATAGGGATTCTACCGGTATAACTAAGGGTATCTATCATGTATTTGAAGTATCTCGCAGGATGCAATGCCTTTCAGAAGATTATCCTGTTCTAGGAGAAGAAATGACTATTGGTTTCAGTAGTCTTTTTAGTATTGCTGATATTTGTGAATCGGCAAAAGGTGTAGACCGCACGGGAAGACAGGTATACCATCTTATCGATTTGGCTCTGGTGCATAGTTATTGGAAAAGTTTGGGGGTCGGGGAAGAAGAGCTTAAGCGCTTTATTTCTTCTTTTTTTGAGATGAAAGTTCGAGAACAGATTATTTCTCCTAGGGAAGAAAAATTGAAAGAATCTATGCTTAAACAAATGAAGCTTCCTTACCAAGGAATTTGGGAAGAACTAGACAGTTTAATCAAATTCGACCAGTCCTTGCAAAGCAATTGGGAAGAAAGCTGGAAAAGAACAGAAAAATGGAGAATGTTAGTTGGAAATTATTTCAGAGAGATTGAAGGTAAAAATCCGTTCGAGGTGTCGAGCCTTTCGGATGTATATCATGGTATCGAGACTAGAGCAAAAGATTCTTGGTCAATCAAGCAAGAGAAAGACAATAACGAAGTTTCTGACCGCTGGTTGCAAAAGATAGAAGCGGAACTAAAACAGACATTAACAAACTCAAGCCTCCAAGAATTTCCTCCTTCCGGAATAGGATCCTTTCGCCAATTAAAATTTAGACTGCAAACTTTAGAACGGGGGGGTAAAAAATATCGCGATATTTTTTCTGAAAACTTTTCTACCGCGGATATTCCTTTAAAAAAGGGGCTAGACGATTCTCAACAGATGGTTTTCCAAGAAGTTCCCTCTTCTCAGTTGACGGCTTTGGAAATTCCGGCCAATCTTCAAGAAGCCGGAGGCAAATCCCAATATCTGCCTGAACTGAGAGACGGAGGATTAGTCCCTCGGGCAGTTAGAATCATGACCTATGATTTAACCAGGAACCAAAGAATATGATATATACAATGGGCAAATCCGCTCTGATATTAATTATGTTTAAGATCTTCAAGATGCTATGAAACGAAGAAATGCAGCCGAAAGAAAGATTGCTCATCTTAAAAAAGAATTGAAACGTTCAGACATTCTGCATCAATCTCTTTCAAGCAGAGATTTAGAAGTAGATTCCATCAGAGTAAGAAGAATAGAACGGGAGATGGAGCGTATAAAACCGCAGGCAAGAACTATCCGCAGAAACTGCTTTGAAGGAGAATTAGACGAAAAAAGATTTTTTGAGTATTGGCTGGAGCTGCAAGCAGGAAATGACCCTTACCCTAATTTTTATTACCAATGGCAGAAACGGAGGCGGGAAGTAGCTTCTGTCCTACTAATCGATGCCAGCCATTCTACTGATAGATTGGTGGACGAAACTAAGAGTGTTTTAGATTATGCTAAAGAAGCCGCTTATTATTTCGCTTTAGGAGCAGAATGTTTGGAAGACAAAGCTGCTATTCTGGCGTATAACGGCACAGGATTCTCAGACACAAGGATATATCTGCTGAAAAACTTTCCCGACGGCCTGTCCAGACTGCAGGAGCGGATGGAGCTGCTGCGGCCGGAGCTGAACAATCGGGACGGAGCAGCCATCCGTTATGCTGCCCAGCTCTTGGCAAAAGAGCCGGCTAAAACCAGATTCCTTTTCCATTTAGGAGATATGCAGCCCTCTGACCGTCCTGCAGTAGTCTCTTCCGGCATACAAGTTTATCCTTATGAAGGAAGAGCAGCAGTTGAAGATGTCCAGCATGCATTTAATTATGCTAAATCTTTGGGCATCATTCCAGTAGGAATTTGTATCAAGAAAAAGGTGGAGCAACAAAAGAATGCCCAAAAGATCGGCCCCCGCCTTAACCTCGATGTCCTGAAAAGCCTTAGGCAGCAGATGCAAAATTCTTTATTGGACCAATCAGATGAAAGATTAATGCGTATCTTTCATTCTCATTACAAACCAGTGGAAGATATCACAAAACTTCCGGAAGTATTGAGAGATGTTTATCTGCGGCTTTCTTTTGGATAAGCTTCTCTAAGAACTACTGACCTAATCAGTCTTACCAAAAGATTTAAATATATGGTAAAAAACCATAGTATTATGGTTAAAACTGGCAATGAGAAAAGCGAAATACTGAAATTACTTCTCGAGAATCGAGAAGCTTCGTTTAGCATCAGGAAAATTGCTCTACTAAGAAAAATAAACTACAAATCTGCCTATCAAGCCGTTCTTCTTCTTAAGTCCAGAGGAATCATTAGCATGGACCGTTATGGCAATACTTTGAACTGCTCTGTCAGCAACAATTTTGATTCTCTTGTCTTCTCAGCAGAGGATGAACGTAGAAAAAGTTTGCTAAAAAACAAGAGCCTGGGGGTGGTATACTCTCGTTTGAAGGCATTAAACTTTCCTTTTATCGCCCTGCTTTTTGGCTCATATGCTAAAAAAAAGCAGAATAAGTATTCTGATATAGATTTATTATTAATAACAAATAATCTCTCCGAAATAGAACAAGAGATAAAACTGCTTCCTTCCAATTTGCATCTAACTGCCATAACGTATCAAGAATTTATTCAAATGGCCAAAAGTAGGGAATTTAGTGTGGTTTCCGAAGCGCTTAAAAAGAACATCATTTTAATGGGGATAGAAGAGTATTATCGTTTGTTGAAAAATGCTGGACGAGCCGCGGATTAAAGAAGCAAGAAATAATGTCAAGAATTACTTAGAGGAAGGACTATTACGCAAAGTAACTTTGAAAGAAGGAGAAGTTAAAAAAATATTGATTAATAATAGCAGAGAAAGCTTGAAGGTAGCAGATACGTTGTTTAGTATGAACATCTCTAGTCTATGGGTGATTGTCAGTTCATACTACGCTATGTTTTACATAACTTCCGCAGTTTTATACGAATTAGGCTACAAAATAGAACATAAAATACCCCATAAGATTGCTGCCGATTCTTTAATTATTTTTGTAAGAAGTAAACTGAAAGATACGCTGATTGAAGAATATGAAGATGCACAGCAGGAAGCGTTGGAACTGTCAGGAATAAAAGCTGATGAGTTGATTGAATATTTTGATTTTGAGAGAATCAAACGTTCTCGCTTTCAATACAGCATGACTGAAACCTCAGTGCGTTCAAGAGCGCAAACCTCGTTGGACAGAGCAAAAAGATTTATCTTTGAAATGGAAAAAGTACTGCAATAAAATGGACTTCGATAAGCTAGTGGCCGTCTATGGAGAATTAGAAAAGACCGCCTCTGGCAACCAGATGAGAGAAATCCTCTCCGAGTTCTTCAAGAAAGTCTCAGCAGAAGAAATTAACGTCATCGCTTATCTCACTCTCGGCCGCATCTCTTCGGAATTTGATGATATCAATCTGGGCATGGCTGATCAGATGGTTCTCAAAGCCATTGCTGTAGCCGGAGGAAGAGATGAAACCAAAGTCAAGAAGCTCAGCAAGGAAAAAGGCGATCTCGGCTTGGCCGCAGAAGAGATAATAAAAACTAAAGGAAGAACTCTTGTTCCGATAGGCACTCTTACTGTCAAAGAAGTTTTTGAAAAACTGCATAAGTTAGCCGGAGCCGAAGGCAGCGGCAGCCAGGATGCCAAAATAAGTATTCTCGCTTCTCTTCTCCAAAAATCTTCTCCTCAAGGAGCAAAATATCTCTGCCGCATTGTCCTCAGCACGTTAAGGATGGGCGTAGGAGAGATGACCGTTCTTGATTCCTTAGCCATTGCTTTTACCGGAGAAAAAAAGAACAAAGAATTTCTGGAAAACGCTTACAACATCTGCCCAGATGTGGGAATCATTGCCGGGACCATAGCCAGCTCCGGCCTTAAGGGCATCAATAAGATCGGCATCCGGGTCGGCCGCCCCATCAAGATGATGCTCTGCCAGCGGGTAGAAAATATCGAAGATATAAAAGAGCATATCGAAGGAAAGATTGCGGTGGAAGAAAAATATGACGGGGAGAGAATACAAGCCCACAAGAGCAAAGATAAGATTATTTTGTTTTCCCGCCGGATGGAAAACATCACCCATCAGTTTCCTGACATCATCACAGAATTGAATCAGAACATTTCAGCTAAGGAGTTTGTCATTGAAGGAGAAGCAGTGGCCATCGGCAAGAAAGGAGAATTCCTGCCCTTCCAGACTTTGATGCAAAGAAGGAGAAAATATGACATAGAGAAATACGTCATCGATATTCCTGTCCGTCTGCATCTATTTGATGTGCTTTATCTGAACGGAGAATCTTACTTAGAAGAGAGTTATCTAAAACGCATTAAAGTTTTAGAAAAAATCATCAAGCCTTCCAAGCATCTAGTTCAAGCTAAAAGAGTAATCACTGATGATATCGAAGAAGTGGAAGATTTTTTCAACCATGCTCTGGAAGAAGGCTGCGAGGGAATTATCGCCAAATCTACTGCGGAAGATTCAGTTTATCAAGCTGGCACAAGAGGCTGGCTTTGGATAAAGTGGAAGAGAGATTATTCTTCAGAGATGAAAGACACAGTAGATTTAGTAGTGGTCGGAGCCTTTGCCGGCCAGGGCAAGCGCTCAGGCGGTTATGGTGCACTGCTCTGCGCAGTATACAATGAAAAGGATGATTCTTTTGAAACTGTCAGCAAACTAGGGACAGGTTTCACTGACGAACAATTAGAAGAGCTGCCGAAAATGCTTAACAAGTATAAGTTAAATCATAAATCCGCAAGAGTCAATGCTCGAAAGGAAATGAAACCAGATGTTTGGTTTGAACCAAGACTGGTAGTAGAAGTTCTGGCTGCAGAGATCACTCAAAGCCCCATTCATACTGCTGCTTTTGATGGAGAAAAAGGTCTTGCTTTAAGATTCCCCCGCTTTATGAAATACCGCGAAGACAAGAAGGCCGAGCAGGCCACAACGGCCAAGGAATTGGAGCAGATGTGGAGGAAGAAGAGATAAAATGCCACTCGATTACAAATCACTCGGCCTTCGATGCGGCCTTGAAATTCATCAGCAGTTAGACACTGGCAAGCTTTTTTGCTCCTGTCCTTCCCAGCTAACAGAAGAAAAGCCGGATTTTATTGTGCGGAGAGAACTGCGGGCCGTAGCTGGAGAAGGCGGAGAAGTAGATATCGCTGCCAAACAAGAGCAGGAGAAAGGAAAATATTTTTTGTACGAAGGCCACACCAATTTAGTCTGTGAAGTAGAACTGGATGAAGAGCCGCCCCATCAAATAAATACCAAGGCGATGGATGTTTCTCTACAGGTAGCCAAGCTTCTAAACGCAGACATTCCGTCTGTAATCCAAGTGATGAGAAAGACAGTGGTTGATGGTAGCAATACTTCCGGCTTCCAGCGCACCGCTTTAATCGCCAGAGCAGGAATTTTAGAAACCAAAGATGGAAAGATAAAAATAGAAAATATTTCTTTGGAGGAAGATGCCTGCCGGACAGTCAAGGAAGAGAAAGATTATCATATCTTCCGGCTTGATCGTTTAGGCATCCCTTTGATAGAGATTGGTACAGCCCCAGATATTTTTTCTCCAGAGCAATGCCGGGAAGCAGCAGAAAAATTAGGAATGATCTTACGATCCACTGGTCAGGCAAAGCGCGGCTTAGGCACTATCCGTCAGGATATTAACATCTCGATTAAGGGAGGAGCAAGAATCGAAATCAAAGGAGCTCAGGATCTTTCTTCTATCACTAAATGGGTAGAATATGAATGTCTGCGGCAGATTACGTTATTGGGGATAAGAGAGGAATTAAAAAGAAGAGCTCTAAAGAAGATAGATTTAAAAGAGTCTTTTCACTCTCTTTCTTCTCTTTTTGCTCAGTCTCCCAGCAAAATTATTCAGACAACATTAAAAAATAATGGAATAATTCTTGCTCTTGCCCTGCCTGGCTTTGCCGGTTTAATCGGTAAAGAAGTCCAGCCTAACCGCAGATTAGGCACAGAATTCTCAGAAAGAGCTAAAGTCAAAGCTGGGGTGGGGGGAATTTTTCATTCTGACGAATTACCAAATTATGGCATCACCGTAGAAGAAGTGAAAAAAATAAGAGAGCTGTTAAAGCTGAAAGAGAAAGACGCCTTTGTTTTAGTCTGCGCAGAAAAATCACGGGCAGAAAAAGCCCTGCAGGCTGTTTTAGAGCGGGTTAGAGAAACTTTTGACGGAGTGCCTAAAGAAGTGCGCAAAGCCAATGAAGACGGCACCACGTCTTATCAGCGGCCGATGCCCGGCTCAGCAAGAATGTACCCGGAAACAGATGTTCCCTTGATATACCCCCATCTGGAAGGTATTGTTCTGCCGGAATTAATCGAAGAGAAAGTTTCCCGTTTTATCAAAGACTTAGGCTTAGCTAAAGACCTTGCTGAAAATATTGCGTATTCACCAAAAGCTTTCTTGTTTGAAGAATTAGTCAAGAGACATCATTCTATCAAACCTGCCTATATCGCAGAGACTCTCACTGCCACCTTAGCCGAACTGCGAAGAACTTACCAGTTAGATACAGAAAAGATTGCTGACGAACATTTTAAAGAGATTTTCCATCATTTTGCTGAAGGAAAAGTACACAAAGATATCATGATCCCTGTGCTTATAGACTTTGCGAAAAACCAGTTTAACATCCAACGTTACGCTTATTTTAGTACCGAAGAGCTGCATAAAGAACTGCAGCAAATCATCAAAGAAAACGCTGGAGCTAATATCTCTGCGTTGATGGGAGCGGCCATGAAAAAGCTGCAAGGCAAAGCCTCAGGCAAAATCATTTCAGAAATGCTTAAGGAGCTAATCAAGGAAGGGCATTAGCGCGCATTTTCGAGAAAAATTAATAAACAATGACCTATTAAACGGAGAAATGGCAATCGAACTTAATCCTAAGATATTAAACGGCAAGCCGATTATTAGGGGAACGCGTATTTCAGTAGAATTAGTGCTCGAGTTATTATCTTCGGGGATGGAAGTGGATAGCATCCTACAAGAATATCCCCATTTAACCAGAGAAAATGTCTTTGAGGCTATAACTTTTGCTGCTAAATCATTAAAGCACGAAGAAATACACCAAATCAAAGCCGTGATTGCAGCGTAAAATGAATTTTCTTGCTGATGAAAACATCCCTTCTTCTTTAACTAAAGCTTTAAGAAATGATGGACACAAAGTCAAAGATTTGAAGGAAGAGAGCCTCACTGGAATAAGCGATAAAGAAGTCATAGGATTAGCGCGGAAAGAAAATTTGATTGTCTTGACCTATGATAAAGACTTTTTGCACTTTGTTCAATTGCATCCGCCAAAGATAGGCATAGTTATTCTTAGATTTAAAAATCAGCAGCCGCAGGGAGTAACCTCCCGGTTTTTGTCTTTCCTTAAATCTTCGCTAAGCCAAAGAATTAAAAATTCTCTTTGTATTCTGAGTGAAGAATTTGTAGAGATTCGCAAACTGTAGGGTTTGCATAAAAAGAATATCCATAGCTTCAGGCAAAATCATTTCAGAAATGCTTAAGGAATTAGTTAAGGAAGGGCATTAGTAGCTACTTCTTCTTTTTTCTCTTCACAGCACCCATAACAATCCAGGGACTTGCAGCCGATAGTGGCTTGATAAGAAATTTTCTTCGGTTTTTCTTTAGTCGTTTTAGACATAAATCCATCACCCCTTTTTTTCAATTCTAACTAAAGTCCCCTTTTTGTCAAAAACCCAGACCGGTGTTTTTGAGCATGCTCGGAAATATTCTATCAGTCACAGACTAAAGGTATATTTCCGACATGTTAAGAAAAATGATTTACTCTGTCTTTATAAGTATACCGTTTTTGGAAAATATAGTACTTAACATACTTTTTAACAGAGATTTAATAACTAATTGCTTTATTTTGGATAAAATTAGTTTACGATAAACCAATTAGAATGACGGAGTTGATAACATGGCAGTAAAACACGGAGATAAGGTAAAAGTAGAATACGAAGGCCGCTTAGAAGACGGCACAGTTTTTGATAGTTCTCAAGCGCATGATCAGACGTTGGAGTTTGAAGTAGGAGCGGGGGAAGTCATTCCTGGTTTTGAACACGGAGCTTTAGGTTTGAACGTAGGAGAAGAACGAGAAGTAACTATCACACCGGAAAATGCGTATGGCATTGTCAATCCCCAGCTTATTAAAAAGATTCCTCTCAAGGCCATCCCTAACGGAGAAAAGCTGAAAGTAGGCATGCGTATCTTAGTGGGCCGACAAGGTGAGCAGCAGATTCCGGCCGTAGTGACTGAAGTTAATCTTGGAGAGGTCACTATTGATTTGAACCACCCTTTGGCCGGCAAGACTTTGATATTTAAGATTAAAGTCGTGGGGATAAATGAATAATAACTTTCTTATTCTTATTCTTATTTATTAGAATCATTCAACACAAACCATATAAACCACCCACGTTTTCTTAGTCTATGGCCGAGCTCCTTTACCTCAACGATTCTTACCGGAAAGAGTTTGAAGCCAGAATCATTTCCGTAGAAGAAAGCACCAAGATTATCTTAGACCAAACACTTTTTTATCCTTCCTCCGGCGGCCAGCCCAATGATACGGGAATTTTGACGGTTGGTGGTGAAGATTATCAAGTCACTTCGGTCAGTAAAGATAAAACTACCGGTAAGATTATCCATGTTGTCAATAAGCACGGCTTAAAGATAAACGAAGAAGTGATAGGAGTGATTGATTGGGACAGACGTTACAAGCTGATGCGTATGCATACTGCCGCCCATCTTCTTAGCGCTCTTTTTCACAAAGACGGTGCTTTAATCACTGGCAACCAGCTTGACACTGACAAATCTCGTATTGATTTCAGTTTAGAGCAGTTTGACCAAGAAAAGATTAAATCTTTGGTAAACAAGGCCAACGAACTTATCCAAACAGATGCTGAGATAAAAATCTCTTCCTTGCCAAGAGAAGAAGCTCTTAAACTGCCGGGTATGGTCAAACTGGCCGGAGCCCTGCCTCCAGAAATCGCTGTTCTTAGAATCGTAGAGATAAAAGGCATTGACCAGCAGGCCGATGGCGGAACACACGTCCATTGCTTAAGAGAAATCGGAAAAATTATCTTCTTATCAGCCGAAAACAAGGGAAAAGATAATCGAAGAATTTATTTTACTGTAGAATAACGGGCTTAAATCCTAAACTGTCTGCTTTTTTTCTAATAATTTCTTCTATGGATTGGCCTTTTTTCTCAGCATAAATCTTTGCTTGAGAAAGATTGTTAACGCCAACTTCTTTACACAATAAAGCGCGAATGCCGACATCTCCAATCAACCTACTAGTTCCAATTTCGTATGCAATAGATTGAACCGTTAAGGGAGTACCGGTAAGGTAATTTTCTATAGTGGGTTTTAATCTTCTCCGGTTAATAGAATGAATCGTGGCTAAAGGCACGAAATCAATAGAAAATGTTTTTCCTACGAACTTGGGATTGTCATAACGATTTTCTTTTAATTCAAAACTCATTGGTAAGACTATTTTTTCTCGCGGTTCTTCTACAACAAAATCAAAATCTACAGACGGTCTTAACGTGCCATATAAAAGATAAGCTAGACTGCGATAAAGATGACCCCCTATCAACCAGTTTCTGCCAGCAGAATTCTGCAAAACGATCTTTTTTGCTAGACTAAACTCCGCATCCTTGGTAAGAAACTCGCGGAAAACCTCAGATAAGCTTCGTTCTCCTTTCATTCTCCCACTCCGCTAAACTCTATTCCCTCTTTTCTCTCCCGTCTAGTCTCAATCATCTCCTTAAAAAGGGGAATGGCCAAAGGCAGAGGAAATCTGGTAAAAATGCTGCTGACAATAGCCTCTCCTTTGTCCAAAGAAGCGATAGTGCGGGAATCGTCAGAGAGATCATGGGGAGCCGCATCAATTATCGCCTGTCTTTCTGAAGCCATTTCCAGCCCCAATATAATCTTGGTATTGATGTTAGCTAAAATCTCTTTAGGAATCAAGCTAGGCATTTGGGTGATGGCTACCAGACCGACCTTAAACTTTCTTCCCTCACGAGCCAAAGTAGAAAAGATATTCGGCCCTCTTTCCAGACTTTCTTTGCCTAACACTCGAGCCGCTTCTTCTAAAATCACAGAGACCACAGGCTTAAGATCTAGCTGGCCTTCGGTCTTATACCTGCGGTAACGATTAAAAATTTCATTAGTCAGTATAGACGCAGTAAGAATTTCTACTTCTCCCGGCAGATAAGAAGTATCTATCACCACTATTTTCCCCGATTCCAATTCTTTGCAGATCTCTGCAGTAGTATTTCTTCCAGCGGTTCCGTCAAAGATTCCTTGGAAGAAAAGCTGATTATTTTCCACAGTAACATCAAGAATCCGCAGAAGATTTCTTCTTACCACTAAAATGCTCTCTTCATGAAAATACTTTTCTAAAAGTAAATCATAACTCTCTTTAAGCAAGGCTTCAACCCAGCTCTCTTTGTATTTGCGATGATAGGCAAAGAGCACCTGCTTCTGTGGATCAGAAAAATGATGCACTCCGGAGAAATGTTCTGGTTTGAGCAAACTAAGATGAAACTTTAATGTTTTCGCTCCAGCCGGAGGATTAAGAGGAGTATAATACGAAAGATTTTCTCGATGAGGATGATCTTTTAGGCCTCGTCCAGTCCTTCCATAATACTCATCATGAGGATCAATCACGAGAATTCCGGCAAAATTATTATCTAATGCTCCCCAGAGCATCACTGAACAAAGATTGCTTTTTCCTCTTCCTGTGCTGGCAGCGATCAAAATGTGATGTGACAAAGATAATTCTCCGGGCAGAAAAACATCTAAATCAATCTTTCTGCGGCCAGAGCGCAGTCTTCCTAAGAGTAAAGGATTAGTTGGTTTGGTAAGAAATGGTAAATCTTCTTTCTCTATTTCTCTCACCTTAGCAAAAAATGGGGGCAAGGCTTTGCAAAGGTTTGCTTCTTTCCCTTTCATCTCCAGCAAAGGTTTAAGTCTGGCTAATTGATAATGCCTCAGTTCTTTATCAAGAAATTCTTCTCCTTCCCCTTCCATTTGCAGGCCGGAGATCAACTCCAGATTCTGATCAGACACTTGGCTGCCATAAAACAGATCATAAACCTGCAGAAGAATCTTTTCTGCTCCCTGGTCGGCCACCAGCAGTTCTCCTAATTCCAGAGAGCAGCCCTGCTTCTGCCGCAGCACTAAGCTCTTAAATTCACCGGAAAGTATTTGGCCCTTGAGCATAAGACCAACAATCAAAAACGGTTTAATAAGGATTGTGGTGATGGAGGAGTTAGTCTCTTTTTACTGTACTAAGAAAGGTATCTAATACTCGGTAAGTATCTATAATTGAAGGTATTTCCACATATTCATTTTCTCCATGTTGATTCACAGAAATCGGACCAAAAACTACAGTGGGTATTCCTCGTTTGCTAAAAAAACGTGCATCACTAGCAGATGGGCCGGAATATAACTCGGCTTCTTCTCCCAAACAGAATCGGTAGGATTCCATCAACTGTCTGACAAAGGTATCCTTCTCTGAAGTGATAAGATGGTCTGCGATTACACTAGGTTCATTAACTAGTATTTTATAACAATTATCTATTAAACCGAGGGAATCACTTCTGCCTTTAAGTTTGTATCCAATATCTGCAGCGTTTTTTTTAATAATGTTTATCGCTTCTGTATGAGACATATTATCAGTTAATCGTAGATCCAATTTCATTGATGCTTTCGCAGCAATAATATTTGCCCCCCCAAATAATATTCTATCTTTTTCTGCTTTAACAGTTCCTCCTACAATTGCTCCGACATTCATAGTGTTTGTCCATAATTCTGTATCTAGATCAGGAAAAAATTCTCGTAATCGATTGTACATATCAATCAATATATCTACTGCATTGGTACTCTTCCACGGGCGAGAAGCGTGGCCACCAGGACCGTGCGCTTCAATCTCAATAGCCAATGCCCCCTTTTGTTTAGTACAAATCTTTAAATCGCTTGGCTCGAGGGTAATCACAAAATCAGGATTAAGCATTTTCGAAACTATCTTTGTCCCATATTTCCCTCCGGTTTCTTCATCAGTAGTCATTAAAAGTTGAAGATTTAATTCTTTATAATGTTCAATAAATAGTTGAGTAGCAACGGCTACCCCTGCTTTCATATCTCCTGCTCCGCGCCCGTATAATCTACTTCCATTTATACAGGGAGTAAATTGAGGTGTATCTGCAGGGACAACATCAAGATGACCAAGAAGAAGGACAGTTGGTTTTTCTGGCATCTCTTCTTTATTTTTAGCGTATAAACAAGGGATGTTTTGTCCGCTACCATCTAGATTATTAATCAAGTCAATTTCTGCGTCTCTATCAGTCTCGTCAAGGAGATAACTATCTAAAAAGTTTACAACCCGTATACTACTTTGAAAATGATATGAGGGATATTCTATCAACTGTTTAGTCAATTCTACTAATCGGTTATCGTCCATACACTCAAGCTGATTAACTTTCTTTTAACAATTCCTCCAAAAAATCCGGAAACTTTCCGGAGCAAGAAAAGAAAAATATATAAACAACATATACTCATAAAATTTTATGAACATTAAACAATCATTACCAAATTCGGCAATTAGGTTTAGTGTCAACTATAATTTCTACTATTATTACTGATAGAAGAACTTCCTTTTTTAGAGGTTCTTATCACAATTAAAGTAGAAATCTTAGTTTAGTGGCTAGAACACTCGGCTGTAGCTTTATGCGCTGAGGGACGAAGCACAAATGCTCTGAATGAAACTCAGTCAGCCAATAGTCACCGAGGGATAGTTGGACCTAATCGTCCACTACTCGAAATCCCCGGTTCGAATCCGGGAGGGGGGATTTAAATTAATCGGGGGAAAAATAAAATGGAACTGGAAAACAAGGGTGGTTGTCGGTATCACCGGCGATAAGTTAGAACGAGTAGTTTGGATGATGGATGAATCAAGAGCAGAATCTCTTCCATCAGATTGGGAAAGGATAGACAGATTATATTCGAACCTTATTGAGCTTTGTAGTCGAAGAGATTTAGAACAAGTTATTTTAGATCCGATACCATGCATCAAAAAAATCACCTCGCAGATTAAAGAAAATGATTATGAAGTAGTCTTTGATTTGACGGGATGGCTTGGAGGATTAGTAACAGAACTTTTTCCAAAAACAAATCTAATAACAGACTTTGGTTTAAGTCGAGTGAGACAAGTTGATACCCCGTTGCTGACTACGACAGGATATCGGCAAAAATGTTCAGAACAGAGAATCCAAGAAATAGCACAAGTGGTTAAAGGAAAAAAAGTGCTTATTTTAGATGATGTAAGCTTTAGCGGAGGCACTGGACTGTATGTTGAAAAAAAGTTTGGAATTGCAAACCCAGATCATGCATATTTAATCTTAAACATAGGGAGACTAGGTTCCAAGGATGGAGCCGCAGATGTATTGAAAGGTAGAAACGTTTTTGCGGGATATCAAATAAAATCCCCTAACGATGACGGATGGCATTTAAAAGATTTACATCATCATCCCCGATTAAAAGAAGCTTTTCAAAAATCAGTAGAACTGCAGAAAATTATGGGATACAATGGGGATACTTCATCAGAGGTAAGGAACGAGCTTAAAAATTTAGATACCTTAAATTTACTATTTCCTGAAGTATTTAACGTAGAAGAAATAATGAGGTTGGTGGCGGAGGAGAGGTTTATACTTTCCGGAGGTAATCCACCGGAGAACTCTTACCACGCAAAAAACCCTTTCCTTTGGGCATCTAAATATTTTGCGGAACAGATTGACAGAGAAAAGGTAATGCGTAACCAAGATGAAATCTGTAGTACTCTGATAGAGTTAGACCAACTATGTCCGGGATATAATCAAATAAAAACTAAAATTGATGCTTACATGGCGCAGATAGGGAGGGATGCGAAATGAAGAATACTGAATCGAATGAGATTGATGTGTTGTTTGTTTGTTATGCAAATGTAGCTCGAAGTCAAATGGCCGAAGGATTTTACAACTCTTTGGGTTGGGGTAAAGCTTTAAGCGCGGGAATTGCAGATTACCGAGAGAAATACAATAATTGTCCACATCCAGACGTTGTACGAGTCATGGCAGAAATCGGAGTGGACATATCACCTCAAACAATGAGGCTTGTAACCCCAGAATTAGTTGATCGGTCTTCTATCATAGCTGTTCTATGTAAACATGAATATCTCCCGGACTATCTCAAAGATTCAAAAAAGGTCATCAGAATTAAAATAGATGATCCTGGAGCAAAGATGGATGGATTAGCACCTGTAGATGAAGAAACATATCAGAAACTAAGAGAAAGCAGGGATGCAGTAAAAAGAACGATTTTGGAGGAGTTGGTTGGACAAAAATGAATAAACTAATCATCTTTGATTGTGATGGAACGTTGTATCAGCAGCCAGATGGCCCTTTTTTAGACTCTCCCTTCTGGCAGGAGGTTATAGAAAAATCGATAGACCTAATTGCAGAAACCAAAAAATATGCGAAGGATGAAGCAAAGAACATTTTCCATAATTTTTTTATTGATTATGGAGGAGAAATAAGTCGGGCTTTCAATGAGAGGTTGGGTGTTTCAATGGATGAATATTTTTCTCATACATGGGGTAAGATCCACCCCCGAGATTATATTCAACGGGGGGCAATCCACGCAAAAACGTTAGATCAGGTTTTAACAAAAATAGCTCCCAATCTAGCCGTGCTAACAAATGCTCCCCAACCTTGGGTATTAAATGTGCTTAGAGAGATAGGCATCGAGAAATATTTTTGTGGAAATGTGTGGACTGGAGAAACCGCGATAAGAAAACCAACGCGAGAGAGCTATCTACAGATAATAAACAAATTTGGAGTATTGCCTAAAGAAACTTTGATGATAGGCGATGACGAGAAACTTGATATACAAGTACCTCTGGAGTTGGGAATCACAACCGTGCTGGTAAATCCATATAATAAACCGACTAAAGCAAGATATCAAATAACAGATATCAATAAATTAGTTGAGGTACTGAAATGATAACTTGTTTTGGAACAATAACTAGAGATATACTGGAACTTGGAGGCAAGAAAGAAATAAAACTCGGTGGAGCTCCGTTTTTCTTCAGTAAAGTCTGTAAAAATCTAAATCTGAATTATGGGATAGTTTCAAAGATAGGAACGATTGAGCTTAAAGAAAACAAAGAACTGTTTGACTGTAGAGGATTGCAAATATGTGACGAGACAACTACTTTGCACATCAAAGAAGAGGAAGATATAAGCTGCGCAATAATTAGTCGAAATACAGAATTGGATATAACCTTAGTACCTAAAGAGTTATTAGCTCCAGATATTTTATTCTTGTCACCTCTCTTTGATGAGGTCCAGCCTTCAATGTTTGAAAAAAAATCAGTTCTTGCATTAGACCTGCAGGGATTTATGCGTGACAAAAACAAGAAATTCTTAAAAGAAAGTTGGAAGAAGAAACCAGAAAATTTAGACGGATTGTTAAAACATATTGACATACTAAAACTTAATGAAGTTGAATCAGATATAATATTTCCCGGTTTAAGTGTAGAGGAAAAATTGAAAAGGTTTGTGGAGATAGGTCCAAAAATTGTTATAATAACTCTGGGAGGAAAAGGGGCTGCGATTATCAGCGAAAATAAAATCTTCAAGTTCACTCCAAGAAAAACTATTATCACCAACACTGTTGGAGCGGGAGATACTTTTTTCGCATCTTTTTTAGTAACATTTAATAAGACTAAAGATGTAACTGAGTCAATGAGATTTGCTTTGGATTACACTTCAGATTTTTTAGAGGGAAAAAAATGAAAACACTTCAAATAGGAGTCATGGGCTCTGCAGCAGATTTAGAATATTCTCAGGAGATGGAAAAAGTAGCGGAAAAAATCGGTGAATTAATTGCAAAGAACGGCCATATACTTGTTTATGGTGCAGAGAAAGATTACGATTCGTTATCTACTGCAGCAGCTCGAGGTGCAAAGAAATATGAAGGAATGACCATCGGTGTTACTTATGGTAGAAGCAGGGACATTTTTAATCCTGAAACAACAGATGTAATCATAAGAACCGGACTTGAGCGAGGCGGAGGAAGAGAATTTGTACTTGTAAATAGTTGCGATGTTATTATTGCAATCAGTGGAGGTTCTGGAACGTTGACGGAAATGGCCATGGCTTATCAAGCAAATATACCCATAGTGTGCATAACTGGATTCGGAGGCTGGAGTGAAAAACTTGCGGGCGAATTTATTGATGAACGGAAACGATTAAAATGTGTGGCAGTAAACACTCCCGAAGAAGCGGTGGAAACAGCAATAAGTCTTGTTATTAATTAGAAGATGCACTTTGTACTATCGACAGTATTGCGCTATCTTCTCAAGAAGAGTTATTAACCCCCCAGATAATTCTATTTTTGGGGGTTATTTCTGCAGGAATTTCATAAATCCCCGCAATGTAATCCCGTTCTCTAATAAACTGTAATCTTAACATATCTTGATAATAATCTCTCCCTCGTTCTTCGACTATCTTGTTTGAAGGTAATTCTTGAGGTGTGAAGTATATTTTGTCTCCGTGGCAACAACTCATCACTGCAAAATCATTTTTTGAAGCCATGCTTAATTCAATGACCCGGTCAGTTAAATTTCCACAAGCATGAATCGATAAAATCAACGAATTCGAATAAAGGTTATCCAACTTCCAAATATCTTGATTACTAAACCGATAATCTTCACCGACAGCGTTTAATAATATTGTCCGACGGGTATTCTCTTGATTATCCAAGGCAATCACTTTTTTACCAAGTTTATAAAAATAAATTCCACTTAAGCCTAATCCGCAGCAAAGGTCATAAACCTGGTCGTATCGTTCTAGTTTAAACTGGTCTTTTACAAATGTAACAAAAAAAAGATTCTTATTGGTCTCTCTTGTTGTTATTCGCATCTTTGGTTGCTAACATCGTAATCTTTTGTATTTTATTTTTCCTACATTAACTATCATTCCATCAGTGGTATTCACTTTGTAAAGAGGATCGCGAATTTCCTCTCCGTCAATTCTTACTCCTCCCTGCAGGATTAGATGCTTAGCATTGCTGCGCGATTTTGTCATTCCTATATCCAAAAGGAGCTGTCGAAGATCAATGCCGTCTTCATATTTAACACATATTTCTTCCATCTCTTCAGGTAATTGGTGATGTTTGTAGACTGCATCAAATTCTCCTGCTACTTTAATCGCCTCTTCTCGACTGTGATACTGAGTAACGATCTCTTCTGACAACCTTGCCTTTAAATCACGAGGATGTTTTTCTCCTTTAAGCAAACCAGATTCCATATCAGAAACTTCTTCAAAAGGTACTCGGGTCAAAAGATCAAAATATTTAATAATAAGATTATCATCAATAGACATAACCTTGCGATACATTTCTGAAGGGCTTTCTTCAATTCCAATGTGATTATTCAAGCTCTTGCTCATCTTTTCAATGCCGTCTGTACCGATTAGCAGGGGAAGAGTCATGCAAACCTGGGGCTCTTGACCATAAAGCCGTTGCATCTCCCGTGTAAAGACAAAGTTGAAATACTGATCTTCTCCACCAATCTCTACATCAGCTTTCATCTCCACCGAGTCGTATGCTTGTAAAAAAGGATAAACAAATTCCGCTACTGAAACCGGATTCTTTTTTTCTAAGCGGTCCGCCACTCCGCTTCGTTTGCTCATCTCATTGACTGTTCCTTTGCCCAAAACACGAATAAAATCATCAACTTTCATTTGGCCAAGCCAATGGCTGTTGTAAACAATGTTAGTCAATTCCGGATTGAGGATTTTAAAAATTTGCCGTTTGTATTGCTCGGCATTGCTCAATACTTCTTCTTCGGTCATAGGTTTTCTAGCAGAAGATCGGCCGCTTGGATCGCCAATGCAAGCAGTAAAATCTCCAATCAAGAAGTCTACTGAATATCCCAAATCTTGGAAGTGCTTCAGCTTCATTAACGGTACAGTATGGCCAAGATGTAAATCTGGAGCAGTAGGATCAACTCCCAGTTTAACTATTAACGATCGACCTTCCCTGTCCGCTTTTTCTATCTTCCAAGCTAACTCATCCCGTTCAATTATTTGAAATGCTCCTCGGCCCAGGTATTTAATCCGACGTTCTATCTCATTGTATGATAAGACCATTTTCAAGCCCCTCCGTTTTTTATACTAGCAATCGATCTTTGAAAGTATTTCTCTCTATCAGATAAGGTACTACAAATTGCGTTATTAACTTCTTCAAACGCAAAATCAATGTCCTCTCTTTTTGTCCATGGATGCATGGGTATAGCTCTAAAAACTTCAATTTTCTTTTTTTCTCCTGCGATAGTATGCAGTTGATTTTCATTAGATATGTAAGCCTTGCCTGTATCGTACATGCGTTTCTGAGCTTCCTTGTTTATCTCATTGTTTACTTCTTCGCTGAATTCTGGGTTATAATATCTAAAACAAAGTATATTCATCTCTCTCTTGTGCAAAACCTCAAAGCAGGTTGTAGCTTTTATTTTTCCTTCTAAGTACTCGGTGAGATCTAATACGTGTTGGAGAATAGTCTGATATCCTTTTTTACCTAAACAGAATAAGCTGGCCCACGTTTGTATAGCTCCTTCTAAACCCATCGACCCTTCCACTCTAAATTGCCCTAAGTTACAACTTCCATCATTTTTGAACAAATAATCTGCAGTTTGCTTCAACAAATAATGATCCTGCTTATTTTTAAAAAGAATGCATCCTGCGTTGTAATGAGTATACAGCATTTTGTGAGGATCAACAGTTATAGAATCTGCTCGATTTATACCTTTTAATAATCCATTCTTCTTTGGGCTGTACAAGTCATGAAATACAAATCCCCCCCCATGTGCCGCATCAACATGAAAATGAGGTCGATACTCAAATTCGTTTTCAAATTCATCTAATAAGTTAGCAATCCCCTCTAAATCATCAATATTCCCGGTTTCTGTAGTTCCAGCAACTGCAATACTTTTTTTCCCTCCTTGGCCGCCTGCCACATCATCTGCTTTAATGAACCGGGGCGAGTATCCCGAGCATCTACTTTTTTATCAGTAGTATTAACTTTAATGAATTTTTTTGAGCCGATACCAGCATATCCACAGAGTTTTTCTATAGAGTAATGGGAATATTCAGATCCAAATACTACGCAGTCTTCTTTTTTTGTTAGTCCTGCTTCTGCTACACCCTCTTTTCGCCAGTAAATATCTTCCATAAACGCCTTATTTCTTGCTACTAACAACGCAGCAAAATTTGCAGTAGTTCCTCCGCAAGTGATATTCCCCGAAGAAGAGGGAAGTTCAATCATTTTATCTAACACTTCTTTGATTTTACCTTCTAATTTGATATCTTCCAACCAAGTTAAATCCGGGTTATAACCACACGCTTCAGCCAACCAACCAACAGCTTGTTTTTCTAGATAGGTAGTTACTCGAGAAACCTCCTCAGCTACAGTATTTCCATTCAAAAATTTAGCCGTGATACCTGCTACGAAACTAGGAATACTGTCATGAGGGTGCATCTGACCTAAAAATTTTGTGTTAAAGCAGACTTCACTTTGAAGCAGATCCCCTAACGTATCAACAAGTTCATCTAAAGAATGACCGTTCTCTGGCATTTCAAATGCGGCATCAAAGATTTTTTTCTTTATAGTAGAACTGTCGGTCTTATCATGGATGCTTATCTCTGCAGTTCTTTCTCCAACATAAGATATTTTTACTTTGACATCCCGTTTAGTATACATCTGGAGAACTTTAGTAAGCATTTTATTGGAATAATGTAAAAACTCTTTCAGATTAGACCCGGAAGGATCTAAAAAATAGTTTCTATATTCACCGAGTAATATTTCAAAGTTTTCCATTTGAATCACCAAGAATTCTTAAGCGGGGTTTTTAATCACCCTTTCCCCGTAATTTCCGCAAGCCTTTCGGAAATTTTTCATCCGTTTATAAAGAAAGAAATCTCGGCCGGAAACTTTTCGAAATATCTGGAAAAATGCTTTTTAAGGAAGCAGTATAGATTTTTTACAAAAGAGAGTAGCATTAGATAGGTGCATACATCTTTTGGAGGCAAAAAATGGATGAAAATCTTGATTATGTAATCGCGCTGTTGATGGATGGCCCCAACATGTTTCGGGCAGATTTTAAAGAAATTTATGAAAAAGCAAAAGGCTATGGCCGAGTGGAACTGCGGGAAGTTTATCTGGATAAGCACTCTTCACCAGCGTTGATTGAATCCGCTCTTAATAACGGCTTTCGGCCGGTAATCGAAGCTCCCGAAGATGTGGATACAGCGTTGACGGCCAGGATCATGGAAGTGGCTTGCTCACCGAGATATCCCCAGATAAATCTGATTGCTATAGCTTCTCGAGACAGCGATTACGTGCCTGTGGTCAATAGAGTGAAAGAATACGGAAAAAAAACAATGATGATCGGCCTGACCACTAACGGAAACTCTACTTCTCTCAGAAATACAGTTGATTTCTTTGAAGCGGTAGATGAAAGGTACAGTGAATATTAAACAAAATATTGAAACGAGATGGATGAAAAAGAGCGTTTAATCATTTCTCATCTAAGAAAAGATGCCCGGCTGAGCTTGGGAGCAGTTTCTCAGGCTCTTAATGTTCCTTTATCTACTGTTTATGATAAGCTCACCCGCTTGCAGAAAGAAGGAGTAATCAGAAAACAAGCTCTTCTCTTGGACTTTGCCAAGCTGGGGTATCATCATCACATCCATCTTGCTTTAAAAGTGAGCCGGGAGCAGAAACCAGCTTTGCAGCAGTTCCTGCAGAACCATCATTCAGTCAATTCTTTGCATGAAATCAACGGAGGCTTTGATTTCCTGGCCGAAGTGATAAGCAAAGACATCAAGGAATACACAGACTTCAGGGACGGTCTTAAAGAAAGCTTTAATCTGAAGGAGCTCCACGAGTACCAGATCATCGAAGAGCTGGAAAAAGAGAAGTTCTGTTAGTTTCGTTTAGTTCTAGTGGTTCGGTCCGCGGATTATAAAGCAAATCTTACTTTTCTCGGCTTTTCCGGAATTCTTCTAATTTTAGCGGAAGGTTTTTATAGTTGTTATACGCAAGTAGTTAAATATGCTAAAACCAACCATTGATTCAGAGGTAGTTGATACTCATCGGTTAGAAGAACTTAATAAATTTAAAGTTTCGCTTGAAAAAGCAGTACTGTATAATCCAAAATTTGATGCGTTTGGAGTAAAGAAATTAGTTGATGCTGCAGTCCCTCCAAAATACGCAAATCAGTTTGATCCAAAAGAAGCTGAAGGTTGGGATATCGCGCCATTATATCTCGGTGGAGTGTCTTATGAAACTGCGAAGTCTTATGGCGAAGTAGTTCCTCTCAGCCATGGGTCGATCATCGCTGAATACGTAGCACGAAAGATTACTCCTCACCAAATAAAACAATATCTTCATAAAGACCCAGAGGTAGTGTTCACCTTTTTTGGTAAAAATATTTCCCCCGAAACTGCAAATTCTTATCTTCCTGAGTTTCCCGGTTTTGAAGTGTTTTCTTTAATCCGAGAAAACATGCTCCCGGAAGAAGCGAGAGGTTATCCTTCAGAGATTTTTACATCTTGTAATCTTCCTTCGCTTAAACAAGTTGGTATTCTTCCAGATTCATTTTCTAACGAACAACAAAAGAAAAATTTAATAGAAGTATTAAAAGCTATTGTACAGAATACAGATTATGTTTCGTCCAATTTATTAAACGGGGAATCAAATACGATTACACAGAATCAAGATTCTGATATACTTGAGTTATTTTCATATAGGGAAACTGCCTTTTCTTTTAATCCAAGAGTGTATAGTTTTGTTGATGCGGGGTATACGGGGATAGTCTTATTCAATAATCACACACATCGGGCATACAAAATAACTGCTAACGGCGAAGATGAATCACAAGTATTATCCCTTGCAGCCGATGGCCGCGTAAACAGTCACGTCATAAATCTAATAAGCGTGGTAGATACAAATCAAAGTACTTTCTCGAAGAATATATTTGTGTTTGAATTGGAATACATCAGGGGAGATTCTCTTCATAAGATTATTGAAAGAGTAAAACCTTTTCCCAAAGAAAGAACCATACGATATTCCGTTGGCATCCTCAACGGCCTTCTCGAACTCCGTCAGGCCGGCATCTGGCATCACCGGGACCGAGCCAATGATCTGACTTCTCTTGGCCAAGTAGTCTACAAGATGGCCACGGGCGAACACATCTTCGCCGAATCAAAATCCATGGAAAGAACGACTTACGCAGATAAGCTCAGAGACCAGAGAGATTGGATCTACGAGCGGCCGGAAGAAAGACTTCAGCCTTACTTAAGAAAAGTGGAAGAAACGGTTAAAGACAGAGACCTGTGCGAGATTGTTAACTTTTGTCTAACTTCCGAAGGCCTAGATGAAGATTACAAAGTTTTAGAAGCGAGGTTTAATGAATATGGCGCTTGAAGAGAAGTTGACGGAAAAGGAAATAGTAAATATCATAACTGACGTATACACAGAAAAGGCATTAGATGATTGTACTAATCCGAACTTTGGAGCTAACTCTGCTGTTCCGGAAGATCCAACAGAGACATTTGATTCTATAATCAGAGGAATTCCCCCCAAAATCAAAGATAAACAGGATGTTCTTACTCGTCTGTTATTTATGTATTTAACGTCTGAATATATTAAAACGAGAGACGGAAAATTAAAAAGTTTAGGGGAAATAGAAACTGAAATAGGAAGATCATTATCTTTGAAAATTGGTGAACTAGGTCGTTATCATACGACTAATTATTCTGTAATAGCTTTTATGCATGTTAATGGATTGATAACAGTGGAGAAAATAATGTCTTTCCATGAAACAAAAGATTTAGCAGAAATATTAGAATGTTATACTGTGCCCGTTTTCAATGGTTTTGCTGTTTGTAAACTTGGTACGGGTAAAGGAGGTTCTGTTTACAAAGTTTATCGCAATGATTTAGAACAGTTCTATGCATTTAAATTAATAGACCAAGAAAAAATTAATAAAAAAGAATTAAAATTAATGGCTAGGTTGGAAAGACGGGATTTAGAGAATATCGTGGGGATTCTGGATGGAG
>JAGVYL010000008.1 GCA_018303285.1 Candidatus Woesearchaeota archaeon | reverse complement strand
AGAGCCCGGCGATAAATTCTCACTTCATCAATCGAACCGTTGAAGAAAAAACCCGCGGATTGATCTGTTCGGCTTCCTATTGTTACGGGATTGGTAGAATTAATATGGCCGGTAGTAGAATCCGCAGTATTTTCTGCTAATATCCCATTGACATACAGGAAAATCCTATCGCTGGCTGTATCTCTAACTCCCACTGCATAATACCATTGATTAGCGCTTAGACCTGTTTTTGATGCTTGGGGAGAACCACTTGCTCCCACAACATCAAAATTTAGTGTAGAAGCCGCAGCACTATCTGTAGCAAGAAAATACCCCGGACCAGAAGCCCCTCGTTTATCTAGAAGATAGTCTCCTACGGAGAATTTCGCCGAGTTAAACCATAAACTGATAGAGAAACTTTCATTAGCAGCGAAGTTGAGATTTGAAGCGTTGCCGACGGAAATAAAATCATTTACACCATCAAAGGTATAACAGCCGCCAATGGCACAATCACGATTGAATTGCGGTTCCAGAGGATCTCCTCGACCATTATAACCGATTACCCCGTCATTGCCATTGCCAGAGAAATCATTAGTGTATGTTTCATTTGATGAAAACATATGGTAAGTAAACGGCAAGTTTAAGACAGTAATTGATGTGCCGTTGACATACCAATTATAAGTGACATTAGTACTGTCACCATTGGCATCGGTTAAGCCGGAGACTGTAGAAGTAAGATTATCTGAAGTGGTGGGATTTGCAGGAGAAAGAGAAGCAGAAGTGATTGACGGAGCAGTGTTATTTATGGCTGCGATATTAATTAAATTAGTACTAAAATAAGTAGTCCCATTCTGGCCTTGGAAGTCTATCGGAGTAGCTGAAACATTCCAAGCTTCTCCTGGCAAAATTTCTTGTTCTACAGTAAGATTATTAGCGTAGTTGGTTGATTCTGAATTGTATAATGCTTTAATTTGTGCTTCAGAAAGAGCCCGGCGGTAAATCCTCACTTCATCGATGGAGCCGTTGAAGAAAAAACCAGCGGATTGATCGACTCGACTTCCTATTGTTACAGAATTAGTAGAATTAATATGGCCGGTAGTAGAATCCGCAGTATTTTCTGCTAAAACTCCATTGACATACAAGAAAATCCTATCGCTGGCTGTGTCTCTGACTCCTACTGCATGATACCATTGATTGGCGCTTAGACCTGTTTTTGATGCTTGGGGAGAACCGCTTGCTCCCCAGACATTAAAATCTAAGGTTGAAGCAGCAATCGAGCCTGTACCAAGCGAGTACCCAGGACCAGAAGTCCCTCGTTTATCTATCAAATGATCTCCAGTTGTAAACGCTGCTGCTTTAAACCATACACTTATAGAGAAACTTTCATTAGCCGCGAAGTTGAGATTTGAAGCGTTGCCAACATTAATCGTATCATTTCTTCCATCAAAAATATAACACCCCCCAATCACACAAGAGGTAGTATAATTCGGTTCAGCCACATCTGCCAATAAATTAGTTCCTAAAGTACCGTTGTTATTATACCCGGAAAAATCATAAGTTGTCTGGGCATCAGGCGACCAAGAAGCATTAGTCATTGGCATATTTAAAACAGTAATAGATGCACCATTAAGATACCAATTGTAAGTAACATTTGTTCCTGCACTTAAACCAGAAACAGAAGCAGAAAGATTATCCGAAGTGCGATTAAGAGCTGAAGTGGCCGTTAAAGTTACTGCTGTAATAGTAGGAACTGCACTGAGGCTCACTTCACCAGAAAGAGAAACTTCCGAAGAAGAAGCAATTGCTTCATCAGGAAACCCCACACTTGCTCCGGTTAAACTATTAAACGGAGTTAAATATCTGTTTAACATATTTGAATCAGATTCCAACGACCAGATAAAAACAAGTGCAAAAACACTAACTAAAAGCAAGGCTAAAGCTAATGCTAAATACTTCTTTCTAGTCCTCTTTTTACTACCCATCTAATTCACCACAGATAAAGAGAAGAAATATTAATTCCTTTTTAAATTAAACGGTTAAAAATCAGTGATACTTCTACTAATAAGTTCGCTACATAACCCCTTCGCAGTTTTTGTTGGTGGTTCATAACTAATTTCTTCGGTTTTTGTAGATTGTATATAACAAAAGTCGATTAAAGCGCTGGCAATTTCCTGAGCAACTATTTCGTTTCCGTGAGGACTAAAATGCACATCTTTGAATAGGTAGATAGGTATTGCATTATGGCGTTCTTGTTTTAATGCAGGAGTGCTATCTATAAATAATAGATCTAATTTTTGTGCATACTCCTTTAGCAATATTTTTGCTTTTTCTTCAAGCTTGATTGGTTCTTTATCAGAAAAACCATGTTCATATTCTTCTGCATAAATGTATACTCGACTCGGAAAATAGACAACCACCAAGGTAGATCCATATCCTTCGGCGATATCTTTTGCTGATGCAAGTGTTTTTAAAAAATTAGTTTTATTCTCTTGTGATAACCACTCTCTTCGAATTTCATTTTCTCCTCTGACTAAAAGATTACCGTCTATTTGCAAAAGATTCTCTCCGTTTAATTTCATAATTTCATTACCCTTTGTTTTCATGATATTCCTTGAGTTAGTTTGATATAACCACCCGTAAAGATTATGTGCTAATGTTCTTTCAAAAAAAGGTTTTTTTTCAAGAAGTGCAATGAGATCAAAAAAAGACGGTTCTGGAGACTTAAACTGATTTCTTCCGCTTTCCTCATAATCAAGAATGTCTATGTTGTCTGTAAAATCGTTTACATACACGCCGTATAAGATTACTCGATTTTCTAAATATTGTTTATACCGTTTCATTATTAGATTGTACTGTGTTGGATTAGAACCGCTTACGGCTAGATTAGCAACTTTTATTCCTAAATCTGATTCTAGTCTTTTTGGCCATGATTCGTAGACAGAAACACCTTGCCCATGACTAAAAGAATCACCCACAATAGTTATCTTTCCAGTTTCTTTATCACCCGGAAAATTTCTAAAACCAAGTTCATCTCTCTCCCCAGAGAGGTATTGTTCCAGTCTTATCTGTTCGTTGGATGAGGTTCCATAAACAAAACCAAGTTCTGCATCTGGTTTTTGTATATGGAAAAAAAAATTATGTTCTTTTTTATATCCCTCTAAAAAAGTCGTATAATCTTTAGCTATGCTTGCATAATCAAAAAAACGAGAAGCTGCGATGGCTATCTCTACCGCAACATAACTCAATAATATGCTTAGAGTTGCCATCAATCTTCTTTGTTTAAATAGCATTTTGTTTCTCCCTCAATGTTTTATTGCATTTTCTTTTTTTTAAGTTCTTTGTTTTATAAATCTTTCTATTTTTTTATCATTAGTTAGTAGTCTTTTACTGATAACCCTTCCCGCCACCCATATATATGTAGATTTTACTTTTCTCTTATCAAGGCTAATCCCTGTTACCCCCAGTAACAGAAAAGCTTAAATATCATTTAGATGTTACTCACAGTAACATGAATGAAAAAGAGGAAATCCTTGCAGGAAACATCAGAAATTTCTATCTTGACGGAGAAAACGCTTTAAAACGCCGGTCGTATAATTCTGCCGCCAGCCTTTTTTTTAAATCTCTGGCTGTTTTAACTGACTGGCATTTATTGAGAAAAGAAGGATTCATACCAAAAAGCCATGCAGACAGATTCCGCTTGTTAAAAAAAAAGTATAAAGATATTTATCTTCTGCTGGATAAGGATTTTCCTGCGTATCAAGATAGTTACAATCTTCTTCTATCGAAAGAAGTTGCCGAGGTGCTTAAAGAAGATGTTAGAAAACTTGCCAAAAAAGTTGGATTCACACTGGATTAAAAAAAATGGTGTGTGGGACATAGTTGCCTACGGCTCATACGCCAGAGGGAAGTCTTCTTCCCGTGATTTAGATTTAGCAGTGATACTCTGCAAAAAAACATCAGTTAATATTAAATGGCAGCTTAGCCAAGAATTAAAAAATAAAATCGTGCATACAGATAAAACATTTGATGTTAAAGTAATCGACATAAAAGATCTGCTTAATCCTGGTTTTCTTGGAAGGGAAGCTATCTTGGCAGAAGGATATTCAATTATTCATAGGGATTACCTTGCTGAAAGATTTGGTTTTGAAGCAGTAGCTTTGGTAGCGTATTCTCTAAGCAAAATTTCTCCGGCTAAACAGAAGACAGTTTACTACGCATTACAAGGAAGAGTTAAAGGAACGGGCATTCTCTCAAAATTAGGGGGGACAATTCTTTCGGGGGGGATTTTGCAGGTGCCAACCAGGCATTACGAAGAAATCGCATCTCTTTTAGAACAGCATCACATCTCATATAAAACAACGTTCCTCCTCCAATACCGCGTTTTGCATTAACCGAGGTAACAATGTACAAACTATTCCTTAACCCATTCTTTTTAACAATTCTTCTTGCCGGTCTCGGCACTCAGATAATCAAAATCTTGATTTACAGGTTCAAACACAAGCAGTCATTTCATCTAAAAGATTTATTCGTCACTGGCGGCATGCCTTCTTCGCATTCCAGTTTGATGGCCGGCTTCACAACAATCACTTTCCTCACTGAAGGTTCCACCCCGTTATTCTTTCTCACTATCGCCTTAACTGCTATCATTTTAAGAGATGCTATGGGAGTAAGAAGAACTGCGGGAGAAGAAGGTCTTACCATAAATCTCTTAATCAAAAAACTTCACCCGGGCATTAAGCCGGTGCATTACTCGTTAGGCCATACTCCGAAACAAGTGCTGGTCGGCTCGATCCTTGGCCTTGTCTCAGCGGTCATATCTTATTTAATAACTCTTTTTTTATTTTCGCGTAATCCTTGACGTTCATCCCCAAATGCTCCACATCCCTGAAAGAGTTGACTATTTCTTTCAGCCTTTGGCGGAAAAACAGGATATCATTTCGTTTAAGCGTTTCATAATACTTCTTAAAATCAATTTCGGTAAAACAGAGCAACGTTAAGATGTCTATTCTGTCTTTCTGCCCTTTAATGCTTTCTCCCCGCTCGTTCTCCGCTCCTTGTTTAAGAATAAGCAAGGCTTCTGGAGAAACTACTTCAAAACTTTCCACCCGTTTCACATCAGTGATTATTTCCTCCATCGACAAGGTTAGTCTGGAATAAAACGGAACATAGATATCCAAATCTATTTCCCCGAACTTTACTTCGTATTTTTTGAGAGAATCGTTCTTGAGCAGTTCGTATTTTTGCTTCAGCGACTCTAACTCCCCAAAATCAGGAATAATCACGTCAATATCTTTTGATTTGTGCTGCTTAGTCCAAAGATAAGCTGCCCAGCCGCCGATAACGATAAAGCGGAATTTTTCTTTCTTCAGCTCCTGCAGCAGTTTCCAGCTTTTTTCCGTTAGCACGCTATTCCAGAATTCCATTCAGCTTTTCCTCCATTGCTTTGATAAATTCTTTCGCATACCATTCTCGTAGATTCCATAAATCCACAAAAAGATTTGCAGAAGTGACTCTCTTACCATATTTCCCCATCCTATCATCTCTTCCTAAAACAAAAAGGTTGGGCGGCCCCTTTGCAGAAGGAAATCTTTTTTTCAAACTTTCATCGCCGTAAACATAAACTTCTGAATAATCTGCCGGCACATCATTAAAGATAAATTTATAAGCGCTGTACGCCCCGAATATCACCATCTCCGGCATCAGTTTTTCTATTTCTCGCACTGGTTTTTCTACTCTTGTTGCATAGATAACATCTCTTGGCAGATTACGCAAGCTTGCCCAATACAAAAGTATCTTTTTAATATCCAAAACGTGCAGATTTCTTGTTCTTACTTCTACTGCGCCCATCCGCTCTAAATTACCCACTGCTCGATTTACCGTGCTGAGAGAACAGTTTAGCACTCGCGCTATCTCTGCCTGAGTCAAAACCCGATTTTTCTTCTCCATTGATTGATAGAGAATCTCTCGGTAAACTAGTTCTGTTCCTTTCATCTTTCTTTTATTTTTTTAGTTATTTATAAATCTTTCTCTTTTTAGGAAACATTTAAAAGTACATAGTATACGGAAAAGAAAGATAAAAAGCTGAATCACATTCTACTAAAAATCATTCAAATTAATCTGCCCTTTCCGCTTATTCTCCCGAACCGTTTCTATCTCCCCTCCAACTTGACTTTTAACTTCTTCTGCTGTCTCTTTGCCCAAAATCTTAGCCAGCCAGCCTTTCTCCATCAAGCGCAGATCTCCCAAATCCTTCACCCCATTATTAAAAAGCTTTCGCGCTCTTACTCTTCCCACCCCCCGTACTTTCACCAAAGGCACCAGCTCATCTTTGATTCCATACTTCACTCGCACCCTTAAACGAGAAAATACACTCACCAGCTCATTCAACTGCAAAGCTTTGCTCAATTCTTCGCCAGCATACAACAACCATTCTGCTTTTTCCAGTTTTGCTCTAATCTCTCCTGGCCGAATGTCATACTTTTCCAGCAGATATTCTTCATCTTTCTCCTGAATCCACTCGTTAAAAAACAAGGCTGTTTTGATGCTGTTCATAAAGAAATCTCTTAAATAAATTTCTTCCGGCTCTGCTTCTAATAAACTATTATACTGCTCCATCAACTTATCCCAAATTTCTTCTTCCTCTTTTTTCTTCACTCGCAGAAGCGGTTCCATCTCAAAAGTGTAAGAAAACGCCTGTAAAAATGAGAACTCGTTTATCTTCCCGGTGTCCAACATCTTAGCCGCCTTCTTCATCCTTTGTACCAACGAATTGGCAGTAGTAGGATCAAGATACAGCTCTGCCACTCTTCGTCCTAAATACGTAGCTCCAAAAATTTCTTTCTTTCGCAAAATCATTCCATACTCTTCAAGCAGACCAAGCATCCTGGTAATCATCACATTCACTTCAGCCATATCGCCAAATTGCTGAGCCCACAAAGTCTGGGCAAAAAATTTCTCAGCCCCTTCTTGAGAAGCGATATTCCCAGTAGAAATTAAACTCAAAAGATGCATCCGAAAAACCGGCTCCACTGCCAGCTTGCTTTGTACTGGCTCAATCTCACCGTAGATATATCTTTCTTTAATCCTCTCTTCTTCATGTTCACTGCTGGCAACCAAAATCGCTTCTCCAGATTCATTGAACTCCGGCCTGCCTGCCCTGCCCATCATCTGATGGCATTCCATATTAGAAATCCAATCCATCATTCCTCGTTTGTCGTTATAACGTTTCAAACTTTTAACAATTACCCGAAAGGCCGGAGTGGATACTCCCATAGCCAAAGTCGGAGTAGCGCAGATTACCTTGATCTTTCCCGAACGAAAATTTTCTTCAATCAGCTCTCGTTGCCCGGCTAACAGCCCCGCATGGTGAAAGGCTATTCCTTTTTCCACGCAGTTGGCCAGCTTCTTGCATTGAGTGGTTGGAGTAGAACCCACAGACAAGATATCCTTTCTCAACTCAGATAATCTCTCTCCTCCACTAATCTCCAAAGAAATCTCTTCGGCTGTCTTCTCAGCACTGAGCTTGCTGCTGGCAAAGACCAACGCTTGTTTTCCTTCGGTTATTGTTTTCAAAGCCAAAGAAACCGTTTGGTCAAAATCGTCTTTAGAGTTATATGCCACCTTTTCTTTACCTCTATTTTCTTTACCGCTATATTTTTAAGAAAAACTTTTTATTTTCCAGATACTATCTCTATCACATCTCGATGCTTCAACAAATGCTCTCGGCCAACGGTTCGTTTTGTTTTTACATCAATTGCCCGGATAAAATGATCTCCCAAATCTGTGTGCAACTTATATGCAAAATCCAAAGCAGTAGATTTCTCCGGCATCAAAAAACAGTCCGGCAAAACTCTCCCTTCTCTATCTTCCAGCTTGCTCACTCCGCCGGGAAAGATAGCGATATACTTCAGGAAATCAAAAACCGCTTTGTCTAAAGTTTCCTGCACTCCGGTTCCGCCAAACGGAACCAGAATATTCTGTCGCACAAATTCTAATGCTGCTTTCTGCTTCTCGCTTAATTTTTCTGAATGTAAAATCTTAAAGTCTGTATCTCCGGGAGCATATTCTATCAGGCTATTTTTTGCTGCGCTTCGCAATACCACTTCACTTTCCGCCGAGCAGGCAATAAAAAGATAATGCGGAAATTCTTTTTGTAATCGGATTAAATTTTCTTTACCCGTCTTAACATCCACCTTGTTGCAGGCGATAATCATCGGCTTGGTCAGCTGCCTCAGCATGCTGGCTAAAGAAAACAATGAGCCTTCGGGCCAGTGAGAAGGATCTCCTACATCCAATCTTAATTTTTCCATCGCTTCTTCTACCAACTCTTCAGTTACTTTGAAAGCATTCATCTGCTTAGCTATTTCTCGGCCCAACTTTTTCTTTTCCACTTCCACCTGCTTAGCGAAACGCTCCCAGCCTTTCATCATCACGCCATAATACCAATTATCCAATTCTTCTTCCAGAAAACGCACATCATTGGCCGGGTCATATTCTCCTGGAGAAAGGATTTCTCCTTTTTCATTAGCACTACCGGAAATATCAATCACATGGATCAGAATATCTGCTTGTCTTAAATTCTCTAAAAACTGGTTACCTAAACCCTTGCCTTCATGAGCGCCTGGCACTAACCCGGGAACATCAATCAACTGCACTGGCACAAATCGTTTACCTTTCAGACAAAAACCAAAACGGGGATTGCACTGCTTGCCAAATTCTTTGTCTACACAATCAATTTTGACAAAGGCCACACCTTCATTAGGAGTCAATGTTGTAAACGGATAAGCAGCAATAGCCACCTCAGCTAGAGTAGCTGCTTTAAAAAAAGTAGACTTTCCTACAGATGGTTTTCCTACAAGACCGATGATCATTTGAGGGTCATAATCGCCATATTTTAAAAACATAATCCTTATAAACCGTTCATAAATCTTCGTCAGCATGCAGTTCAAAGCGGATTTACATTTGCATTGCGGTGACGGAGAGATTCAGGATCCGTGGACTCCGCAGTCTAAAGATATCATTGACCATGCTAAATCGTTAGGTTTCAATCTTCTCTCGTTCACCTGCCATAACAAAGTTTTTTACAACGAAGATTTAGCAGAATACGCAGAGAAGCAGGGCATCCTTCTCATTCCCGGAGTAGAAAGAGACATTGAAGGAAAACACGTTCTTATCTACAATATAAACAACAGAGAAGCCCAACAGTTGCATACCTTCGATGACTTGCGGCAGCTTAAACAAAAAAGAAAAAATGTTTTGATTATTGCTCCCCATCCATTTTTCCTTAGTAATATCTGTTTAGGAGAAAAACTATTGCCTAACCTTGATATTTTTGACGCTATTGAATACTCTCATTTCTACACTTTCTGGCTTAACCGCAACAAGCAGGCCGTAGAACTGGCCGAAAAGCACAACAAGCCGCTGGTCGGAACTTCTGACTGCCATTTCTTAAGCCAGCTCGGCTATACTTACTCTTTGATCGAGGCCGAAGACGACATTCCATCTATTTTACGCAGCATCAAACAAAACAAAATAGAATTACGAACCAAAGCCCTGCCCAGTACACAATTTATAAAAATCGGCTCTAAACTTTTTCGTTCGTAATGCTCTTGATTCAAAAAAAAGAAGATATCTCATTTAAATATCTACAAAAACTTCTCCATCGTGGCCTGTCTATAAACCGGCATCGTCTCCATCTCTTTCTGCAAAGGTGAATAAAGAATCTTTCCCCGTTCAAAGATACGGATGCTTCCATCTTCTTCGCTGGATGTAACCACACAGACCCCTTCTGAAGCATTGCTCAAAGCATAAGAAGCAGCCAATGCTGTATGATGTCTCGTACCTTTGGGAACTGCAAAAGGAGATTTCCAATAACCTAACTCTCGCAGAATCTTCATCACGGGAATATCTACATAAATTTTGGTGCGGATAACTTTTCCGTAGTCATCCATGATAATCGCTCCGTCATTCCTTCTTCCTTGCACCAAGGTCTGCAATCCGCTGCTGTCCATGATGCTTGCATCAATAAGTGGACGGTTCTCTAAACCCATTTCCACTAGATATTTCTCCCAACAGCGGCGGTAGCCTAAGATAAGAATAAAACCAAACGTTCGGCCGTAAAGCCTATTGACATTACGCAACAAATGCACTGCTCTGATTTTCACTTCTTTCGGAACATTACGCACTGTAGAACTATCCAGAGCTTCAAATAACCCTTCTTCTTCAGGATGACAAAGTAACAATTCCCCCATATTCCCCTCAAATAAGCTTACAAGCTTTTTGATGGTTCCAAAAGTCCGCCTATAGGCGACTTTTGTTACCTCTTTTTTCGCAACTTATTCTTAATTAGTATACGGATATGTATACTAATATGGTTTCGCTTAAAAAAGAGAACCACTTGGACTTTTTAAAGGTTGCTGAAAAATACCTTCTTCACGTCTTTAATCCCCTTTCGCCAAACCTTTAAATACTCTGAAAGAATCCTTAGTTTATGGCCGTATGGGAATTTCTTTGGCAATTGATAACTACCTTTGGCAGCCTTATCGCTGCTCCATTCCAGAGTTTTGATATGTTGTGGATCATTGTCCCAGTTTATCTTAACTGGGTTTTCACGGAGATTTATCAAGAAAAACACGGCACTTCCTTAGGCAATGCCATCTCAAACGGAGTAGTGGCTCTTTGGGTAGGCATTGACTGGGCTAGAACCAGCGTAAATTTTTTTATGGATATTAAACCTACCTGGAGCGCCTTACTTCTTAAACTTTTAATCTCTTTGATAATGGTCGCTTACGGGTTAGTAATCATAATTTGGGGCATCAAAGCGAAAAAGACCACTAGACTCATCGGCCGCATCCGTGAAGTTACATATTTCACATTTATTTTTACCCCCATTATTTACGGAGCGATAGGACTAGACTGGATGATTTTCCTTACAGCTATCATCTTCTTTCCAATCTTTTATTTCTTGGTAGAACTGCTTCTTCGCTTTGTTCCTAACCCTACTACCTACGAAGAAAGTTCCTACTTCTTCGCCTCAGCCGGATTACTCCTCTCCTTCCAGCAATTACCAAGAGTATCCTTCAACATACCCCTCTGCTCCGTCTTCTTCCTACCCTCCTTCGTCTTATCCCCCCCGCGATTATTCAAAAGATAGGTACGGCCAACAAAGATAAAGAATAAAATTAATCTTTAACATCCAATCTGCTTCAGCAATTTCTCTTTTCCTTTCCAGTCTAAGGCCTCTCTCAAGACATCTATCAATGTTTCCACCGGAATCAGTTTTAGGCCGTTCAGCCTCTCTTTATCAATCACAATATCCTGCAGATTGCTCTTGGGCACCAATACTCGTTTAATTCCTGCTTCGATGGCCGCTTCCACTTTAGAAGTTACTCCGCCCACTGGCAAGACTTCTCCCCGCACAGATAGACTGCCAGTCATAGCTGTATCCTGACGGACAGGCACGTCCTTCAGAGCAGAGATTATCGCTGTAGCCACTGCAATAGAAGCAGAATCTCCTTCCACTCCTTCATATGTCTGAAGAAATTGCACATAAATATCATATTTTTCTTTAATATCTTCTCCAAAATAATTCATCACAATCGCTGAAACATTTTTAATTGCTTCTTTGGCGATTTCTCCCAATTTTCCTGTGGCCACGATTTCGTTTTTCTTGCCGCCGGGAGTTACAGCTGCTTCTATAGGTAATAAAATTCCAGAATATGCTGAACCAGAGCCAATCACTGCTAAACCATTGACTCTTCCCACAATCTTTCCTTCTGTCACAATCACTTCATATTCTTTCTTTCGCTCAATAAATTTATCAGCAATCTGCTGCTCCAAAGGTCGAGCAAGAACTTTCGCTTTTTTCACGTGTCCTGCTTTGACCAGCTTCTCGCCTTCTTCTTTGGCTAAATCTCCTGCTGCTCGTACTAACCCACCCAATCCTCTCAAATGAAGAGTTAAATGTCCTTTTCTATTTGCTCTTTTACGAGCCTCTTCAATAATCGCTTCGGTTGCATCTTTACTAAAATGAGGAATCTTGCCGTCTTTTTTCACTTCTTGAGCAATAAACCGGGCAATCTTCTCTTGATTTTCTTTATTGTCCGGAATAGTCTCATTCATATAAACTTCATAACCATAACCTCTTATTCTTGAACGCAAAGCCGGGTGCATATGCTGCACTGTTTCAAGATTACCGGCTGCGATTAAAATAAAATCACAAGGCACTGGATCGGTTCGCACCATCGCTCCTGCGCTTCTCTCCGACTGGCCGGTGATGGGGTATCTCTTCTCCTGCAAAGCAGACAAAAGTTCCTGCTGGGTACGAGGATCAAGAGTAGCAATCTCATCTATAAACAGAACACCCATATGAGCTTTATGAATCAGCCCAGCCACTACTCGTTGATTAGCCGGAGTGCCTAATCCTCCTGACTGGAATGGATCATGAAGCACATCACCAAGCAAGGCTCCCGCATGGCTGCCCGTAGCATCATAAAAAGGCGCTTGTTTCTGATTAGTATTATCTACAATCACTTTAGGAATAACTGCTTCTCCAGTCATTTTCATTCTGCGATTGAAATTAATAAAGATGACTACTCCCACTAAAAATACCAGCCCGCCTAAAAAGAAAGCCGCAAACATAATATCCGAATTATATTTTTCTCTTACCCACCACGGAGCAAGCATAGCTAAGATAGCTAAAGCAAAGAAAAGAATATTTTGATTTCTCGCCCAGCCGGATGCATCCATCACTGAACGCTGAGTCTCTTCTTTGCCTTTGCCTGCTTCCACTACTTTGATCAGAGGATTGTTCTCATCAGAATTATTTGGCAAGGCCAGGATATCTTTCAGCTGCGATTTTGGCAGCATTTCAGCCAAGGCCATCCCTAACAAACTTTTTCCTGTTCCCGGATCTCCAATCAAAAGCACGTGTCTTCGCTGGCTAGCCGCTTTCTTGATGATATAGACTGCTTCATCTTGGCCGATGACTTGATCTACTAATTTATCAGGAACTTTAATCTCATCAGTGTTCTTAAAAGTCATTTTATTTTTAATGTCTATAAGGTTTAAAAAGGTTATGTTTTATTTAGCTAAAATAAAAGAAAGGTTTATAAAGCCGGAAAATCGCTAGATTCTTAGAGTTTATCGTCGATAAAGAATAAACAGTTTATTTACAAAACGACTTAAAAAAATCACTAAAAATGGCCGAAGAAACTCCTCCCCCAGAGAGCCCAAAACCAGCTCAAAAATCGTACGAAGCAGAAAGCATTACAGTACTGGAGGGGCTGGCCGCAGTAAGAAAGCGTCCGGGTATGTATATTGGCGATACTGCTCTTAGAGGTCTGCATCACATTGTTTTTGAGGTAGTCGATAACAGCATCGATGAAGCCTTGGCCGGCCATTGCACTAAGATTATAGTAACCATTCATGAAGATGGCTCTGCCAGCGTAGAAGACAATGGCCGAGGCATTCCTGTTTCTATCCATCCCAAGATGGGTGTATCAGCAGTAGAAGTGGTTCTTACCCAGCTTCATGCCGGCGGAAAATTCGATAAAGACACGTACAAAGTTTCCGGCGGTCTGCATGGGGTAGGTGTTTCTGTCACTAATGCTCTGTCTGAATTCTTAGAAGTTTGGGTCAAACGAGGCAATAAAGTTCATTATCAAAAATTTGAAAAAGGAAAACCTGTAACAAAACTAGAGATCGTTGGTGACAGTGAAGGCACTGGTACCTTAGTTCGATTTAAGCCAGACAAAGAGATTTTTCCAGAGGTTATTTTCCATTACGACATCTTGGCCAAGCGGTTAAGAGAGTTGGCTTTTCTTAATAAAGGGATAGAAATTATCATCGAAGACAAACGAAATAACAAAGCAGATACCTTTCTTTACTCCGGCGGACTAAAAGAATTTGTCCAGTTCTTAAACCAAGGAAAAACACCATTGCACGAAACTATTTACTTAGACAAGAAAAAAGACAACCACGAGATTGAAATCGCTTTGCAGTATAATGACGGCTACCAAGAAAATGTCCTCTCTTTTGTCAACAATATTAATACTGAAGAAGGCGGCACTCATCTCAATGGTTTCAGGAATGCTCTTACTCGAATGTTCAATGACCTTACAAAAGAAAGCGGCATCAAATTCAGCGGAGAAGATGTAAGAGAAGGATTGACTGCAGTTATCTCTGTCAAAGTGCCAGAGCCTCAGTTTGAAGGCCAAACAAAAACCAAACTTGGCAATCCTGAAGTACAAAATTTAGTTCACTCTATCTTATCAGATTACTTGGAAGAGTTCTTTGCCAAAAATCGTGATGTCTCTAGATTATTGATTCAGAAATGTACTGAAGCGGCCGAAGCCAGAGAAGCTGCTAGAAAAGCCCGTGAGCTTACCCGCAGAAAATCCGTTTTAGAAGGCAGCGGTCTGCCTGGTAAATTGTCTGACTGCTCTAACAAGGATCCGTCTAAATGTGAATTGTACCTTGTAGAAGGAGATTCTGCCGGAGGCAGCTGCAAACAGGGCCGAGACAGAGAATTTCAAGCCATCCTCCCATTGAAGGGTAAAATCCTTAATGTAGAAAAAGCCAGACTGCATAAAATTTTCCAGAATAAAGAGATTATTTCCTTACTGACTGCCATCGGCACGAACATCAATAACGAGTTTGACATCAAAAAAGCAAGATATCACAAAATTATTATTACAACTGATGCTGATGTAGACGGCAGCCATATCCGCACACTTCTGCTCACTTTCTTTTACCGCTACATGAAACTATTAATCGAAGCGGGGTATTTATATATCGCTCAGCCCCCTCTTTACCGCATTCAAAAAGGCAAGCAGATTAGATACGCTTATACCGAAGAAGAAAAAGATAAAATTGCTGTAGAAATGGGTAACCAAGGATTGGCTTTGCAAAGATACAAAGGTTTAGGAGAGATGAATGCCGAGCAGTTATGGGACACCACAATGGATCCCGCAGTGCGGACATTGAAGCAGGTAACTATCGAAGATGCTGTGGCCGCAGACCTCATTTTCTCCATTCTTATGGGCGAAGAAGTCGAACCGAGAAAAGAGTTTATCATGAAATCGGCCAAGGAAGTAGTTAATCTAGATGTCTAACTAAATAAACTGCTGGCCTCTAAGAAACCAGTAAAAACAAAAACTTTTTAAGTGAGTGGCGTTTTCTTATTTCTTCAGGAATATGAGATAAAAAAGATGGAATTTGTACCCAAGCGAATGTTCTTCACCAAAGGGGTGGGCCGACACAAAGACTATCTTCAATCCTTTGAATTAGCTTTAAGAGAAGCAGGCATTGAAAAATGCAATCTGGTCTTTGTCTCCAGTATTTATCCTCCTTTCTGCAGGATTGTTGCTAAAGAAGAAGGCGTGAAAGACCTGCGGCCCGGCCAGATAGTTTTCTGTGTCATGGCGAGAAATGCCACCAATGAGCCAAACCGCTTAGTCGCTTCTTCTGTTGGTGTAGCTGTTCCTTCAGACAATGGAGCCTATGGTTACCTCAGCGAACATCATTCGTTTGGAGAAACTCAGGATAAAGCCGGCGAATATGCCGAAGATTTAGCCGCTACCATGTTAGCCACCACCCTAGGTATTGAATTTGATTCAAATATAGCGTGGGATGAGAGAGAGCAGATTTACAAGACCAGCGGAAAGATTTTTAAGACAATGAACGTTACTCAGACTGCCATAGGAGATAAACACGGTTTATGGACTACAACCGTAGCCGCAGCAGTTTTCCTTATGGATATTGGAGAAACAAAAAATGGGTCGACACAAGGAGTCCATTAGGGATTATCCCGAAGAGGAGCAAGGAATTGTTCCAGAAAACAAGCATGGTGATGATGAAGTAGAAGAAATTCTTGCTGGCCGAAAAGACGAAGAGGTCTATGATGAACACGGCCGAGAGATGCTTTTAGAAGAAGATGAGATTTCTGAAAATGAAGCGGCTTTTGCCAGAGGTTATGAAGAGGGATTAAAGCATAAAGACGAAAAAGAGATTAAGAAGAAAACCTTGTCTACTGCCCCGGTTGCTAAAACAAAGATTAAAGAAAAGAAAAAAGCAGTAAAATCTGTTAAGAAAAGAAAAAATAAATAAATTTATTTTCCATAAAGCTTCTTCCTGCTGATATCTTCTTGATACTGCCGTAGGACTGATTTCTCCAAGCCCTTCATGGCCATTCTTAACGCAGCCACAACATCCCAGTCCACACCGCTGCTGGTAAAATTTTTTCCCGGAGAAAGCAGTTTCAGATGAATATCATATTTCTGCTTCTTGCTTTCTTTCTTATATTCTTTAATATGGACATCAATGCGGTATTCATTATTCAACCGTCGGCCGATCTTTTCTGACTCTTGGGCGATAATCTCTTTCACCTGAGCCTTCTCATCCGGCCGTAGTTTAGTCTCTTCCAGACCAGTAAACCGGATATTTGCCATTTCTACATTGGAGAAACTTGCTATCAATCTAAGTAGATTATTGGTAGTAATCAACCCTAAAGGTTTATTATCATTCTCATCAATCAGTACCAATGCATGCACATCCTTTTCCTTGATCATATCAATCGCTATTGCTAATGAATCTCCCAAGGTCACTGTACAGCAATGTGTATGAGTATCAAAATTGTCCACTTTTAAATCCATGGCCGCTGGCCGCTCAGCTTCGAAAGCGCGGCTGCTCTTGTTACGGAACCCTTTATCTCGCATCGGAGCTTCGATCATTATCTTCTTGAGAATGTCATGAAAACAGATTACCCCATTTAATTTTTCTTTTTCTACTACTGGCAGGGATTCCAAACCTTCTTTGTGCAGCATTTCAATTGCTTTACCCACTATGTCAGAAGAAGTTAGCTTTGGTGTGCTCACTTGTTTTATATCCCGAACTTTTATTCCTTTAAAACCCGGCAGGCTCTTCGCTTCGGTTAAGATATCATTAACTGTCACAATACCGACAATCTTGCCCTTCTCCTGTACTGGCAGGACATCAATTCCTGAAGTAAACATTAATCGGGCAGCTTCCAAAAGATCCATGGACTTTTCTACAGGGGAAATATTTTTCACTAAACCAGTAAGTTTGGCTGTAGAAGCGTCCAAATGAGATTTAGTGATAAACTTCTCTACCACTAATCCAAGAAATTTATCTTTATCGAAAACCAAAGCTTCTCGTTGGTCCGCGGCAATGAGTTTGCCTATCATCTCTGAAATCGTGGCATCTCTCTGCACGGCCACAAAATCCTTCCCCACCAACCCAGAAATATCCATCTATACCCACCTCCCTCGTTTAATTAATTAAATCAGCTTTGTTTTATTAACACTAACACAACTACTCTTAATAACAGTAATTCTATACCACTATTTAAATCTTGTTCAAAACTAGACTAATCTCTTCAAACCTAATCAAAACTCTCCTTTCTTTGTCTGCATATCAAAAAAAGTCTTCGTAATGGCATGTAAATTCCACACCTTAGAATAAACATTACCGTAATGAATCGCTCCCAACTCTCTATTGAGGATATACTTTTCGTAGACATTCTTAAGAAACTTAGTAAAAGTTCCTTTCTCAAACTTCTTCTGCCAGTCTGTCTCCACATTGCCGGCAAATCTTACTTCAATCCTTCCCTGATAAACAATCTTTTTATGCCCGTCTTGGACAATCTCTACTTCCTTTACATCCCAAGAATGCATTTTTATCTTAAGGATATACTGCACATATTCAGTAGTATTTCGCTTTCCTTCCAACTCCAGCTCTTGCTCTGCTCCGCCCGAAGAACCAGAATGTTTAAATGCCTTCTCAGCAAAAGAATACTCCTGTCGTTTAAACCATTCAATCCAGGCTAAATAAAGAGCTTCAAAATCAAACAGGCCGCTGTAACGGATGATTGTTTGATTAAATCCAATAACCTCCACCATAAAGACAAGAGAATCCCTGCTTTTATAAAGATTTCTTAAAGAATATACCTCTCACCCCACATCAAACCATATTCCAAATTCCTTGTCTTTAATCTTCTTCACACTGCTATGCTGATATTTCTTCTGCGGCTCAATGATACTAAACAGAAGTTTATCTGCTCCTACTCGTTCCCTCAGTTCAGTTTCAAACCGCCCTAATTTTTCGCGGAAGCCTTCCGGCAGTTTAAAATACAAAGAGATTCTCTGGCTTTTTTCCAAACCACAGTCTTTACGCATTTGCTGAGTAGCTCTAGTCAGTTCTCTGGCAAATCCTTCTGCCTCCAGTTCATCGTCAGTTTCTTTAACTAAATACACAAAACCTTCTCGGAACACTCCTTCAGTATGGGTAACTGGCACTTCCCTATCAATCACCAAATGTTGATAAGTTATCCGTGCTTTCTGTCCATCCAACAACAGATCATAACCATTTTCTTTATTAATATGCCCCAGTATAGTCTCTGGACTTTCGATAGACAGCCGAGCAATTACTCTGGGAGATAACTCTCCAAAATCGCTTTTGATATGTTCATAGTTGGCTCGCACTTTTCGTTTGACAAAAGAAGGCAATTCTTTTTGAAAAGTGATCTTCTTGATATTCAACTGGCTCTTGAGCATCTCTTCCAGCTTCTCTAATCGTTTCAGTTCTTTCTCATCCTGAGAAGAAACTACTGCTTCAGCAATCGGCCATCTTAATCCGCGGTTCATCTTTTCCCGGCCGTTCATGGCCGCCTGAATCAACGACATGGCCAGAACTACTTCTCCTTCCACTTCATCGTCGATATACTTCTTCATCGGCTTCGGCCACGTCCAATGATGAATGCTCTCTTCTTTCAGATTATATTCTTCTTTAAGATTAAGGAATATCGCTTCTGCAACAAAAGGAGTCAACGGAGCCATCAAACGCAAACAATCAAACAACACTCGGCCAATAGCCAGCATACATAATTCTTTTTCTTTCTTATCTCCGGAAACACTTTTTTCCCGCACTAACTGCACATAGTTCCGACTCAACTCTAAAAATAAATCTTCTATTGGTTTAATTGCTTCATCAAGATGATATGTCTCCATCAATTCTGTCACCCGGGCAACAGTCCTGTGTAAACGGGAGATGATATACCTCTCTTCAAAACCAAAATCTTCTTCTAATCCTTTCTTTGCTTCAAACGGATTAAATTTATTCTCTCTAGTCAAAGAAAACAGCAATTTCTGAACATTCCATAAAATGTTTAGATACCTCTCTTTGTTGGTAATTTCATCCCAGCTAAAATTTAAATCATCGCCTGCACGATTTTGACAAAGGTAATATCTTAAAGTATCTACCCCATGTTTATCAATTACTTCGTAAGGAGAAACAATATTTCCTAAACTTTTAGACATCTTTACTCCTTCCACATCTGTGACAAAGCCGTGCATATACACTGATTTGAAGGAAGGTTTGCCTAAAGCTAAGAAGGAAGCCACCATCAGCATGTTAAACCAGCCGCGAATTTGGTCTTTACCCTCAAGAATGAAATCAACCGGAAACCATTCTTTAAGCAGATCTTTTCGCTGCGGATAATACAAACAAGTCCAAGAAGTGGTGCCTGCATCAATCCAGACATCGAGAACGTCAGGAATCCTTTTCTGCTTTCCTCCACACTCGCAGGGAATGACTACTTCATCAATCCACGGCTTGTGAAGATTTTCCGGCAATTTTCCCGCCAGCTTTTCCAGCTCTTTGATAGAACCGATAACATTTTTGCCCTTGCATTCGTCACATTGCCAGATAGGTACTGGAGTACCCCAAAATCTTTGTTTAGTGATGCTATTGTCCCGTAAATTTTCCAGCCAAGAGGCAAAAGCATTTTTTGCTGCACCAGGGTGCCAAACTATTTTTTCATTGGCTCGGGCCATTTTTTCCCGCAAATCTTCCACTTTGAAGAACCATTGGGGAGTTACTTTGAAAACAACTGGCTGATGACAACGCTGACAATGAGCGTATTCATGTTTTACTTTAGTAACCGCGATCAATGCTCCGCTCTCCTTAAGGAACTCGATAAATCTTGTATCATCTTTCTTAGCCCGCAAGCCGGCAAACTTGCCCATATTCTCCGGAAAAGTCCCTTTCTCATCCAAAGTATTAAATGGAGGAATATGATTAAGATGACCTACTTCGTAATCTTCTGGGCCGCAGCCAGGCGCGCAATGGACCAGTCCTGAACCAGAATCAGCACTGACATACTCTTCACTTAACACTATTGTGTGAGTATTAGGATTTTTTTTCTTGAATTCTTTGAACTGAGAAATTTCCTTCTCCCAAGGATGATGATATTCCATTCCCTTAAGCTTATCTCCTTTGAATTCTTCAAGGATTTCAAAATCTTTTTCAGCCACTCCTCGGATAAACACTCCCGCCAAAGCTTTGGCTACAATCCATTTTTCATCTCCTACTTTAGCTCGAATATATTCCACTTCTGGATTAACCATAATGGCCATATTAAAGACAATAGTCCAAGGAGTAGTTGTCCATATGATCAAATATTCGTTCTTTTTTCCTTTAACTGGAAATTTAAGGAAGATAGAATCTTCATTCAAAGTTTTATATTCACATTCGTGCTTAGCCAACGCGGTTTCGCAAGTGGCACACCATTGCAAGCTTCGTTCTCCAAGATATAATCGGCCTTCTTCATCTGCTTTTTTAATAAGATACCATTCTCCTTCCATAAACTCATTAGTTACTGGCATATAAGGATCAGTGAAATCTAAAGTTACTCCTAAACGCATCAGGTCTTTGTTCATATGGCCGGCCATCTCTGTAGAAAACTTCAGGCATTCTTCTGCAAAACGCTGGAAGCCAAATGTTTGAATATCTTCTTTGGTCTTAAGAGAAAACTTTTCCATCACTTTTCGCTCGGTAGGCAGGCCGTGCATGTCATAACCGGCTCTATCCCAGACCTTAAAGCCATTCATCCGCTTATAACGAAGAACCATATCTTTGAGAGAATTGTTCCAAGCCTGGCCGAGATGGATGCGACCGGAAGTGTAAGGCGGCCCCTGCAAAAAGTAAAACTTTTCTCCTTTCTGATTCCTCTTCCGCAGTTTCTCTAAAATCTGAGCCTCTTGCCAGTACTTTAAAACTTGAGGCTCAATTTCCAGTGGCTTGAACTCATTAAAGCGCATAGAACCAAGAAAGAGCGGTTATTTAAAAAGTTATTTCTTCAATAAAATCACATTGCCCCTACCTTTCTTTACTTTCTCGATTTGGCCTTTATGCTCCAACTCAGTTAAAACCAGGCTAATCTTGGCCTCCGACATGGGAAACTTCCTGCGCAGATCTTTTTGGGTGATACGGCCGTTCTCTTTTCTGATCTCCTCCAGCACCTGTTTCAACAGAGGATCTTCAACTTTTAACTCTTCTTTTAGCTCAGCATGAACCGGCTCTTTCTTTCTTTTGCCCAAAAAGAGATAGACCAACACTCCTGCTACAGCTAAGACAAACACTCCAGTAAGAGTCCACAACCAGGCTAAACTCTTCCCATTGTTCTCTCCAAAAAAGTTAAAATCCGCATCGTTTAAAGGATCCGATTCATCAGTTTCCGGAAAAAGAAATAAATCTAAGATATAATCTCCTTCATTAACAATAGAGACATTCTCCTCAGCCACTAACTCTCCAACATAAGATTTAATAATATAATTCCCCAGCGGCACATTAAAAGTATAAACTCCGTCAACTGAAAGCATCTTTTGCTGGGGCTGGGTATTAATCTCCACAATGGCCTTAAGCTTGCTTAGTTCTAAATCATAAACTGTACCATAAATAGTAGCCGCAGAAGCAAAAGTAGTAAGAAATAAGAAGAGCAATAGATATACTATTACCTTCCCGCTTCTCGTTAGTTTATCTACCATACATCCCTCTGTTTTTAGCCGTATCCTCGAGTTTCATTCAGTTTTCGGCCGTAATTTACTGATTACTTCCTTGATACTTAAAAACTCTTCTTTTCCTGTGGCCATATCTTTGAGCTTGAACTTTTTCTTTTTGAGTTCATCTTCGCCGACAAAGAGAACATAGGGAATACCTTGAGTATTTGCGTAATCCATATTCTTGCTGATACCACGAGAAAGCAAATCTATCTCTGTATTTATTCTTCCCTCCCTTAACTCATTAGCTAAAATCATACTCTTGGTCAAGGTGCCAATGGGCAGAACAAAAATCTCAGTCACTGATCTTTTCTTTTTTTCGCCCTTGTTTCGTAATTTCAAAACATCAAGAATCGTGTCTAACCCAAAAGAGATGCCTACGGCTGGATATTTTTTATCACTACCAAGAAAATTGCCAATCATCGTATCATAACGGCCGCCTGCCGCCACAGCAGAAGGCAATTCTTTAACAAAAACTTCGTAAACTGTTCCAGTATAATAAGAAAGACCTCGGGCTAATGACGGTTCAAACGAATAAGGTACGTTCCATAAATTCAGATAAGAAAATAATTCTTCCAATTCTTTAATCCCCCGCTCTATCAAAGAATTTTTAAGATTTTTCAATTTTTTTAATTCTTTAACCCGGATCAATTCCAAAAGAGACTTTACCTCTTTTTCTAAAAAACCTTTTTGCTTTAATTCTTCAGAAACTCCTTTTTCACCTATCTTCTCTAATTTATCCAAACTAAGAATAGCATCATCGGCTTTGTCTGTAACTTTTGCTTCTTCGATGAGACCATTGAGTAATTGACGATTGTTTATCTTAATTGTAGCGGATAATCCCAACGACTCAAAAAATCTGGCGGCTAGGCTTAAGACTTCTGCTTCAGCTAGCATAGACGTTACTCCTATAGTATCGACATCACACTGCCAAAATTGGCGGTAACGACCAAGTTTGATTGGACCATCTCTAAAAACAGGACCAAGCTCATATCTTTTAAAAGGCATCTTTAAGTTGGGATTCATACCGATAAAACGAGCTAATGGGACTGTGGGATCATAACGTAAACCTAAATCTCTCCCGCCTTGGTCTTTTAATTTAAAAGTCTCTTTTAGAATCTCCGCACCACCTGCATACTTCGCTGAAAGGGTTTCTATCCGTTCTAAGATAGGAGTTTCCATGGGAGAAAACCCATAAATCTCAAACATTTGTTTTAATTTATTAACTACCTCTTCTCTTGCAATTTTCTCTTCTGGTGGAAAATCTCTTACTCCTCGCGCAGTTTGTAATTCCATTTTAGATTCCTCTCTGTAAAGAGATATTACTCCCTTTATTAAAGTTTTCTTGTACTTTTATAGATTTTTCCACTATAGCCTGGGCAAGGATTTCAATAGTATCAATCGTATCCGCATTTCTTTGAATAATCAAAGGTAACTCTGTACACCCAAGAATAACTTTTTCAGCTCCCTTATCCTTCAATCTTTTGATTATCTTTCTTAAGAAAGCTCTGTCTAAATAATCCTTTTTACCAGACATAACGTTAAGGATTATCTTTGTTATTCTATCCTGTTGGACTGGGGTGGGGGTTATCAAAACTACTTTTTTTAAAGCTCGACCATACAATCCTTTGGCAATGGTCATTTTAGTACTTAATACCCCTAATCTAATAAAACCATTTCTTCTTACAAGTTTATCTACTTCTTCGAGGATACTAATAATCGGAATCGAAACTACTTTTCTCATCTCTGGGAGACAATATTCTACGGTATTGCACGGAATTGCAATGAAATCAACACCCGCTTCCGCTAATTTCTTCACTCCATTGACTAACATGTCTCTGGTTTTTACTTCCCCCCCCAGTTGTTCTACCACATCTAGTAAGGGGAGATTATAGATGGTTATCTCAGGATAATCCGAATCGTACTTAGCGGCAAATTTCTTCTGAAAAAGCTTAATAACCTGCAGGTATAACTCTGCCGTTGCTTCCGGGCCCATACCGCCTAAAATTCCAATCTTTTTAAACCTGGTTTCGTTGCACGTGAATACAATCAGCACTTGCTTGTGCCTTAGCCCCAAATTCAGTTCTACTTAAATTTCGTTCACTTTCCATTTTCTTTTCCTCCACGTTTAAAGCCCGTACGGCTTATAATTATTTTTGTTGAGATAAGTGCTTCAGATAACTCTCTGAAGTTTTTAGTGATGACAATGAACAAACAAAAAAGAATAAAGGGCGGCTAGAGAGGATTCTAGCCAGTAAACTACAGCCGCCATACGAATAAACTGGAATATAACCGGAAAAAAGGCCGGCCTATTAAAAAACTTATTGGCAAAATTAGGCTTAACCTGTGTTGCACTATCAACTCTAGCGAAAAAAACATCAGTCTGGCAAGTATTAAAAAGAGAATCTCTAACAGTGAACTAAACCACTTTGTCTTGCCATTTGATATTAGAAATCAATATACTTTAAAAAACTTTGTAAAAAAAATGCGAACTATCCCCGCACTAAAGTGCGGGGCTTTAACGTTCGCATTTTTGGAACAACAAACTTCGTGCTAAAGCAAGAGGCTTTCAACCACGAAGTTTTTTGTAAGAAAAACTTAAAAAATGCGCCGGCCGGTATCATCACTCCGCTTACTCTTCGTTCTGGAACCGTCCGCCACTGATGCGCCGGCCGGGATTCGAACCCGGGTGAGAGCCTCTTTGCATAATGCATGGCAAGGCCCTATCATAGCCACTAGATCACCAGCGCGTAATTATCTAATTTTCCGGGTTATTTTAAAAATATTGGCTCTTTTTAATGGTTTATGAAAGAAAAGATATTTATTCGCACTTTTGGCTGCTCCTTGAACCAATCTGATTCAGAACAGATGACCGGCGTATTAACCGAAGTAGGATTTATTCTAGCCCCAACACCCGACAATGCCGATTTGATTATTCTCAACTCTTGCACTGTCAAAGGCCCGACAGAAAATTCTTTATTCAAAGAGATAGCAAAATGGAAACATAAAAAACTGGTCATTGCCGGCTGCATTCCTCAGACAGATAAAGACAAATTAAAAGAATATTCACTAATCGGTACGAGAAATCTTCATCAAATAGTTGAAGTTGTCCAAGAAACATTGAAAGGAAATCTCATTCAGATTTTAACCATTCATGGCAATCCGGATTTAACTCTTCCTCGCATCAGGAAAAACAAGAATATTGGCATCATTCCCATCTCTCGCGGCTGTCTCGGCAGCTGCACGTTCTGCAAGACTAAAGCAGCCAGAGGCAATCTTCAGTCTTACCAGCCGAAAGATATCCTTTATCTAGCAGAACAATATCTAAACGAAGGAGCAAACGAGCTCTGGCTCACTTCTCAGGACTGCGGCTGTTACGGTTTTGATATTAAAACAAATCTCGCCGAATTATTAAAAATATTAACCGACCTTCCTGGCGATTTTAAAATTCGCATCGGCATGGCCAATCCAAACCATGTTCTCAAAATCTTAACAAAATTAATTCGATCATACAAACACAAAAAAGTTTTTCAGTTTCTCCATCTGCCAATCCAATCGGGTAATGATTTTATATTAACCGCTATGAAAAGAGATTACTCCGCTAAAGAATTCAAAACTATCATCTCAGCTTTCCGCAAAGAAATTCCTAACATCACTATCTCTACAGATATTATCTGCGGCTTTCCTGGGGAAACAGAGGAACAATTTCAAGACTCATTAAACTTTATTAGCTGGCTTAAGCCTTTAGTCTTAAACATCTCCCGCTTCTGGCCGAGAGAGAAAACACCTGCCGCAAAGATGAAAAACCAGCTCACCAGCCGGCTCGTCAAAGAACGATCCAGAAAACTGCACCAACTATTTCGAGAGTTGGGAAAAAAAGAAAATGAAAAAGAGCTCGGCCGCATCAAGGAAGTGATCATCGAAGAGAAAATAAAGAACGGCTTTGTCGGCCGTGATGATAATTATCGGCCGATTATTCTCCACGAAACAGCGGAATTGGGCCAAAAGATGAACGTAAAAATTGTAGACTGCTCGGCCATTGATTTGCGGGGAAAAATTATTAAATGAATACCTCGAGAAACTTAAGATAATCTTTTAACCTACCTCCCGCATCTTTCCCACAGGTATTCATAACAATTAAAACAGTTTCACTAAGCCTCGAATTAGTCGAAATGGCATTATACAATGCATAAATATCTTCTCTTGGCAATGGACAGTCAATACCAGGCATACGCAATACCGAGGTAGGATAATAAACCCCCACTTGGTACCTTACACCCCCATCTTTTTTCTGAGTAGCGACTATCTTTAATTTAATCTGTCCGTCGGTTGTCTTTATTACCCTCTCTTCCAAGGGAATTATTCCCATAGCTTCGTCTAATTCCTCAAATTCCCACTTCATCAAAGTATTTGCCATTTTATTACCTCTGGTTTATTTTTCTATCGTGACAACCGCCTTAGTTTTTATATTTTTGCCGCCAGTATTACTTACGACAGTATAAACATTTATAAAGAATCTAAGTTTACTATACCCATGCAAGATATCACAGTCCTAGAAAAATTAGGGTTAACCAAAAATGAAAGAACTATTTATCTCACGTTATTAGAATTAGGTTCGGCGACCGTCAGCGGTATCACAAAGAAGACGGCTTTGCACAGAAGTTATGTTTATGACATCCTTGATAAGTTGATTGATTTAGGCTTGGTAGCGTCTATTATCAAAAATAAAAAAAAATATTTCCAAACCGGTCATCCCGACAATCTCTTGGAAATCATTCATGCCCAAGAAGAGGAAATAAAAAATGACAGAGAAACTATTAAAAAGATTATTCCCGAACTGATTAAACGGCAGAATCTTTCTTCAGAAAAACAAAAAGCCGAAATCTTTGTAGGAAAAAAAGGCATTAAAGAGATTCTTGAAGATATTCTCAAGACAAAACGGGACTTTGTCGCTTTTGGCGCCGAAGGAAAATTCAAAAATATGTTTAAATGGTATTTTGAGAATTGGCAGAGAAGGCGAGTAGAATTAAAGATAAAGTATAAAATAATTTATAACCGAAAGTTAAAAGGAAAAAGACCAACAATTACACAAAAACTAATGAAATTAAAATTTCTGCCAGAAAAATATACTTTTCCAGCCACCACTATTATTTATGGCAATAAAACCGCGGTGATTATCTGGGAAATTGATCCAATCGTGTTTTTATTAGACAGTTCGCAAGCAACCATCAGTTTTCTCAACTATTTCGAATTGTTGTGGAAGATAGCCAAACCATAAACCTTATTCCACCAAAGGGGATATCAGTTTCGGGTGTTTATAAAGAAAGATTATTAAATAGGATTAAGTAAATAATAGTTCATGAAACCAATCCTTGCCATTGACCTTGATGGAGCTTTGATGTATTCCCGGCCGTTTGATAATGCTCATAACAAATGGTTTTCTCTGATAGCCAGTCTTTTAAACGACCAATCAATTAACAATTATGCCGGCCTCGAAGATTATTTTCCCCAGGTTGATATAGTAATGAAAGGTATTTAGGTGATATCGACAAGAAAGCACGTACGACCTTTGCCCGCCAAATTTATGCCTTGGTTACTATCGCTGAGACCAAGTCCGCCGATTTAGTTTCGGAGTTTGCCAAGTATCTAAGAAAAATAAAAAGCCAATATTCTTTAGCCTTGATTACTTCTGCCCCTGAAGCAGCCGTAGAACCCATACTTCAAAAAGTCGGTTGTTCAGACTTGTTTGATTATGTTTATACAAGCCCAGTTAACGAGCAGCCGAGCAAAAAAGAACTGCTGCAGGAATTCATAGAAAAGCATGGCAAACCGAAGTTTTACATCGGCCACGGAGATAAAGATATTCTCAGTTGCAAAGAGTTGGGTATCCTTTCTATCACCGTTAACTGGGTTTCTAAGGGAGAACACCACGGCGATTACCAAGCTGATACAGTAAAAAACTTGGAAAAACTTCTTTTTAAACTCTTTTAAAACTTTTCGATTCATGAGAAAAATTAACTATAAATAATCATAAACCTTAACCCCTGAAGATTAATTTTATCTTTATCAGCTAAAAGAATCTTCCCTCTGTGTATTGGCCTGCCTGCAACAACTGAGCCGTAAGAGGAAGTATCCTCAAAGAGATATTTGCTTGCCTCCCTATCCCATCTAAGAACCGCGTGGGTTCGAGAAAGTCTAGCGGTCATTCCAGAACTGGCTACAGTGATCTTGTTTCCTATCTTTTCTACCATGATTACCTTATCTTCATAAAGAGGAATAACCAGATTATTGTCAAAGACCAGCTGAGCTTTACCCTTTTCAAACAAGTGTATACCAAATAGAGTGACCATTTTTTTGTTTAATTCTTACCTAGATTTAAACTTTCCTAAAAAAACTTATCCATCCTGTATGCCCGAGCATCTGGATCTCCGGCCGCACCACTCTTCCTTCAATCTTCCAGTTTCTCTGCAATGTCTCGCAAGTCTTGACAAAAATAAACGGTTTTTTCTTAATCTCTTTAAACAGCCGCTGCACCTGTACCACTGAAGTTTGATAAGATACCAAAAATCCGCCTAATTTCAATGCTTTCTCTGCGTTTTTCAAAACCTGCCATGGCTCTGGTATATCCAGAATCACTGCGTCTAACTCTTTCTCTTCGATTCCCGCGTAAACATCCTTATTTTTAACCGTCAAATTGTTTAAACCTAAAAACTTTTTATTCTCTTCCACTAGCTTAAAAAAATCTTTTCGTATCTCATAAGAATAAACTTCTTTACAGATGTTCGCCAAAAAACAGCTCAGCGCTCCCGAACCTCCTCCAGCGTCAAGCACTCTACTACTTTTACCTAGTCCTGTTTCCGTAATAATTGTTCCAATATCTTTAGGAGTAATAATCTGGGGGCCTCGTTTTTTTCGATGATAAGAATCGATAAAAAATGATTCAGCAAACTTTAGTTTCTTGCCTTTAGAAGTCTTAGCTAATCCGTTTTTATTCTTAAATTCTTTAGACTTAATCATCCCCCGCTCAGTATTAAACTCAAGCATCGGATTTTTCACGAAAACTATCTTTTCTGTACTCAACAATATTTTAGCCATAAAAAAACGAATCACCTTTCGTATATAAACCTGTCTTTTATTATGTACCTATTAAAAAGTGATAAATCTGACGAAAGATTTATAAATCCGATGGCATTCCACTAAGTATGGCATTAAAATTATCTTTCAATTTCCAGAAAAAAGTGGACCTCCGTACAATTATCGAGCAGAATCTAGATTTGATGCTCTCTCAAGGAGACGGCATGATTGGATGCATCCATCAAGAGAGTTGGGGCTGCAATGCAGGAGTAGACGAAGACGGCCGCAGCCAAGTAGCAGCTAATTTTCTTTATAATCCATATAATGGTAAAATACGGCTCTTTGGCAATTTAGGTAGCCGATTACAGTGGGATGATTTTTATCACGCTGGTTTTTATCGCGAAGGAACATTTATTCTTTCTCCGTCTAAAGAAGGGCCTATGCAGATTAATGAAGTGCAAGGAGTGCCTAAAACTCTTGAAGAAGCTAGAAAGAATATCCTCCGAAGTATCGGTCTGTATAATAAAAGAAAAGAATAAAAAAAATTATTCCTTTTTCATTCCCAACCATACCAGTATCTTTTGCAATAAATTTTGTGTTTCTTCCATCTTGGCATTTAAATCCAAGCATTTTCCGCTGCTGCACTGATTGCTCTGGCATTCAAAGTTATTCTGACAGGATTCATCCAGTGCTTTTTGAGGATGAAGCTGTTCATCCATATCGCAGTACTGAGATGAGCCCTCGTTAAGCAGGCGGAATCCGGTAGGAACTCCTTTGTCGCCGACTTTACATCCAGGAGGAGCTTGCGGAGTAAACTGTTGTTGCTGGCCGTTTTCGTTGTTGGTCCCATTAGGAATTCCGACTTGCATTTTAGGGAAATCGCCAGAGGGTCCTTCTTTTGATTCTTTCTCTTTAAATTGAGGTGTCTCCTTCAGTAGAGGCAAGTTCATTCCTTCTCCCGGCAATCCCAAAGTATCACTATTCGGATTAAGTTTGCTGGGGTATTTACTTAAATACTCGAATACAAACAGATTCTGCTCCAAAGAATCTCCTTTTGGCACGGATAAGCTAAGGATTTTATCATGGGCCGGCCAAAGGTATTCATCCATACCTCCAGTAACGCGTTTTACCAATTTCATGTTCTTTATTAATACTGTTTCCATATTACCTTCTTTGAACATTTTTTCAAAAGTGGTATCTGCTTCTCCTGGATTTTTGAAACTTTTAACGTCTACCTTAGTATTTGCTTTATCTTTCTCATATGTATCTTGGAAATCTTTATCACCAGTTCCTTCTCGATGTCCTACATTTTGATTATCCTCTCCTAATTCATTTTGCTCTGCTCCATCTTGGAATTTCCCCTGTTGGAAAGGGGGTACATTTTTGGTGTTTCCCACATTTTGGGGTGTTTTCTTCTGCATTTCTCCAGTTTGTTCTTCTTTGGGGGCATCCTTAGGCTTCCAAAAGTAGAAGAAATTTCCAATTTTCTTCAAAGGTACCCAGGATCCATCAGTTTCGGGAATTTCTATTGGCTGTTCTTGCGTATCTTGTTCTTTCGGCATATCTTTTTCATTCAACAAAGGAGGCTGTTCTTGCTGGTTTCCGTCTTTACCATTGAAAGGCTTTCCTTGCGGAGGTTGAGGATATTTACCCTGCTGGTTTCCCACATTAGGAGGCATAGGTTTATCCTTATTGAAATTATCTTGTGGCTGTCCTGGATTTCCTATTTGTGGTTTATTTGGTGTCCCAATTAGTTGGGGTTGATATGTAGGTTGTTCCATTTCTTCAGGTTTTTGTGGCTGATTAATTGGCTCTCCTGCTTTGAGTTCAGCATCCTGCGGCTCTTGCGGCCCAACCGGTAAGGTGATAGTATTCGCCGGGCTTTCTATCTTATTATCTAATTCTTCGCCCCAAACTAACATCGAATTTACTAACATTAAGCTAAACAACAGCATTAATATTTTTTTCATTTTAGCATCCTCCGTTTCTTTTATTTTTCTATTTTTATTCACAAATCGCGTTTATGCAATTCAGAAAAGCGGGACGATACTTAAACTTTCAGCGGGACGATGGAACGATCTTAGAAGAGCAAAGACTACTATAGTCATCCAGCCCACGCTACTCGTCTAAGTGCTATAGTTACCGTAAAATGACGAGGGCATTGGTCTTGTTTTAAAGTAGTAAACTTTATATATGAGTTCTTCTTTCTTAAGAGATTATGATAACATTAAATAATCTAATTACTGTAAACTCTATAGAACCATTAATTGCTTCTACTGCCGATATGGACGTTCTCTTTCCACAACCGGCAGACATTTCCGGTAAAGAGTGGATAGAGTGGCTTAGAAAGCCTTATGAAACACTAAAAACTTACGAAAAAAAAACAATTCCCATTAGTGATGTTGATCAAATCTTATCCTGTCTTGGTGAGAGGGATGAATATTTAGAAGAGAATGCTAGAAAAACACTCTTCTCTAGAAAAAATCTGGACTTATTTTTTAGGCCATTGACTGTAAGATTTTTACATTATACTATTCCAAAAGAGATTAGAGGAGATTCGGTAAAGAGCGGACGTTTTCTTTATCAACAAGAAGAGGAAGCGATACGTCGATGGAAGAAAGATGTTTTCCCCGAAAATGAGCCTCGCTCTGTCAAAGTAAGGAGTAAAGCACTTCAGAAACGAATGGAGACTCTTTCTCAACTTGCGGTTGCTGTTGTGGGACCACTGGAAGCAAGTTATAATCTAAGTACAAGAGTGTACCTTAATGTAGAAGAAAGAGACCAGCTTCATATTGGATGCGCTTATCGCGATGAAAAATGTGAAGGTGAAGGAGATGGCGGTACGGTATGGGATGAACCACAAGTTAGGCGTGATGATGGTGCTGAAGAAAGAGCATTCCGATCAATTCCGCGATATGGATACTTCCCTTTGATCCGAATTGTTTATTCTCGACCAGGTCATAATTGAGAAAAATTGATACTGATTAGTTAAACGAAACATTTAACATCACTTCAAAGATTGACACCTGCTTTTGGTCTTACTCACCCCAAAAACCACTCACTCAGCCTTATCTTCCTTACTTTCCCTTCCATATGCGTCTCAATAATATTCTTGCTTTCTAAAGAGTCGATATTGCGAGAAAGGCTTCCTTTAGACAAGCCAGTCTTATAATGTATCAAAGAAAGATGTACTGGTTTTTCTTGCTCTGCTAGAAATAACACTATTCTCTTTTCGTTATCGCGCAGAGTTTTGATTAAATCTTGTCCCCGCTGACCGAATTTTACTGGCAGATTTTCTATAGTAAATTCTTTTTCCGTTGATGCTTCTTTCGGTGCATGATACACTTCAATTTTTGATGGAAATATCTTTTTCCTAAAGTAATAAATCAGTACTGCCAGAACCAATACGACTATAATTCCTGCAATCAAAAAATAATTTACTCCACGTTTAATCCGAGAATGATCCAATTTAATAGTTACTTCAGACTTCGAACCACCATTCACTTCCACACTTCTTGTTCCGATACTCTTGTCGTACATCGCCGAAACTTGGCATTTTCCAACCGGTATCGCATCTAATGAAAACGCACCAAATGAATCGGATGTTTTAGGATACTCTACAGGGAAAGCTTCATCACATTCAAAATTAAGTTCTGCTCCGAAAATAACATTATCTAAAGAATCTTTTACTGTTCCGTATAACGAACCAACCGGATACAAGTATACTACTTTTATTTGTGAAGAGTCTATAGTTTCTAAAGAAAAGCTACTGTAATAATCATAACCGGATGTACCTTGACGATTAGCTAGAATCTTAATCTCATAATCTTTCTGTTCTAAATTTAAAATCAAATCTTTTCCTTTCTCGATGTAATACTGCTTATTTTCTTCGTTTAACTCTACATTTAACAGCACTTCGCTTACCGGCTCTTTAGTAGAAGCATCATAAAGGACGAAGACGGTATTAGAAATTTCTGCTTCAGTAAATGGAAGTAATACCAAGAAGCTCAAAAGAAAACTTAAAATGTATACTAAGCAAAACTTTTGAAAGAAAATTTTCGTTGACATAATAAAAAAAGAGAAACCGAATTGGTATATAAATATTTAGGATACTGTCTAAAAAATAACATGAAAACCATGCACAGTTGGCAAAAAGATTACGGACTTTAGTAATCGCATGCTCACATCTCGTTGCCTCGATGCCTACACACCGATTCTATCAAACGGCTGTTTTGGCCGCGTCCTAAGGAGTCTATTTTTAAGGAGGGTTTCGTGCTTAGATGCTTTCAGCGCTTATCCCTTAGAGCGTAGCTGCCCGGCCTGCCTTGTCAGACAACCGGTTGACCAGAGGCTTCGAAGGCTCGTTCCTCTCGTACTAAAGCCTCCTTCCTTTCAGACTCCACGCACTTCCAACAGATATCAAACAAACTGCCTCGCAGCGTTCTGAACCCAGCTCACGATCCCTTTTAATGGGTGAACACCCCCACCCTTGGCCGCCTACAGATTCTAAAATTTTATTTTAGAAATTCTGCACGGCCAGGATAGGAAGAGCCGACAGCGAAGAAGCAAACCGCGCCGTCGATCAGTTCCAGAGAAAAGAATTTTTCTTTTGCTCAATGTGAACTCTCGGGCGCGACCACTCAGTTATCCCCAGAGTAACTTTTCGGTCATCTCTAGCCCTCATTAAGAAGGCATAGAGGTTCGCTAGACCACGCTTTCGCGTCTGGATTTCTTTAGTGTGGAAATCCAGTCAGGCCGGCTTTTGCTCTTGCACTCTACTCCAGATTTCCAAACTGGATGAGCCGACCTTTGCAGAAACCACGCCACAACAACAAGCTGCAGTAAAGTTTCATGGGGTCTTCGCTTCCCATTGGAAGTCCCTGGGCTTCACACCAGGAAACGGTATTCAGGAGGTTCCAACTAGGGACAGTGGCGATCTCGTTATACCATTCATGCACGTCGTCATTCAAACGACAAGGCATTTCGCTACCTTAAGAGAGTTATAGTTACTCCCGCCGTTTACTAGTTCTTAGGCCCATTGAAATAGGCTTTAAAGTGCTAGCACTGGGCAGGTATCGCCTTCTATACTAACCCTTACGGGCTTGCAGAAAGCTTGGTTTTTGTTAAACAGTCGGACCACCTTTGTCACTGCGCCCTGCTCTCGCAAACATAATTCACGAAAGCAGGGACCCCTTATACCGAAGGTACGGGGCTAATATGCCGAATTCCCTTAATTGGATTATCCTCTCACACCTTAGGTTTCTCACCTAGGGGCACCTGTGTCGGTTCTGGGTACGAATATCCTAGATTTATACTTATTCCCTTTTCACTGGCTCAAGGAATCAACTGAACCGGCAAAACCGGCTATTCTAAGATTTAATCTGGTTCTCATCATTATGATACTCCCCAGATTCATTCTTATTAACACTGCAGACAAGCAGTGTCAGTCTATCCCAAAGCGTCAGGAATTAGTCTCGCGTTGCCGCACATACTAGAACAGTAAAGGAATATTAACCTTTTTCCCTTTCCTATTTAGCCATTTGGCTTAAAGTTAGGATCGACTAACCCTTGGCTGAAGAACATTGCCAAGGAACCCTTGCCCTTTCGGCGACAGGATTTTTCATCCTGCTATGGTCTTACTAGCGCTAGGAATCTCATTTTCTGCAGGTCGATACACCCTCTCGAGCATACTTCTGCCCCACAGAAACGCCTGCCTACCACCACTTTCATGGTCTGTAGTCTCGGTAATTGGCTTAGACCCGTCCATCTTCAAGGCTTACGATCTCAACGAGTAAGCTGTTACGCACTTTTTAAAGGATGGCTGCTTCTAAGCCAACCTCCTCGCTGTCTCGGATCACAAACACTTTTTAGCCTTTATCACTTAGCCAATATTTAGGGACCTTAACTACAGTCTGGGTTGTTCCCCTCTCGGAATCCAAGCTTACCCCGGAGTTCCCGTTTTCCAGAGTCTACGACATTAAGACATTAGGAGTTGGACTGAGGACCGATGCCTTACGGCACCTGCATCCCTAATCCGTCGCTCTACAATCTTAATCGTCTCGTCTGAAACTTGACTGCGGCCAATTTCGGCAGGAACCAGCTATCACCAAGTTCGATTGGCTTTTTACCCCTATTCTCAGGTTAGAAGAACGTTTGTACGCAGAACCTCTTCAGGCCTCCACGCAGTTTTACCCGCGCTTCACCTTACCCAAGAATAGATCACTTGGTTTCTGGTCGCATTCAAGTGACTGAAGGCACTTTCATACCTCGCCCCTCATTGCTTGCGGGCTCTCGCTTTCGCTACGGATGCTCTGTTCCCAGATTATCCTCGCCACTCAAATGCACTCCCTAGCACGTTATTCAAAACGGACGATAGAACTGCTTACAGCCCTATCGGACTTTAGCTATTAGATTTCAGACGCTTTTCACACCCTGTTATGGGTCCTTTTCAACTTTCCCTCGCGGTACTAGTGCACTATCGGTCTCTGGAAGTATTTAATTTTGGAGGTTAATGGCCCCCGGCTTCCCGCCCCGTTTCCAGGAGGCAGTACTCTGGATACCTCTACTGGCTGTTTCTCATCTCTTACGAGGCTATCACTCTCTGAGGCCCCTCTTTCCAGAGGAGTTCAGATGAAGAAACAGTCATAAAAAGAGGTCCGCAACACCACATCTCCATCTCATTACTGAGAAAGATTCAGTTTGAATTTTGCCGCGTTCGCTCGCTGTTACTAGCGGCATCCCAATTGGTTTTTTTTCCTGCAGGTACTAAGACGCTTCAATTCCCTGCGTTCCCGATCCTCACGGATCTAATGGGAAGTCCCATTAAGAAATCCTTGGTTCTCAGTCTGCTTGCGACTCGCCAAGGCATAACGTAGCTTGCCACGTCCTTCTTCGGCCTCCAGAACCTAGTCATCCATCTAATAGCGTTTTTACTTCTTGCCAACTATGCATGGTTCATGAGTATAAATCACTTATACCTCTATAAACAATCACGCGTTAACGCAATTATTTATCCCGAAAGATTGCTTGCGCAATTTTCGACAACCAAACAACCGAAAACTGAGTTCTCGATCGCTCAATAAGGTCAATCACTTTTCGCAAAGTTTCTTGACCGTGAGTGGACCCGTCGGGACTTTCTTGCCTCAATCTGTGAAGATTACTGGCATTTTGAACCCGAGGCCTCCTCGATGCAAACGAGGCACTCTGCCAGCTGAGCTACGGGCCCCCAATAGTTTGCGTGATATTCTACTATCTTGCTTAATATAAAAAGGAGGTGATCCATCCGTAGGTTCCCCTACGGATACCTTGTGACGACTTAACCCGCCTCACGAAGTTAAGATTCGATATGACAGAGCCAAACCTCATCTCAACCCCGCTCGGTTGGTTTGACGGGCGGTGTGTGCAAAGAGCAGGGACATATTCACCGTGCTGTGCTAAAGCACGATTACTAGGAATTCCGACGTCATG
>JAGVYL010000007.1 GCA_018303285.1 Candidatus Woesearchaeota archaeon | reverse complement strand
GCAACATCTACAACAAGAAAGAACTGAAAGATTTAGGGTTCTTTTATACGGGAGTTGGGAGATAAGAAAGAATTTTTCGATATCAATAAACAACGATTTCTTTTTACGACAGAGTACTGAAATTTGATTAGAAAAATTTATTGCTAACTAAGAAATTAAATGCTGCCCAATGAAACCAGTACCCCCAATAATTAATATATTCATATTATTTGATTATAATATTCATATTATTTGATTATAATAATCTTATTTAAGTTTAACGATAAATTCTACCATCAACGGCATATGGTCAGAGAATGGAAAATTGAGAACCCTGTAGCTTTTTACTTTTATCTGCGGAGAAACGAGAACATAGTCCAACCTTTTTAAAGGATGCCAAGTTGGCTGAGTAAGAGTGAGAGAATATTTGTCCAGTCGGGCATTATCTTTAAGATGCGTTTCTTTTCTTAGTTTATCTAATTCGGCCGGACCGCGGAAGGTATTAAAATCTCCCATCAAAATCACTGGATTTTTTATGCGATTTACTATCTTGGTCAGTTCTTCTATCTGTTTTGCTCGGGTTTCTCCCCCTAAAGCCAGATGGGCTAATAGCAAAGTAACTTTCTGTGGACAATGAATATCCGCTTGGATAATCACCCGTTTAGTCCCCTCGTGAAACAGATGATATCTCACTTTAGAAATATTAAATTTAGATATGATTGCATTAGCTTGTTTGTTAAGTATAGGTACATAATGGAATAACTTTAACCAATGATAAAAAGGATACTTTATTTTTTCTACAAAACTTTTCATTCCTAACTTTTTTTCAAAGAAAACTACTTCATCTTTCTTTGCTCTAAACGAACCAATATCTACTTCCACCAAAGCCAGAATATCCGGTTTCAGCCGTTTCAAAGCATCCACAATCTGTTGATCTAAATTCTTTGGAGGAAAAAACATTTTCCAGAATTCAAGATACTGATACCAAAGACCTTCTATCCCCTCGCAGTATTCAATATTATAACAGATTAAACGCACCATCTTTTTAAGAACAATATACGTATAGTATAAAAATCTATTTCAAAATCCCGTATCCAATCAGCCTGAACCTATCTCCCACTCTTCGTGAGATAGTCACTCTGGCTCCTGCCGGTGCACATATCGGCTTCTTCAGCACGCATTTGATCTTATTCTTGCCCAGCTCGGCCACAATTCCTACTGTCGCTTCGGTATTGACATTAAGCATCAGTATTTCGGCCTTGACAAACGGTTTTACATCTGCTTCTTCTTTTAGACCAACTACTCGTTGAAGTAAATGTGTTTCTAGATTTATCTCATACCACAGGGGCGGCAGTTTTCCCGGTATACCTATTAACGAACCAGCTAAACTGTCTGCTTTGACTATTCCCGGATCAAGCTCGGTCAAAAATCCTAAGCTTCCTCCCTCTCCGGCAGATTCCACAAATTGTCCTCCCACCACAATATCTACAATCTTTGTCTGCAAAGGATACCACACTTTTTTATTCTTTTCTTCTACCATATATCCTGGCTTGATCTCGATTTCCTGTCCGCGCTTGAAAACTCCTTGTTTGATTGCTCCACCAAGTACTCCCCCTTTCATTTTCTCCGGTACTGCTCCGGGTTTATTGATATCAAAAGAACGGGCTACCAGCATCACTGGCTCTGCATGAGGATTACGAACGGGGATTGTAAAAAAAGTGTAGATGTTTTCTAAAAGCAGATCGATATTGGCTCCGGCTCTGGCAGAGATAGGAATAATCGGAGAATTTTCATAATCCGTCCCTTTCAGAAACTCTTTCACTTGATTGTAATTTTCCAATGCTTCTTCTGGAGAAACCAGATCAATCTTATTCTGAACAATAAGCACTTTTTTTATCCCGGCAATCTGCAAAGCCATAAGATGCTCTCGGGTCTGAGGTTGGGGGCATTTTTCATTGGCTGCGATTAAAAGCAAAGCCCCGTCAATAATTGCTGCTCCGCAGAGCATTGTCGCCATCAAGGATTCATGACCCGGTGCATCGACCAAAGATATTTTTCTCACCGCGGTTGATTTCTCGTTGCATTTAGTACAGGTATCTTTAGTAGTATAAACCCCGCATTTGTGGCATTTTCGTAAGGTAACATCCGCATAACCCAAACGAATGGTGATTCCTTTCTTCAATTCTTCAGAATGAGTATCTGTCCACTTGCCAGAAAGACGCTCAGTCAGAGTAGTCTTGCCATGATCTACATGACCGACCAACCCTAAATTAATCTCCGGCTGAAGGATTTCTTTTAGTTCAGAGTATTTCTCTATTTTTGCTTCGGCCTTAGTTTTCCCACTATCTTCTCCTTTAACTACAGCCGCTTCTTCAACCTGCTTGTTTTCCGCTTTCTTTCGAGGCATTATACCCTAAAAAAGCGATTATTTTATAAAATGTTTTGTTAGAAGCTAAATTTACTCTGCTCCATCTAAGTTTATTGACTTACCACACTAAACGGGCTAGGAATAAGAGCCATATTAAACAGAACAGCAAAAAACGTAAAAAGCTTCGTTTATTCATTCTTTGTCTCCGTTAACTTTTAACATATTACAGTCAATTCTTACCGTGAACTAATTAACTCCTTATATAGATTTGTTATACATCCCCATATTTTGTTTGAAAATCTCCAAAAGAACAGACCCCTTTACAGCCCAAAGAGAAAACCTCAATTTTCCTCCAAATCTAAGATTATAAAGGTTTAAACTGCAATTTAATGTTTGTTTAGACTAAATCGATTATTTTTAACGATATAAAGCTTTAATATTGATAATCTTGCCATGTATTGGCTGTAACTTATGTTCTACCCCCCGAATAAAGTCTCACCAAAAGCATGCTTTTAAAGAAGCTCCTTCCTAAAGGTAGTATGACTCTTGAAAAAGAGAGATGGGTGAGATCAATGTTGTTCGGAAAAAACGGCCATACAGTTTATGTTTATGTGCGTAAAGGGGGCTGGGAAGAACGGCTTTATTCCGCTATATATGATAGAAACGGAGATTGCCTTTCCACCGGATACAAAGTAGGGGGAAGACCCTTTGACCCATCATATTGGCTGGTCAATGGTTACCCTGAAGCTGATGAAAAACGATACCGTCCCCTGACCTCAGAAGAGCTGACTAAATATCGCTTAACTATAGATATTGATTTTAGGTGATAGAACAAATGAACAAATTAAAAATTAAAAACATGGAAAGAAAAATTATCGCAGAATCTGAAAAAGGAAGAACCGGAGGAATCAAAGTTTACCATACTGGGGAGTACACTAGAGAAGATATCGCCCGCCAGGTGGTTAAATGCTTGAATGCTAAAGGTTATCCTGTTTATATCAAATCTGAGTCTTGGGATTTAGGAACTGTTGTGGGAGATGGACCAATCAGTCCTTCAGTCAATGTGGTTCAATTAGATCAGCCGTTTATGGGCTGGGGCCCATACGGAATCAAGTATGGAACAGTCTCTATCAACACCGGCTTTGCTGAAGTGTCCCATCCCGGAATCAGGCAGGCGTTAGTCGATCATTTTAATTGTTTAGAACAAAAAATAAATTAAACACTAGGGGGTCCAAAAATGGAAATAAAAAAAATGTTTGGCGTGTTGGTGGCGGCTTTATTTGTCCTTAGCCTGTTGCCTTTCGCCTTGGCAGAAGACCTGCCCGCAAATGATGTAAAGGACAAAGTAAGCGAAGTCAAAGACAAGAAAGAAAAAATTAATGACTTCAAGGAAGCCATTAAAGAACAGAGCGGCAAAGTAGAAACCGCCAAGGATCACGTAGAAGAAGCTAAGAAAGCTTTGAAAGAAGTCAAGGATAGAGAAGAATACACCAAAGCCAAGGGCATTTTGATAGAAGCCCGGCAGAACTTAGTAGAGAAGAAAGATCAACTGCTTGAAGTAAGAAAAGAGTTCAATGAATGCAAGCAGAATAAAGAATGTCTTATGGAGCATGCTCCGTACAGAATCGTTGTACGAGAGAATCTTTTGCGTATGGCTGATGTAGTCTTAGCCCACCTTGAGCAGATGAAACAGCGAGTAGAGTTATCTACCATGACTGCTGAAGAAAAGGCTCAGTTAAAAACTGGATTAGAAGAACGGATGACAAAAATCCGAGAAGCTAAAGACTTAATCCTGAACGCAGGGGCAGACGCAACTAAAGAAGAAATAAATAACGCCATAAAACTGATTCGAGAAGCTTGGAAAGACACCCAAAAGACTCTTTCCCAGACTAAGGAAAAATTAAATGAGGCTTCCTTAGGCAATGTTGTGGAAAAGTTGGAGAAGCTTGAATCAAAATTCGCAAGAGTCGAACAAAGATTAAAAGAGAAAGGAGTGAACACTGCTCCCTTAAGCGAAGTCTTAGGAGAGTTCAAAGCCAAGATTGCTGAAGCAAGAAAAGAGTATGAAACTGCCCGGCAAAAGTTCGCGGATTCCAAGATTGCAGGAAAGACTGTAGAAGAATCCCGTGCTTTGGTCAAAGAGTCTCAAGAGCATAAGAAAACTGCTTTCAAAGCAGTTCGAGATGCCCGCGAGATGTTAAAGCAGGTAGTACAGCAGTTAAGAAACCTTAATGCGGTTAAAGAAGTAGAAAAAGAAATCGAAGTAGGAGATGAATTCTCTGCTTCTGAGAATCCGCAGGGCAACGGAACACTGCAGTGAGTTATTTTTGGGAGGGAAAGGCTTTTAAGGCCTTTCTCTTTTCTTTATTTTTATTGGTTGTGTTAAGATAAAAACTTACTTAAAAACAAAAGGGGGAAAAAACCATGAAAAAGATTTTTGCTTACGGACTTATTTTAGCAGTGGTTTCGTTATTCATCTTAGGATGTCAACCTTCATCGCCCAAAGGGCCCCCAGTAGAAAAAGAGCAACCAATTGCAGCAAAAGATGCTCTGACCGAAGAGGAAACCAGCATTGACAATGATTTGGCCGAGATCGATGCGTTAAGCAAAGATTTGGATGCGGCCACAGAAGACGACATTTCGGCTCAGCTGGAGCAGATTTAAAGTTTATTTTATTTTACTTATTTGATTACCCACCCTACGCAGAAAACTTCGCTAAACTGTTGTTTAGCGTAATTTCTCAAGAATTAGTACCCGTTACCTCAGAATCTCCACTTGCTCTCTTCTCCGGCCTCCTGAAGCATCCGGCCGAGCTGCACTTCGTCTTTCATCACTTTGCTTGTGCCGCAGTAAGGACACTTCTTCTGCACCATGGAATCGGCCCGTAAAGAGAATTTATAACGGCAGTGGCCGCAGATGTATTTCACTTTGTTCGGATCAGCAGACAATAATTGTCGGCCTTTCTCCACTGTGGCATGCCGCTCTTCGGCCTTCACCACAACTGCTTTAGGCACTTCAATTCTTCCGGCAGGAACCGATATGGTAGCTGTCCGTTCTGTCATTTCCCGGCCAGGGCGTAGATGCGCTGGACGGGATTCCCGAACATCAGTGAGGATATCCCGGCCAGGTGATTTGGCCAATTGCCTTCTCACTGCTTCTTCTTTCTTAGGTTTGACAAAGACTTCTTCATAACAGGAAGGACAAATTAGTCCTCTTCCATCTAGATCATATTTCATACTAGAAAGTTCTGCCCGATTGTGGCATCTCTTGCATGATAGTTGTTTAAGATCCACCACTTAACCTCAATCCCCCTACTAAATATTTTATAATAAAATAAAAAAAAATTATCTTCGTTTGCCGCCAAAGTAAAACATCTTGCCGATGTCTACGTCTTCTGGTTTGTAATCCCCATATCTCGGTTTGGAAACAGTATCACTGTTACGGGCCGCTCCGCTCACCTGTTGAGGCTGGACAAACGCTCCTGAAGAGGCGCTTTGGATTTTTACTCCTCCACTGGGCATAGGTGATTCCAGAGTCATTTGTACAGGCGCACTACTATTTTCCCGCCTGATTTCTCCTCCCTTTGCCCGCTCCAGTTCATCGGCCAATAACTGCATAGCCGATTTCATCTGAGCAATCTCTTCTTTCAACTGTTTGACGTGCCGCTCTATCAGAAACTCAAATTTTTTTTCCAGCAGAGCGGTATTCGCGCCCATTCCTTGCTCCATCGAGCCGCCGTTGAAATTCATGGAGTTCATTTCCAGACTGACTGTTTCGTACATTTTGCCCTGTTTATTGCCTGGCAGCTACAAAATTTTCCCGGATGAACTCTATCATCATCTCATTTTGGGATAAAGTAAACGCTTCCAAAGCTGTAGCCAGTAATCCATCTTTTAAGCATTCGTTGCCCACTTCATTCAGTTTCTCTCTATTTTGAGCTAACTCAAAAGCTTTTAAAGAATAGCTGAACTGTTTCTCTACTAGGCATTTGTCTCCTAGTTGAATCAATTTATGCTTGTCGTTAATGGCACTGAAAACTTCAAATGCATAGTCCAATTTTTCTTTAGCTAAGCACTCTTCTCCTGCTTTTTTCAGGTTTTCCACATCATTGATCAGTTTAAAGGCTTTGATTGCTTCTGCATATCTTCCTTCTTCCAAACATCTCTTTCCTAAAGAATGCAAACGGCGGTGATCATTAGCCAACTTATATGTTTCTACCGCATTGCTGAATTGCCCCAATTTCTCGTATTCTATTCCCACATCAGAAATCCGAGGTGTGTTACCAGAAAGAACGTACGCTTTTACAGCATCATTAAGATTACCTCGGCGTACATACTCCTCACCCATGGAATTAAGCAAACCTACCTTTAACTCTTCGCTAAACATAGAGATATTAAGGTTGTCTACTCCTTTTTTCATTAAAGCTGGCAGAATTTTCTTAAAGCCGCCGGATTTTTCTGCGAAAAAGAAAGTCTTATTGTCTTCGACAATATTCTGCACCATTCGTTTCATTATTTGATCGTCAGTCATTTTGCCCTCCTCTTTTTGATAAACTATAAAATTAAAAAATTAAAAAAAGTTGATGCCCAGTTCTTTAGACATCTTCTTGTTGTTGACATCTTTGGCCTTCTTATCGCCTTTGCCTAAAATCCAAGGAGAGTTGACTCCAGTGATGATGGTCATCACGCAGATTCTTCCCTTCATGTTATCGCTGACACGGGCGCCCCAAATGACATTGGCATCTTCGTCCAAAGCTTCGGTGACCATTTCGCCAATCTTATTGACTTCGTCCAAAGTCATGTCTGGACCACCTTCAATGTGAATCATGGCTCCAGAAGCTCCTTCGTAATTTATCTCTAATAGAGGATTACTTAAAGCTCCTTTGACTGCCTCTTCCACACGATTGGTAGTGTCAGACACGCCAACACCGATGGCCGCTACTCCGCCATTCTGCATGATAGCTTTGACATCAGCATAATCCAAGTTTACCAGAGAAGGTACGGCAATGGTCTCCACAATTCCTCGAATCATGGTAGCAATCAATTCATTGGCTACTGCAAAGGCTTGCTGAACTGGCAAGTTGCCGGCGATTTTTACTAATCGATTGTTATCAATGACAATCACAGTGTCAGAAACCTGGCGCAATTGCTGCAGACCCCATTCTGCCTTATCGATTCTTGCTCGTTCAATGCTGAACGGCATAGTTACAGTACCGATGACTATTGAACCGGCATCTTTAGCTACTTGAGCTACTACCGGAGCTGCACCTGTTCCTGTTCCGCCCCCCATACCAGCACAGACGAAAACTAAGTCTGTTCCTTTGAGGGATTCCTTAATCTCAGAAAGGGTCTCTTGAGCTGCTTCCGCTCCCTTATTAGGAAAACCACCGCATCCTAAACCGCGGGTGATATTCCGTCCAATCAAAAATTTCTTATCTGCTTGGATAATATCTAAATGTTGGTAATCAGTATTACACGCAATAATCTGTGCTCCTTTGACTCCCTTCTTATAGAGCCAATCTACCATATTACCTCCACCGCCTCCTACTCCAAAGACCTTAATGTTGGCCCCAGAAATCAACTCTTGCCCGTAGGCACTATCTGCTGCGTTCTTGAACAAATCCATTTCGCATCACCTTTTTTCAACTTTACGTTGAATTTTATCCCCGATTTTTTAGAATTGCTAGAAGCCACTTATATATAAATATTGCTGTTTTCTATAATTGAGACAGGAAAAGAGAGAAAAACGAAACGATACAAAAAAAAAGACCGAGGAAATATAACCTGAACAAGAAGTTTTATAAAGATGTGAGAAATAGTCCTTTTAAATTTATACTTAAACTCGAGGTGAAAAAAATGCCGGAAAATAAAACTACTGAAAGGATAATCAAAATCATTGGTTATCTGGGCATTGCGTTAGGAACTATTGGGATAATAATTCTGATTATACGAATTTTGACGAAGTCTTAAAAATGAAAACAGACCATATAGAAATCCTGCTCAGCTTGATTGCGTTTATATTTACCATACTGATTGTGGTCTATGGTTTAGCCAAAGGATTGGATTTATTAGAATTATTCATGAACTTTTTTTATTTTGCTACTCTCCTGCTCCAACAAGTTTATTCCATCTTAAAATCGTTAAGAAACTGAGGTGAAAAAATGCCCGATAAATCTGCTCGCGAAATTTTCCAGAAGAATCTTGGCCTAGCCAAAAAAAACATTACTGCAAAAACTACAGTGAAAAAAATCGACTCTTCAGAAAAAGAGTTTAAACTCTATCCCAAAGAAATGATTGCTACGTTAGAAAAAGATATTAAACTGTTAGGAGAAAGAATCTCTGCCCCCGATTCTGTGGAAAAAGAATTGATGATTTCTGCCACTGAATTAAAAAAGTCAATCGATGAATTAAAAAATATTTTTAGTATAGTCTCTGAAGAAGTAAAGAAAGAAGACCCTAATTTAACCTTAAAATCAATAAATAAAAAATTGGATTTAGTCTCTGATCAAAACCGGAAAATCGCCCAAGCAATTTTAGTAATCTCGGACAAACTGAACTATCTCGTTCCCTCTAAAGAACCTGCGATGCCTAGAGTTTCTCCTGCCCCCAAGACGGCAGTTGTTTCTGTACCTATGCCTCCTCCGGTTTCTTCACCCGGCAATCCCCCTCCCCCCCCGTATGATGATAAGAAAAAATTCATCAGCAATGCTTTTGGTTAGATAAAATGGATATTTTAAAAGCAATCAAAATTGCCACCAAGGTTCAAGCGGTAAATAAAACTTCACTTCAGAAAGAGAAGAAGCCAGAAACTATTCTTAAATCAGAGCATATTCGTCAGCACTTGAGACATATTAAAGAACATCTCGCAGTTGCTTCTGAAGCTCCCCCCATTTCCAGCTTAAAACGGGAAGTGGCTGCTCTCGAAGAACGGTTGACTGATATCTTTGTCTTAGAAAAAGAATTAATTCAGACTAAGAAAAAAGAAGAAAAAAGGATTCAGCGTTTGGCTGAAGAAGTGGGCCGATTAAAAAAGAAAATCTATTTAGACGATATCAAAGATGCCAGGAAAAAAATAGCTTCTCTTTCTCATGTTGTAGACAATATCAAAGCAACTGATGCAATAGCCGAAGAGATTGCTTCTCATACTGAAGAGGTAGCTGAAGAATCTCAAACTTTTTCTTCAGAGGAGATGGAAGAAAAATTATCTCATCTAGAAAACAAGCTGACTGAGATCAAAGCTGCAGGCATGGCCGGCCAGGAAGATTTGATTACTCTTTTGGAAGAGAGGATTGAAACGTTACGGATGAAACTTGAAAGTCAAAAAGAGAAGCGACCGGAGATCAAACACACTATGATGATGGCTCCGCCATTGCCTCCTCCTTCTGAAGACATTCCTCCTCCCCCTCCAAACTAAAATGGAAGATTGTATTTTTTGCAGAATCGGCCGGGGAAAGATTCCTTCTCATAAAATCTATGAAGACAAAAATTCCTTTGCTTTCTTGGATATTCATCCTCATGCCAAAGGCCATGCAGTAGTCATCCCCAAGATTCATGCGGTGACTATCTTTGATCTAGAAGAGAAACAGATGCAGCCCTTAATGCTTGCAGTAAAAAAAACTATGGGACTGCTTCAAAAAAAGCTTCAGCCGGACGGCTTCAATGTCGGCTGGAATTCAGGCGCGGCCGGCGGCCAGGTGGTTCCTCACCTGCACATTCACATTCTCCCAAGATACAACGGAGACGGCGGAGGCAGCATACATTCTATCATCAAGAATCCCAGAGAAAAAGATGTAGAAGAAGTGGCGAAGTTATTTCGCTAAACATCGGATTCCTGTTCTATTCGTCCGAATACTTGGAGGACTTGATTTTTAGTGCAACGATGCTCGAAGAGCAAAAAATCAAAGTAAATGGAAAGATTAAGCATACTTCCCACCTGCCCACTTTACAAATCTTGGAACCTCGAAGTCACCCATTTTTAGCTTAAAAAGAACAATCAATTTAAATAATCTTTGATTTAACTAATGGGGTCATGGGGAAAATTACCAAAGAACTTACCACCAAAGAGGAATCAGCCGAATTTTTATTGTACACTTCTCCTAATGGTGAGATTAAAGTAGATGTCTTTTTTCATAATGAAAATATCTGGCTAACCCAGAAAAAAATGGCCGAGCTGTTTGATGTTGAAGTTAACACTATCAATTATCATCTCAAAGAAATATTTAAATCAAGTGAATTAGCCGAATCTTCAACTATTCGAAAATTTAGAATAGTTCAAAAAGAGGGAGCCAGAGACATTGAGAGAGAAACTGATTTTTATAATCTTGATGCTATCATTTCCGTAGGATATAGGGTTAATTCTGCCAAAGCAACCCAGTTTAGAATTTGGGCAACCAAAAAATTGAGAGAATTTATCTTAAAAGGGTTTGTGTTAGATGATGAGAGATTAAAGAACGGAAATTATTTTAGCAAAGACTATTTTAAAGAACTACTGGAAAGAATCCGCTCTATTCGTGCTAGTGAAAGAAGGATTTATCAGCAAATAACAGACATCTTTGCGGAATGCAGCATTGATTATGACCCCCAATCAGAGATTACAAAAGAGTTTTATGCCTCAGTTCAAAATAAGTTTCATTATGCAATAACTGGTCAGACGGCTGCTGAAATTATCTACAAAAAATCAGATGCTAATGAAAGATATATGGGCTTGGCTACCTGGAAACAAGCTCCAAAGGGTAGAATATTGAAATCAGATACCATCATTGCTAAAAATTATTTAGCAGAACAAGAAATTAAAAAGTTGGAAAGAACGGTCTCGAGCTTCTTTGATTATATTGAAAGAATTATTGAGAATAGAACAGTTATGAAAATGAAGGATTTGGCTGAGAGCGTCAATAAATTTTTAGAATTTAACGAGTTTCGTGTTTTAGAAGGAAAAGGTAAAGTTACGTTTAAACAGGCTGAAAAAAAAGCTTTTCAAGAATATGAATCATTTAATAAAACTCAAAAAATAAACTCTGATTTTGATAAGTTTAGCAAAAAGCTATTGGAAATGAAGAAAAATACTTGAGGAATGGAGATATATTGGTAGTCGGTAATTTTTACTCTTAAGTCCCCCAGTTAGTTAAATCTGAAAAATTTGGACGAAGCGAAGTAGTTTAGCATATGTTAGGCAAAGTCACGAAGTGATTTAGTATCGTTGTTTTTCCTCGCTAAACGAAGGTGTCAATAGCAAGAATTTTCGATAGGAACGTATTTGTAAAGACGACAAAAAATTTCACATAACATATGCGATCGCTGTTATCAGCCCGAGAGCCTGCAAGGCGTGGTGCGACTGAAAGGAGCAAGTAGCGATGGCACAATTTTTAGGGTGGGGGAAGGCACGCGAGATTTATTTGAAATGTTTTAGCATAAAGTCTGGCATAAACTTGTTGCTGATATAAAAAATTTGGGTATTTTTGGGAAGTGTTTTGAATTGGTCGATTATTCCCCTGCAATTCTTAGAACCACAATGACATTCAGAAGTCCATAATTCTCTTCCTGCATCTTTTATCTTTTTTTCATTATCATTCATTGTGGTGGAATAATCGTAAGTAATTTCTTCTCCAATTTTTATATCTTTAAGAGCAACAAGTTCGTTTTTGCCCCGAATGTAAGAATTTGGATTGCAAGAATGATTAAATGTTCTTGATACTTCATCTAAATCCAAATACTCTTCGTCTTCAACTTCTAAAGGGTCAGACGGCTCTTCTATACCTTCATTACATCTTCTTATAACTTCGTCTAAAGTGCATAATTCTCCAGTTAGAAAACAAATAGTCTGACCCCTCTCAATTTTTTTAAGGGAAAAAACGCCGTTGCCAGCAATTTTGGATTCTTTTATTTCAAATAAATCATTCATACTTAACTAAATTAAAAGAATATTTATTAAGTTATCGTTCGCGTGCCTTCGAGTGGGGGTTGGAAATAAGCCATCGCTATTGCTGATAACAATCGTTTAGCGAAGTAATTGATAGATTAATCTGATAGTTTACCTTATCTTACTTTCAATTTCTCTTCAATCTCCCTCAACCGATTATACTTAGCCAATCTCTCTCCTCGGCAGGGAGCTCCGGCCTTGATCATTCCGCACCCTAAACCAACGGCCAAATCAGCAATAAAACTGTCATTAGTTTCTCCGCTTCTGTGAGAGACCATTACTTTCCAATTGTTCTGCTTTGCCAATTTAGCTGCTTCCAGCGCCTCAGTTAAAGTGCCGATTTGGTTTACTTTTAGCAGCAGGCAATTGCCGCTTTTTTGTCTGATAGCCTCTCGCAGGCGTTTGACATTTGTTACAGTCAAATCATCAGCTACTATCTGAATCTTTGATTTTTTTAACAGCTGAGCATAAGAATCAAAATCCTCTTCTTGGAAGGGATCTTCCACAGAAATCAGTTTATATCGTTTAATTAAATCAGAGTAATACTCGAGCAATTCTTCTTTAGCCAATTTCTTCTTCTTATCTTTAGTCAGATAATAAACTCCCTTTTCGTAAAAATCAGAAGCCGCGCAGTCCATAGCCAGTTTTATTTTCTCCCTGTATCCAGTCTCTTTCTGCACATGCTCTAAAATATTCAAAGCTTCTTCTGCAGAATTGATAGCCGGAGCAAAACCGCCTTCGTCTCCTACATTGATAGCCGTCTTGCCGTACTTTCCTCCAAGATGCAGTTTTAGCATCTGATAGAACTCCCCCCCCATTCTCAACTGTTCGGCAAAACTTTTTCCCGAAGGAGCAATCATAAATTCCTGAAAAGAAAGATTATTGCCTGCATGTTTTCCTCCGTTAATCACATTAAAGAATGGTGTTGGCAGCACAAACTTCTTGTTGCCGGTTAACTGCCCGAGATACTGCCAAAGTTCCATACCAGAAACAGATGCTCCTGCTCTGGCGGTAGCCAGACTCACTCCAAGGATAGCATTCGCCCCCAGCTTAGATTTATTCTCTGTGCCATCTAGATTAAT
>JAGVYL010000006.1 GCA_018303285.1 Candidatus Woesearchaeota archaeon | reverse complement strand
GCTACAATCGCTTACATTGAGAATCAAGAAGTCCATCATGGGATAGCTGCCGCGTAATCACGAGGAAGCCCCACCCTTTAGGGTGGGGAGGACGTCACATTTACTGAAAGAATTAGAAGAAATTGAAAAAGAGATAGACTACGAAATTAAGAATAGGATAGAGATGTACGAATGGGCCAGTGTGTATATTCTTGGAGGAATGGTCTTACTTTGCTTATTCTGGATTAATACGGGTACAATTATCTCTGTTTTGATAGTGGCTTTTCTTTCCAGCGCGTTAGTATTGCTTCTGCTTGTTTTACAAGAGTTAGAAAATTTAAATTGGCAAGAAGAAAGTTGGGCGTTAAGAACGTCTGTAAAGCTATTTATGGAGTTAGATTTAGTTCCTTACTTACCCGAACAGATAGTTATAGACCAAAGAATTAACCTAAAAAAGTTCGCAGAATTTAAAGAATTAACCAAAATAAGAATCGGAAAGTTTCCTCACCCCTATCCTGATCTTAGAGGAAAAACGATTAAACTTATTAAGCTTTAAATATGATAAAACAAGGATTATACTTTGATTATGAAGCAAATAAAACTTGAAGAATGTCTTACAAAAAAGATAACTGAAAAAAAGAAATTAAAAAACTCATTACTCTCTTTATTTCACATGATTCTTCTTCTGGCTTAAATCCGGCTTGCAGAATTCAAAGAAATCGCAGCGGCCAGAAGACCATTTGCACAAGCCGGAAACGCTTTGAGGATAACAAGTTACATCTTCGCTTTCTGTCTTTTGATGAATCAATTCAATTTCTCTTCTGGCAAAAGCCAAGAGTTCTTCATCTACTTTCATCAGTTTTAATTTATTTCGTAAAAAGAAGATACCCACTTCTGACGGAGCTTGGCCGTATTTCTCTTGATAAAGCAGAGAATAAATTGCCAGCTGTAGTCTCTGCTCTTCATTAATCTCCAGTGTAGCATTAGTCTTATAATCCACGATACGTACTTTTTCGCCAAATCGGTGCACCGCATCGACAAAGCCATGGACCTTAAGAGTAGTTGAAGAGTATTCTTTTTCTCTCTCCGGAGTCAGCTGGGAAAAAGCCACGGTTAAGGGCAGATCAGTTTTTTTAATATCTTCAATAAAATGATTGGCCCAGTTCAAGAGCATCAAAAGAGTCTCTTCAAAATAAAATTTCTTTTGGTCAGGACTAAGTTCCACTTTTTTAAATTCATTCTCTGCATTTTTCCATTCTTGAATGAGCAGAAATTGAAGGTGCAGCTTGGTCTGCAATGGAAAGTTTTCTTCTTTGACCGAAGAGATATCCCAATCAAAAAATTTCTCTAAAACATCATGGGTGACATTACCTCTAACCTGATGAATATTGGGAATAGTCTCATACCCTTTGATGTATTGATAAAAATACTTTCGAGGGCATTGCTTGTAAGTATTGATAGAACTTGGACTCTGCACCCTTTTTGCCATTTAAAGTTCCTTTTTCAAGCTATTTATTTAGGTTGTGTATGGGTAAAAGTTTTATTCTCTAACATCTACATATTGCTTGCATAAATGTTTTAAACACTTCTTTCCTTAAGTTGCATTTAAATGGAGGTGTACTTATGGTAAAGGTAAGTTATTTAGCCAGTGAAAGCGTAACTGAAGGGCATCCGGATAAAGTTTGCGATCAGATTTCTGATGCGATTCTTGATGAATTATTACGGCAAGATTCTCATTCTCGTGTAGCGGTTGAATGTTTGACCACTACCGGAAGCATTCATATTGCCGGAGAGGTGACCACCAAAGGTTTTGCTGATGTTTCTCAAATTGCTCGTCAGGTATTAAAAAATATTGGATACACTAATCCCGCTTTTGGCATGGACTATGAAGATGCAGGAGTCTGGTCCGCCATCCATAAGCAGAGCCCGGATATTGCTCAAGGAGTGGATCGAGAAGGAGCAGGAGATCAAGGAATGATGTATGGTTATGCCTGCTGGGAAACCCCCCAATTAATGCCGTTACCGATTATGCTTGCTCATGGCTTGACAAGAAAATTAGCTGAAGTGAGAAAAAGTGGAGCCATCAAAGATCTTGGCCCGGATGGCAAATCTCAAGTAAGTGTGGAATATCATGACGGTACCCCAGATAGGCTCACCTCCATAGTTATTGCTCAGCAGCATTTGGATACGGTGCAAGAAGAGCAGTTAAAAAAAGAAATCAAAGAAAAAGTGATTATTCCTGTCTGTAGTCATTGGATGGATGAAAACACTAAGATTCATATTAACGCTACTGGTAAATTTGTCATCGGCGGGCCGGAGGGAGATACAGGCGTAACTGGCCGAAAAATCATCTGTGATACTTACGGCGGAGTCGGCCGCCACGGAGGAGGAGCCTTTTCTGGCAAAGATCCCACTAAAGTAGATCGCAGCGGAGCTTATGCGGCCCGTTATGTGGCTAAAAATGTAGTGGCCGCTAATCTAGCGGACAGATGCGAAGTCCAGCTTTCTTATGCCATTGGAGTGGCCCAGCCCACTTCCATTGATGTAGACACTTTTGGCACTCACAAGATTCCTGAAGAGAAGATTGTCGAACTAGTGAAGGAACATTTTCCTTTAACTCCCAAATGGATCATTAACCATCTTGATTTGAGACGGCCGATATACCAGCAAACTGCTGCCTACGGCCACTTCGGCCGGGAAGAGCCGGATTTCACTTGGGAGAAGACGGATTTGGCAGACGTTTTACGAAAAGCAGCAGGAATATAATCCTCTATTTTTATTTTTTTTAATTTAGCTATGTGCATAGCGCGAATATCGCCAGAGAGTAAGCAAAATTTATCGTTAGACCGCACACGATGCTGCATCCCGAGTTGCAGTGAGTGAAGCATACGAGCGAGCTATGCGCATATCAATTAGCTATTTTTTTAAACTGCCCTTCTTTTCTGTCACAAATGCTTGTCGATGTCCACTGTCATTTGACCCACGAACATTTTAAAGATAAGTTAGATGAAGTTCTACGTAGAGCAGAGAACGCAGGAGTCAGAGCTATTGTCTGTTCTGGAGTAAATCATCCTACAAACGAAGAAGTGCTGGCGTTGGCTAAAAAGTATCCTATAATCAAAGCTTCTTTAGGGTTATATCCGTTAGACGTTTTAGGAGAGATTCCCGCAGAAGCAGCCGATGAAACCGGGCTAACGCGGCAAACCGTGCCTATAAATTTGGAAGAAGAATTTAAGTTTATCTTAAAAAATAAAGCGAAGATTGTTTCTCTCGGCGAATGCGGGATGGATTTTCAATGGGACAAAGTGCATCATCAGAAACAAAAAGAGAATTTTGAAAAGATTATTGCTTTTGCAGAAAAACTAAACAAGCCATTAATTGTCCATAGCCGCAAAGCAGAGTTAGAATGTGTAGAAATGCTGGAAAGCTCTAAACTTAAAAAAATTATCATGCATTGCTTCAGCGGAAGAAAACATTTAATCAAAAGAGTAGCAGAGAAGGGAATGTTTTTTTCTATACCCTCCAACATTCTTCGTTTACAACACTTTCAGATGCTGACAGATTTAGTGGACATAAACCAGCTTTTGACAGAAACTGATGCTCCTTGGCTCAGCCCTTATCTAGAGCAGAAGAATGAGCCGGCCTTTGTGATAGAAAGCGTGAAAAAGATTGCAGAAATTAAGAAAATAGCTTTCAAAGAGGCCGAAGAGCAGGTCTGGAAGAATTACTTGAATGTTTTTGAAAGGGGTTAACTGTCCTTCACAGCTTTCTGTATTTCATGGTATACTTCTTTTGGCGTAGAAGAAGCATCTATCCGTCGAAGCAATTTTTTCCTCTGAAAAAATTCTTTTAAATGTTTGACTTGCTCATTGTAAATCTGGAACCGTTTTTTGACTGAAGCCGGAGCATCATCTTTTCGCTGCATCAGTTTGCCTCCGCACTTATTGCAGATACCTGTTTTTTTAGGAGGAATAAACTTGATGTGAAAAGGCGTTTCGCATTGAGAGCAGATTCTGCGGCCGCTGATTCTTTCAATAGCAGTCTTTTCAGATACTTCTAGTAAAATTACCTTGTCAATCTTAACAACTTTGCTTAAGGCTTGGGCTTGGCCGATAGTTCTAGGATAGCCATCTAACAAAAATTTTTTCTGTTTTTCTATTTCCAGCTTGATGATTTCATTGGTCAGATTATCCGGTACCAGGCCGCCTCCTTCCATGTACTTCCTGATTTCCTGGCCGAGCTGGGTTTTCTTCTCGATTTCATCTCGAAAGATCTCTCCTGGAGAGATATGCTTTAGCTTGAAGTCTTTAGTCAGTCTTTCTGACATTGTCCCCTTGCCAGAGCCCGGCGGGCCGAGAAGGATTAGTTTCATAGGTTAAAGAAAAATTAAGGAATTATAAACTTTCCCCAAAAAACCATTAAATAAGCCGGGTAATCAGAAGCAACTATGCTTACCTCGATGGAAAAGCCCTATCTGCAAGAGGAAGTCTCAGCCATCCTGCACCATTTGGTCAAGCAGTGGTTCTTCTCCAAATTTCCCGCTTTCTCTTTACCTCAACTCTACGGCGTAATGGAAATTCACAAGCGCAATAATATCCTTATCTCCGCCCCAACTGGGTCAACAAAAACACTCACAGGATTTCTTTCTATCATCAATGAATTAGTAGACTCAGCCGAAAAAGGCATCTTAGAAAATAAGATTTACGCAGTTTATATCTCCCCCCTGAAAGCATTAAACCGCGATATCGCCACCAATCTCAAAGAGCCATTAGAAGAAATAGAAGCCTTAGCCGGTCATCCCCTAAACATCAGAGTAGCAGTAAGAACTGGAGACACCACATTAAAAGAAAAAGCCGCCATGCTCAAGCACCCCCCACATATTCTTATCACCACTCCCGAAACGCTTTCCATTCTCCTTTCTTCAATAAAGTTTGTAGAATATCTCAAAGACGTGCAGTGGTGCATCATTGATGAGATTCATTCCTTGGCCGAAAACAAGCGGGGAGTGCATCTTTCTTTAGCAGTTGAATGGCTCAACAAGCTCAGCCCTTCTCTCTGCCGTATCGGTCTATCTGCTACTATCTCTCCATTAGAAGAGATTGCCCATTATCTAGTCGGTTACAGAGAAGAAACAGAACGTTCTTGTCTTCTGGTCAATGTTCCCATCACTAAAAATTTAGATTTAAAAGTGCTCAGTCCAGTAGCAGATTTAATCGAGATAGATCACCCCAAAAAACAAACTGCATTCTACAATCTTATCCACGATTTGATTCAGCCCCATAAAACTACATTGGTTTTCACCAACACCCGTTCTGCCACTGAAAGAGTGGTCCATAATCTCAAAGAGCTTTTTCCAAAAAATTATACTGAGAATATCGCTGCCCATCACGGCAGTTTAAGCAAGTCTCTCCGTCATCAGACTGAAGAGCGTTTAAGAAACGGAGAATTGAAATGCATCGTCAGTTCCACATCCTTAGAATTAGGAATTGACATCGGATATATTGATTTAGTTATCTGTTTAGGCTCTCCGAAATCAGTAGCCAGATTTCTTCAGCGCATCGGCCGCTCCGGTCACAAACTGAACGAAACGCCTAAAGGAAGAATCATTGTCATGGACAGGGATGATTTAGTAGAATGCTCTGTTTTAGTAAAAAGCGCCATCGAAAAGAAGATCGATAAAATACATCTGCCGAAAAACTCCTTGGACGTCTTAGCTCAGCAGATTATCGGCTTTGCTTTGTACGATCAAATCTCAGCCAAAGAGCTTTACACTCTCGTGCGCAACAGCTACAGCTACCATTCGTTAAATTGGAGCGATTTTGAATCAGTCTTGGAATATCTGGCCGGCCACTTCACTTCATTGGAAGACCGTCACGTCTATGCTAAGATTTGGTACGACAAAGAAACAGGAATGCTCGGCCGTAGAGGAAAGATGACCCGAGTCATCTACATGACCAATTTAGGTACTATTCCCGAAGAAACTCACATGACTGTGAAAATCGGAGACCAAGTAATGGGTAAGATTGATGAAGCCTTCTTAGAGCGCTTAAAGCCAGGAGATATTTTTGTTTTAGGGGGAGAAGTTTATGAATTTAAATACGCTTCGGGAATGACCTGCCAAGTAAGATCTTCCACTAATCGCCCCCCCACAGTTCCTAGCTGGTTCTCAGAGATGCTTCCGTTAAGCTACGACTTAGCCATGGAAATAGGCCGTTTAAGAAGGTTAATGGAAGAGAAATTTCAGAAAAAACTTTCTCGTCAGGAAATAGTCCAATTCCTCAAAGAATTTTTATATATCGATGATGAAACCACTGCTTTAGCATTATACACCTATTTTTTAGAGCAGCACGAGTTTAGTGCCATTCCTTCTGATAAAAAAATAACCTTGGAACATTTCAAGGAAAAAGAATTCAACTACGTAGTTTTCCATACACTATTCGGCCGTCGGGTCAATGATTGCCTTTCCCGAGCTACCGCATATGTCTTGGGCAAGCAGCAGCATATTGATGTAGAAGTCGGCATCAGCGACAATGGTTTTTATCTTTGTACTCCTAAGAACGCTAATGTTCTAAGAGCTTTCAAAGCTCTCAAGCCAGAGCATCTTCGGCATCTTTTAGAAGATTCTCTGGAAAAAAGCGAAGTGCTTAACCGCCGTTTCCGTCATTGCGCCTGCCGAGCTTTGATGATTTTACGAGAATATAAAGGCCAGCGCAAGCAGGTCGGCCGTCAGCAGATGGGTAGCCGTATTCTATTAAGTGCTGTCAAGCGCATCAGCCCTAATTTTTCTATTCTTAAAGAAGCGCGGAGAGAGGTCTTAGAAGATTTGATGGATGTGGAAAACACTTTCAAGGTACTAACTGCCATTGAAAATAAGCAGATTCAAGTGGAAGAATTTTACACTGCCTTGCCCAGTCCCTTTGCCTTTGGCATGGTTACTGAAGGATACTCCGATATCATTCGTATGGAAGATAAACAGGAGTTTCTCAAACGGATGCATCAGCAGGTCTTGGCCAAGATTGCTTTGAAGAAAGGCAAACAGAAAGAGCCAATCGAAGAAGGCTTTGATTACGAACTGCTTTGGGAGAAAGTGGAGAAGAGCCTCAAAGAGGAGAAATCATAGGAAATATTGAAGGGGGTTGTTTATATCCTCCGGTCTTAATATGTACACACCTAGAATAAACATTTTTAAGCTTCTCTCGTGCATCAAAGATGCTAGTCGAATACTGAGAAGAATCACCCAGCATCATATCTTTTCCTATTTTAATCATGTAAACATGCCCGTCTGGACAATTAAGATGAATATGTTTACCCCCGCTCCAATGCGCTTCTATTTCAATGTTTTCACTTTCACAAGTTATCTCAATCGGTAAACTATCAAGTATTCCTTCTAATTCCCCAAGATTACCAATATTCCGGGGGGATTTTATTTTTACATCGTTTAGATTCATTGTTCCAAAGAATAGCCTGAACTTTATATTAGTTTGTATAAAACAAATGATAGGTTTGTATGGGATAGGCAATAAGAAAAATAAATTTTTAATCCAGTCGGATTCGATTCCGGCAGAAATGGCAGAACGGAGCCACCAAGCCGCTGAAAGAAAAAACTTCAATCTCCTTCTGACAAAAAGGGCATTTTGTTTTCTGTCGTTCCATTTTTATGATTTAGAGATAACTTCCCTTAAGTTTTCTATTTGAGAGAGTAAAAGAACGGTGAAATATAAAACATTTACAACTAGTTCTGTTTCATCCATGCCTTTCTGTAAAGCATAAACAATTAAAAAAATAGTAAACGCGAAAGCCAGAGCATTCAAGGTATCTCGGTAGGCAATCATCTTAAAGAATAGTCTTTAGCAGAAGGATGATTATTCCGACCACGGCTAAAACTATGCCCACATAACCAAGATAGCGGAAAAAATCTTCTGTTTTCATCTTTCTGAAGCGAGATTCCAGATAGCTTTAATGGCTACGGGAATAACTGCCGGAGCAACAAAGACTACTACATTGCTGAGCATATCGCGGATATATGTTCCGATGCCAGGAATTAAACCGAAGTTAACAATGCCTGCTAGCATCAAGGCCAGGGCAGCAATCAAAAAGGGAGTAGTCTCTTTTGCCGTAATATTCAGCAAGCCCACTAATAGACCTAAGATAAATAAGGTAGTGATTAAAACTTCTGGAGGGATGTATGACCTAAAAAAGGCAGCTACAATCGCCAAGAAAATTCCTACGAAGAAAGTATAATGGCCGATTCTGAACCATTCCATCTTTTGCTTACCTAGTTTAACTGCCATCCATATCACCTCTGAGTTTACGAGGAGGTTCCGAAACTTTAGTTTCGATACCTCTGTTTTAATGAAAATTATAACTTGATTATAAGTTAAGAGAAAGAAGAAGGTATTTATAAACCTTTTGTTCAGGAATTTTCTTCTGTAGCAAGCAAAACTTAATAAATCCCCTCCTTTTAGAACCTAAAATGCTTAATAAAAAAGATCTGGAGCAGTTGAAGAAGGAGCTTTTCAATTATAACGCTAAGCGAGAAGAGCTAATCAAGAAAAGCCGGGACATTGTCGCTTCCAGCAAACAGCTGATCTATGCCGTCCATCGAGACGATTTAAAAACCGCAGAGCAAAAAGTAAAGCAGATAGAAAAGGAAAAAGCAGAAATAGAAAAGATTGCTCAAGCTGATGCTGATTTGCATTCTGAAGGCAGCTTCTTTATGGCTCTGCAGGAATATGCAGAAGCAGTGATGTACTATCAATTTGTTACAAAAAATAAGATTCCTACTTCTGGAGAGCTGGGTATTTGTGTAGACTCATATCTTGGCGGATTGGCTGATCTTACTGGAGAAGTTTTCCGCCGGGCTGTTTATTTAGCCGGCAAGGGAGATTATCTGGCCGTAGTCAAAATCCGCGATTTAGTGGAGGAGATTTACGGCGAACTGATGTACTTTGAATTAAAAGACGAACTGCGCAGGAAATTTGATGCTATCAAATATGATCTACGTAAGTTAGAGGATTTAGTTTTAGAGTTAAAGCTAAAGAATAAAATTTAAAGCGAGGTGGAAAAAAATGAAAGGAAAACTTTTAGGGTATCTATCTGCGGGAATCTTTGGAGCAACTATCCCTTCAGTGGCTAACGGGTTAGCCATGTCATTAGGGGGAGAATGCTATCCTACAGGAGACACTGTTTGTGTTTCTCCTTTGAGATGTTATACTACAGATAGATTGGGAATTAACTTGCAGTGTGTTGATTTTATCTACGAATCTGCAGAGGAAACAAGGTACGAAATTAGAATCGAGCCGGAAGATTCTTGGGAAAGTTTAACAGAAGATTTGATGATTTATGAGCCGGATATAACGATTGATAAATTGGTGGGCCAAGCATCAAAAAACAGTCCTCTCTGTTTAAACCTACGCCCTGAAGAAATATTGATTTACATTGTTAAAAAAAATAAGAAAGAAACTTATCTTCCTCAAGTGGAACGTTTAGAACTTGGTGGCGTAATAAGTACAATCTGAAGTGGGGTGGAAAGATGACTGATGTGGTGCAGCAGAAGAATTTTGAAGAGATGATCGCTCAAGGTAAGCACGTAGTGAGGTTCCATTCGCAATGGAACAACGAATGCCGTTATGCCGATAAGCCGTACAAAGAGATTAAGGCAGAATTAAGTGGAAAAGTCAATTTTATTGATGTAGACATTAATACTAATCCCAAGATGGCTTCAGTCCACAGGGTTTTCAGCCTGCCCAGCATCATTTTATTCAATAATGGGGTCGAAGTAAAGCGTCTAGCCGGATTAATGACCAAGCGCTACATCAAGCAGGAGATAGAGCGGTTTATCTAAATATTATGGAGCAGACTAAAATTCAAGAGCAAGCCAAGCGGATTATGGACAATTTTATCTCTGCTTTAAGCAAAGTGGGAGAGTTAAAAGAAGACTTAGGAGTGAAACGGAAAAAAAACTTGCGGGAAAAGGTTAATATAGGAGTGGATAAAGACTTCTCTGAGCGCATCTTGAAAAATGCACCAAAAACTAAAGACCGATTCATATTAGCAGAAAAAAAGACGTGGTAAATAATATCTAACATAAGAAAATCTCTATGGCCATCAATTTTATCAAGAATATCTTTGAAAAGAAGATCACTCCCCGCACTCATCAGGCCTTTATCCGCTATAGTTTGGGTGAATTTGAGAAAGAAACTTTTACTATCACTAAATCTAAAGGGATAAAAGTCTCTGCAGGATTCGAGTATCTTAATTTTATGCAAGAATTTTTATCCGGCTTAGTCAAACAGAAAGCCACTCTTTCTGGATTGATTGAAACAGTTAATAATCTAGAACAACCCCTGCAAAGTTTAAGCCTAGCTTTTAATCCGGCCAAGCGCTTCGGCAAATCGGGAGCTAAATATGTATTTGATTCTCAAGAGATTTCAGTTGCCACTTATAAAAAGATAGTAGACAATTTCTTTGGAGAATATCTTCTATTAAGTGTTCAATCTCCTGAAGGTGAGATAAAGGTAAAATCCAAAAATACTCCTAAAATAGGCAGTTCTACCGAAGGCTTTGTCACTCTACTTCTGCCTTTAACTTCGGAAAAATTATTTCACGAAGAATTTCTTTTCGATATAAACAAGGATTTCAAAAAGGCAGTTATTAAACATACTTATTTTGTCGATGACATCAAAGTGGACGAGAAACTCTTTAAGACCAATCCCGACAAGGCTCGTAAAGAGGCCAAGCGGAAAATCCGCATCAAGCGGGTAGTGGAGCTGGACGGCCAGAAGTATGCGGAGAGTACAGTCGCATCTGAAGTTTAATTCTAGATTGATATATTAAAGTAATTAACTTTATAAAAATCCCCTCGTTCTTATCTCAAATGGCCAAGTTCAAGAAAGAAAAGCGTTTGATTACTGCTGCTCTGCCGTACACCAATAATGTTCCCCATTTAGGCAACATTGTCGGTTCTCATCTGCCGGCTGACATCTTTGCCCGTTACTGTCGTCTTATCGGTCATGAAACTGTATTCATCGGCGGAACAGACGAGCATGGCACAGCATCAGAGATTGCTGCTTACAAGTATGGTATCACGCCAAAAGAACTCTGCGATTTTTTTTATAAGATTCATAAGGACATCTATGACTGGTTTAATCTGAGTTATGATAATTTTTCTCGTACTAGTAAACCGATACATTATCAAACCACAAAAGACTTTCTTAAAAAGGTATTTCAAAACGGTTATATCTTAGAAAAAATAATCCGTCTCCCTTTTTGTCAAAGTTGCCAACGGCAATTATCTGATAGGTACATTGAAGGTATTTGTCCGTATTGCGGATACGAAAAAGCCAGGGGAGATCAATGCGAAAACTGCAGCAAGGTTTTGGATCCAGCTAAGTTAAAGACTCCCTCCTGTGCAGTTTGCCATTCCAAAGATATTCACTTCGTAGAAAAAAAGCATCTTTTCCTTAATTTAGAAAAGCTTTCTCCGGCTCTGGAAAAATGGATTGATTCTAACAAGCATTGGCGCTCTCAAGTACGTTCTTTAGCTCTCGGCTGGATCGAAGAAGGTTTAAAGCCAAGATGTATCACCAGGAATCTCAAATGGGGTATCCCCGTGCCTTTTAAGGGATACGAAGATTTAGTATTCTATGTCTGGGTAGATGCCCCTATAGGGTACATCTCTTCTACTAAAGAATGGCATGCTACCAAATGGAAATCTTTCTGGCAAAACAAAGATGCTAAGATTTACCATTTCATCGGCAAAGACAATATTCCTTTTCATACCATCTTTTTTCCCGGAATGATTATGGCCAATGGCAAGTTTAATCTGCCGTATAACGTCATCGGCCTGCAATATCTCAATTATGAAGGAGGAAAATTCTCTAAAAGCCAGAACCGGGGAGTCTTCTGCGAAAATTTAGCCAATGAAGGTTTGGAAGCAGATTACTGGCGCTTTTATTCGGTTTACCTAATCCCAGAAACTAAGGATACAGAGTTTTATTGGAAAGAATTTCAAGAAGCTATCAACAACAAGCTCATTGCCAACTTTGCCAATTTTATCAACCGCACTTTAAGTTTCTTAGATTCTAAATTCGCAGGCGAGCTTCCCAAACCCAAGCTGACAGCTAAAGATAAAGATTTTTGGAAAGCAGTAGAAAAACAAATAGATTTAATCATAAGTTCTTTGGAAAAAGTAGAGCTGCGCCAGGGTCTGGGAGAGATTCTCGCCCTTTCTGCTTTAGGCAACAAATATTTTCAAGAGAACGAGCCGTGGAAAGATTTGGAGCGGGCAAAAACAATTATTTATATCTGCGCTAATCTTTGCTTGTCGTTAGGCCTGCTTATCCAGCCCTACCTGCCCACAACTTCTCAAAAAATCCTGCAGATGCTTAATATAGAGATTAAGGATTGGAAAAACATAAAAAAATTGAATCTTAAAGCCGGCCACCAAATCAGCAAGCCGGAATTGTTATTTCATAAATTAGAAGACGAGCAGATAGAAGAATTAAAAGCCAAGACTTCCAAAGTGACTGAATACTTTTTAGAAAAGAAAAAAGCAGAAACTAAACTATTTCCTGCTGATTTGTATGTAGCCAAGATTCTTTCCGTAGCCGATCATCCCAACGCCGATAGTTTATATCTGCTGCAGATTGATTTAGGCACAGAAAAACGTCAGTTAGTGGCGGGATTAAAAAAATATTTTTCTAAAGAACAGCTTTTGCATAAGAAAATTGTTGTCTGCGCCAATCTTAAACCAGCCAAGATAAGGGGAATTGAAAGTAAAGGCATGCTTTTAGCTGCCGATGACGGCCAGAAAGTGGCCTTGCTGGAAGCAGAGAAAAGCGAGTCCGGAGCAGCAGTTTCTCCTGAAGGATACACTAATGATACTAAAGAGCTGGCCTTTGAAGATTTTATTAAACTCGATTTGACGGTGGCAGGCCAAAAAGTGATTTATAATAATTACATTCTGAAAACCAATCTAGAATCCATCAAAATAATTGGAGTGAAGGATGGGGCCAAAGTACGATAGAACAAATTGTTACTGCCAAGAAGTAAACAACCAAAACATTTATAAATACGCTCCATTCTAAGACAGTCATGACTCAAGTACAAACCGTTTTGAAAGAAACTGGAGTAATAGTTAAAACTCCCACCTTCCTCGCCCAGGTGGAACGATTAGCCACTACTATAGACGATTTTCTCATCCCCTCTTTACGCTTAGAAATTCATCCCGACAGCTGGTCTCCAGCGGATTTCCTTCAGGAAATCCCGGAAATGCAGGGCGTAGACCTGCCTAAAGAAGCCATCGCTAGAATAGTCAAGCAGTATCTCAGTGAAGCCAATCCTGCAGAAGAAGTCACAGGAGTCAAGCAGGACAGATTTTCTTACACTGAATCCGCTCTCGAGCAA
>JAGVYL010000005.1 GCA_018303285.1 Candidatus Woesearchaeota archaeon | reverse complement strand
AAAGCGGAGCATAAAGATAGTAATAAAGAGGCCCGTGAAACCACCCATCAACACTAGTCGGCGGACCAACCACTCTGAACTCACCGAAAACAATCTCTAAAGAGGCAAAAGCATCCCGAGCCTGATCGAAACCAAAATAAATGTTGTTAGGAAAGTATAAAAAACGTAAAGTTAAGGCTAATACAAAGATTATGAAAAGTAGTAGGAGTATTTTCTTGTTTTGCATAACCTACTCTAATAACCGACTTTTTGCCAAGGCCAATATTTCCTCTTTAATTTTTTTAATTGTGTTTCAATGATAGCTCTGATGAAATAACGGGAGGGCATTTTCTCCCAGGGTGAAGCAACCGCAGATGGAGTTTGTTGAGAAAAAACTTCTGGATATTGAAGCAGAAAAATGGGGCAAAAAGATAAAGAAAACATCTGTCGATAAACAGCTTTTGGGCGACTTAACAAGATTTAGAGATTTGCTTAATAAAAATATTCTAAAAAATAATGCCTCAAAAAATATTTCTGGAGATGAATTAGACGAAGCAGTCCAAAGAATAATTGACAGACTAATCTTCATCAGAACTCTTGAAGATAAAGAATTGGAAGCTCCAATGTTACAGTCAGTTATCAGAGAAGATTTAAACAAAAGAATCTACAAAAAACTAAATCTTATCTTCAGAAAAATTGATGATATTTACAACAGCAAACTATTTACTCCTCACTTATGCGAAGATTTGGATATAGATGATGAAGTTTTATCAAAGATAATTAGCGGATTGTTCGCTACAAGCGATAATTCTGTGCGTTATGACTTTTCTGCCATTGACGCTGATGTTTTAGGCAATATCTACGAACAATATTTAGGGCATATTCTCAAAAAAACTGATAAAAGAGCCAAATTAGCAGAAGGAAAAGCACATAGAAAAGAGCAGGGAATATATTACACTCCCACTTATGTAGTGGATTACATTGTAAAAAATACAATCGGCGAATTGGCAAAGGATAAGAAATTTGATTTAAAGAATATTAAAATCTTAGACCCTGCTTGTGGCTCTGGCTCTTTTTTGATGAAAGCTTTTGATTATCTTGTTACACTTGATAAAAAGAAAAATGGCGAAGTAGACCAGACAAAGCTTGATTTAACTGGGGCTTCTGCTACTTATGGCAGAAAAGTCGAAATCCTAAAAGATAATATTTTTGGAGTGGACTTAGATCCAAAAGCTGCTGAAATAGCACAATTAAACTTATTATTAAAAGCCGCAGAAAAAAAAAATCGACTTCCAACACTTCAAGACAATATCAAAGTAGGAAATTCATTAATTGACGATTCTGCAATCGCAGGAGAAAGAGCTTTCAAATGGGAAGAACAATTCAAAGATATAATGCAGAATGGTGGTTTTGATGTAGTGATTGGGAATCCGCCTTATATAAATGCAATACAACTTACCAAAACAGTTGGTGAGAAAACTAAGCAGTTTTGGAAAAATAAATTTGCTTCTGCAAGGGGAACATATGATATTTATATTTTGTTCTTTGAGCAAGCTATGAATCTATGCAAAGATGGAGGGTATGTTTCATTTATTACACCTAATAAATATCTCTCCTCTCCGTACGGAATAGCTTTAAGAGAGTTAATTTCTGAAAAATACAAACTAATAAAAATGGTTGATTTATCAAGAGTCAGGGTTTTTAATGACCCTTCTGTTTACCCGATAATTACAGTGATTCAAAAAGTAAAGCCTACAAGAGAATATACTATAACCACTGAAAGAATGTTATCAGAAGACGTTTTGAATAAAAAAATATACAAAGTCTCCTCGAAAAACTTAACTACTTTACCAGATAAGATATGGGGATTAATATTATCGGATAATCTTGATATTATTGAAAAAGTATTTGATAAATCACGTCCCTTAGAAGAATTTTCTGAGGTTCAAGCAACAAGCACCGCCGCCGAAGCGGATGAGTTTAGCAAGTATATTAGTGAAAGCAACGATATTGCTATAATCAACACAGGCACAATTGATAGATACACAACCACCTATGGATACACTAAATTTATGAACAAAGGCGAACGATTATTTAAACCAACATTAAAGTTAGCTAAAGTTAATGAAAACAGAAGAGAATTATACACTTCGTCCAAGATTATTATAGCTAAATTAGCATTACGAATAGAAGGTTTTGTGGATGTTAATGGAGAATATTCTTCAATAAATACGAACTGCATTCATACTCCTAAAAACGGGATTAAACTAGAATATCTTGCAGGAATTATCAATTCTAAAATGCTTTCCTTCATTTATTCGGAAATATTCTCGGGTCTAAAAATGAGTGGGGGATATTTTCAATTTCAGGCACCACAACTCAGAATATTGCCTATTGTAATAGGTTCTGAACAACAACAGACAAAAATTGTAGAATTTGTTAAAAATATCATATCTCTAAATCAGTCGTTAAGTAAACTAAAAAACAAATCTACTGATGAAAAAGCCCGTCTTGAGAAAGAAATAAAAAAATTAGATGCTGAAATCGACGAAGAAATCTACAAATTATATGGGATAACTGATAAAGAAAAGAAGATTATTGAAGATAATTTAAAATGAAGCGAACTAAACAAGATAAATTATTCTGGATACAATTTGACCAATCAAATAGAGATTTTCTTTCTAACACAGCAACCTTTATGCTTTCTTTTGCTATATCATTAATCGCTTTATTGCTTTCTGTCATGGCAATTTTAATCGCTATTAATGGAATTAGTTTGTACACAATATGTGTAGTCATTATTTTGGGTGGAATAATGATATTTGCCTCTTTTTGGTTTTCAATAAAGGTAAAAAAGATATTAAAAAATTCCAAAAACTTGAATGAACAGTTACAGAAAGAATTATTTGAACAATATCCAGAATATAAAAACAAATACCACTAAGCCCCCTATTCTAACTACTTTTTTGTGAGTGTGCCCCTTGACGAGTGTCCTTTATGTATCGCTTCGCTTTCTGGATTGGACGACGGTGTGCCCCTGCGTCATAACTCTCCTCACTTCGTTCGTCGGTCGACCGATACTTCGTATGGTCGACGATTTTAACAGGCATGCCTATGTTTAGCGCAACTTTACATCTCTTCCGGAGCCTTGATCCCTAAAAGATAAAGCCCATTGGCCAGCACTTGTTTCGTAGCTAAAACCAAACTCAATCTGGCCATCTTCAATTCCTCGTCTTCCACCAATACTTGATGTTTATGATAGAACTCGTTGAAGAGATGACAGACGTCCAGTAAATACTTGGCAATATGATGCGGCTTATACTCTTCCGCAGATTTCTGCACCACGTCTGGCAATCTTCCCAAGGCTTTCACTAAAGCTATCTCTTCTGCTTCTTTTAATAGACTGTAATCCGCTTTCCCTGCTTTAGCTTTCCTAAGAATGGCGCAAGCTCGGGCATGAGTATACTGCACATAAGGAGCAGTATCTCCTTCAAAATCAAGCACCCTCTTCCAATCAAAAATTATATCATTAACTCTATCATTACTTAGATCCCAAAAGACTACTGCTCCTAGCCCTATCTGTTCTGCAATCTTATCTTTATTTTTTAGTTTAGGATTTTTTTCTTTGATAATTTCTTTTACCATATCCACTACCTTATCCAACACATCTTCCAAGAAAATGATTATGCCTTTTCGTGTGGACATCACTCCTTCTTCAAATTTCATAGTGCCAAAAGGAAGATGTATGCAATCCTTTGCCCAAGGAAAACCCGCTAAGTCCAATGTCTTGAATACCTGCTGGAAATGCAGAGATTGACGAACATCCACCACATAGAGATTTTTATAAAAATTATATGTTTTTGCTCGATACATCGCAGCAGCAAGGTCTCTTGTGGCATAAATGGTAGAACCATCTGATTTTTGAATAATGCAGGGGGTTATCCCATACTGCTCTAAATCGACTATCAAAGCCCCCTCGCTCTTTTTTACTATCCTTTTTTTTTGCAAAAATGCGATTGTATCTTTCAGCATCGGCTCGTAAAATGCTTCTCCTGCCCAAGAATCAAACGTGATGCCAAGCCTAGTATATGTTTTGTTGTAATACTTTAAAGAAAGTTTACTAAACAGCTCCCAATATGCCCGAGCGGTCTTATCTCCCTGCTCTAATTTTGCAAACCATTCTCTTCCTCTGTCTTCTAAAGAAGGATCCATTTCCGCTTCTTTATGAAACCTCACGTAAAGATTAGTCATATAATGCATCGGGTCTTTTAAAAGCTCGGTTTTGTTTCCCCACGCTTCATAAGCATACATCATTTTTCCAAACTGTGTTCCCCAGTCTCCTAAATGATTTATTCGTATAACTTTATAGCTATCATAATTTAATATTCGAGAAAGCGCGTTTCCGATCATCGTTGAACGTAAATGAGCTATATTAAATGGTTTCATGATATTCGGCTGAGAGAAATCGATTGTAATCGTTTTGCCCTTTCCTCTTACTCCCGAACCAAATTTTTCCTTCTCCTTCGAAATTCTTTCCAAAACTTCAGCTACCCGTTTCCCTTTATTGACAAAAAAGTTTAGATACGGCCCCACCGCCACAACTTTCTCAATTCCTTTAGAAAGCTTCAATTTTCCTTCTAGTTCTTTGGCAATCTGAGCCGGACTTTTTCGCAGCACTCCCGCCAATTTAAAGCAGGGAAAAGCAAAATCCCCCATTGCAGAATCCGGAGGAATCTCCAGCAAAGACTCTGCCATCTGCCGTTCCACTCCTGCAGAATTCAGCAGTTTAATCACTTCTTCCTTCATTCTCCCCAATATTTCAAGAAAGTTTTTAAATATTCTTGTTTTTATTCCCAATAGTTTATACCGAGAGTATAGATTTAAAGAAATTAATGTAGAAAGGTGAAACACAAATGTATCAAGACGAGTATCAAGAAAAAAGTTTTGCTCCCGTGAAAGTGGGAGAAGAGTATGATGTCACTATCGAAGGCGTTGGTGGCAAGGGAGATGGTATTGCCAAGATTAAAGGATTCGTCCTTTTTATTGCTGGTGCCAAAAAGGGAGAAACTGTGAAAATCCGGGTTACCAAGGTTTTCCGTAATGTCGGTTTCGCTGAAGTTGCCGGCAAATCTGAAGGTCCGGCTGCAGAAGCATCTGAAGAAACGTCTTCGGTTCAGCCTCAGCCTGAAGCCGAGGAAGAGAAGTACGAAGATAGCGAAAACTTCTAAAAATATTTAAAGTTCTTTTTTTATTTATTTTATTCAAAAAAAAACATAAAGGATTATAAAAAAGGTAGGTCTTTTGCTATAATGGTTTACGCTGAAGAAGACTCCTCACCATGTATTTCTTATTACTTTAGAGATCTCCCTAAAGATCCACTGCTCAGCCGGGAGGAAGAATTCTCCAGTTTTCAGCAGATAAAACAAAAAAAACAGCTTTTCTTGGAAGACCTCTGCCGTTTTGCCGGAAAAGAATTAAGGAAAGAGCTACAGCGCCTTGTTCAAGAGCCGGAAGAATTTTACTTTAGTTTACCTATCGACCATCCCCAAGAGGCTCAAAAACTGCTCAGCCAGATATCTAATGAAATAAATAGTACTTACCAGAAAAGAAACGGTTCTTCTCCTCCAAAAAGATACGCCTTACTGGCCGGATTAGTGGAAGAGATTCACTTCAAAAACAGTTATTACTATCGCATTTTAGCAGATTATGCTGCTCCATCAAAACAAGAACCAGCGCAGAAAAAAAGGAAAAAACAGTTTGAAAGATTAGAAACTAGACTTAAATCTTACGAAACTGCCCATCACAAATTTACCTTGGCCAATCTGCGCTTGGTAATCGACTGGGCAAAAAGATACTGCGGTCGAGGCTTGGACTTGGCCGATCTTATTCAGGAAGGAAATCTTGGCTTGATGCGAGCCATGGAAAAGTTCGATGAAACTCGGGGCTATAAATTCAGTACCTACGCTTCATGGTGGATTAGACAGTCGCTCGGCCGAGCGATTATGGAAAAAGGACCGCTGGTACGGATTCCCACCCATATGCAGGAGATTATTTATGGTTACTGGAAAACTTCCGAGCATCTAGTCAGAGAATTGAGCCGCCCTCCGTTACGGGAAGAGATTGCCGAAAGGATGAATCTTTCGATAAAAAGCGTTGATAAGATTGCTATGCTAGTAAAAAATTATTTAGAGGCCGATGCTCCGATAGGCGAGGATGGAGATCTTACCCGTGGCAGCTATTTATTCCGAGAAGAAGCAGTAGCAGAAGATTTAGCTGAAAAGAATACTGTTTTCAAAGATATGTTAAAAAAAATCAAGCAGTGCCTTTCTTCGCGAGAAGCAGAGATACTTCTGCGTCATAAGGGTATAGGTTATCCCGAAGAGCAGACTTTGGAGTTTATAGGAGATTGCTTGGGTGTAACCAGAGAGCGTATTCGTCAAGTAGAAGCAAAAGCTTTGAAAAAACTCCGCAAGAAATTTAAAAGAGAAGAAAATTTTTTGTCTGATGGAGGAAACGAAATCCAAGATCCGTCTTTTTATCGCCGTGCCATTATCTGAAGATATCAAAAAGAATGTACAGTCTATCAGCACCGCTCTTTCTGCCGTAGCCGGCCTCCTAAGCATCGTTCCCCCGGAAAATCTTCACTTCACCTTAAAATTTATCGGCTGGGTGAACGAAAACGAGCAGGAAAAAATAAGGAAGAGAATCCTTTCTTTAACCAAAACTATCAAACCCTTCGAAATAAAAGTCTCTGGCTTAGATGCTTTCCCCAACTCAAATCGTCCTGCAGTCATCTGGGCCGGAGTAAGCCAGGAATTAACTGAAATCGCCCAGCTCTTCAATCTTTCTCTTCCGTACCACCAAGAAAGTAGGGAATCCCTGGCTCATCTTACCCTGGCCAGAGTCAAGCATCTTGAAGAAAACGGCCGAGAACAGATTAACGAAATTATCAAGAAGCACGGGAAGGACTTCTTCGGCCAGATGACTATAAACACGGTTGTCCTCTTTCAAAGCGAATTAAGAAAGACCGGGCCGATTTACACTCAATTAGAAGAGTTTAAGTTAAACGGTTAACGTACATTGATGAAAGAGGTTTTTACGTTTCATCGCAGCAGGATTAATAAAACACCTCTTTTAAATAAAAGCTAAAGACGTTCGTCTTCAGTCTTTTACTTTAAATTCTCGTCAGCTGATTCTGCTTTTTCCTCTAAAGAAGAGGAATACATTTTTTTCAGCCTCTGGTTAGTTTCCTCAACAACAAACAATAAGTTTTCATTGCAAGGATTGCTTCTAGCCCAGGATTCTAATTCTTTGAGAGACATACGTCTGAATGTATCCTGGTCTATTTTTCTTAGTCCCTCTTCCGATGTTTTGTACATTGACATTTTTTAGTTCCTCCTGCTTTCGCATTTTTTAGTATTTAATGTGTCATTTTCTTCACCAAATAGTCTAATCGATGATTCACATAAAGTGCAATTATTTTTTCTGGAAAAATCGATTATTTGTTTAACCTTACGACCAACAATTTTTGATTTTTCTCTTGCTTCTTTTACATCGCCACCGTCCCGTTCGATTAAAGCCTGAAGAAAGCCCGAACAATTTATTACAAAATCCGGAATAAAGGTAATCCCCTTATCAAATAACATTTTTTCTCCATTCATCTCGTCTTCTAATTGATTATTCGCTCCTCCTGCTACAACTTTACATTTTAATTTAGAGATATTCTGAGTATTTAATATTCCACCAAAGGCACAGGGAGCAAAGATATCTACTTTTTGAGAAAAGATTTTGGTCGGTTTAACAATCTTTACCCCTATTTTTTTAGCTTGTGTACATCTCTTGATATCAGCATCTGTTGCTAGGACTCTGCATTTATGCTTAATCAATCTTCTTGCTAACGCCATTCCCACGCTTCCTAAACCTTGAATGCTAACAAAACAGTCTTTCAAAGGTTTCTTTAAAATTTCATTACTGATCACCTGAAAACCATTAATCATGCCTTCGGCGGTATTCTCTCCAGTACTTCCCAATCCTCCTGCATTGTGGGAAAGAGAATCGATAAAATCAGTTTTTGAAAAAATGACCTTTGCATCTTTCAATGTAAATCCCATATCTATGGCGGTTCTAAATGATCCTTTCTGCATTTGTATAAAATCTCCAACAGAATGTAAAAATCTCTTTGACTTATCTTGATTTTTAAGGACTACTGCTTTTGCTCCGCCTTCATTTATTCCTAAAACTTTTGCTTTCAACGTCATCGCTCTTGCTAGCTGTAAAGCATCTTTTAAAGCTGCATCTGCATCTGTATGAGCTAATCTTGTGCCTCCTGAAGAAGAAGTTTCGGTTTTTAATTTTCCACATTTGTCTCTTTTTTCAGGAATGCTGTCTACTACAAGAATAGCAAACATCTTTGTTTTTGGATCTCTACTGAAAACTATTTGTCTACAATTTTGCATTTTCATAATCTTTAATATTTGATTTGCAGGCTTCATTTTTTCTATAGCTTCAGCTGCCCCACGCTTCTCTTCCAAACATTCTGATATTAATTTTAAATTTGCCATCTACTCCAAATAAATCCTTATCTTGATATACTTAACTGGAGATTATACGAAAATTAAGCAAAAAATATATAAATAGTTGAATATTATACAGTTTATACCAAAATGAAAGACATCCAGCCCAAACTTATAGAACTATTCAAAGAAGGAAACTGTACGCCCCAGATTTCAGTCATCGCAAAAAAACTGAAGGAACCTTCCACTACCATACATTACAATATCAAGAAATTAGAAAAAGAAGGAGCAATAAAAGCTTACAAAGCCGTTTTTGATTACAAGAAGATAAATGAGGGTTATTGCACTTATGTTTTCATTAATCTCGCTCAAGAAAACTATGCTGATCCGGAAAAAGTAGCAAAAGAGCTTGCAAGAAATTCTAAAGTAGAAAGTATAGACATTTGTACCGGAGATTACGAACTGTTAGTAAAATTGAGAACTAAAGATAGTGATGAATATTATTTAACTGTTAAAGGATGGGTTAAGAGATTTGGTTTTAAGAAAACTACTTCGGTCACCTCATTAAAACAAGTTAAAAGTGAATTTGTAAACTTAGAATAATTTAGAAATTAATAATACCTCTAGCCAATAAGAATACTCGAATCAGATTAAAAGAATTTATAAATTATGGAAAATGATATTTATCGTAACCCAAATTTGGAGAGAATTCTGTTCCAAAAGTAGACCATTCTACTTCTTTTAATCGTCCTGAAAGTTCTTTGACTAAAGGAAGATTATGTTCTGCTACTGCTACATTATGTTCTTGACGAGTGGTTTCATATCTGCTGGGTGTGGGATTTACAATTGAATAAAGTAAACTGGCAACAGTAGCAGTAATCACACTAGCAAAACCGATTTTTGTTCTTCGTATATCTCGAGCTTCCTCTATTGCTCTTTGATGTAGGTATTCTTCGATAGAAATACCTTTACTGATATTTTTAATAGCCGTATCCACAGGAATATTATATAGTCTTAATTTTCTACGGTAATTAGAATAGCTTAAGCCGGATCTAATCGCTTCAAATTCTATCTTTTTATGATCTTCAAAATCAATAAGGTCGCCCATACTTAGTTTCTAAAGAGAGGTATTTATAAATCTTTCGCCAGTTTACTTCTTATTAGTAACAATTGTATATTCCGATCAAAAGACGATTACTCCGTAAAAAATCCTTTCTAAAAAAAACTACCGTCTCCCAGCTTGATACATCAGCAAATCTTCAGTCGTCAGCTTCTTCTTCGTCCGCAGCTTCTCTTCTACCTTTTCAGCCATCTCGTCCATCTTCCGTGATTTGTTCTGCCTGCTTATCTCTTCCTGCACTCCGGCCTCTTTGCTAATCTCTTGCAGCTCTCCCAACTCTTCTTCCAGCTTTTTCCTCAATTCATCCATTTCTTTGTTAGCCGCTTCAATCTCTGGAGTGAACTGCCCCTGCGTTTTCATCGCATCCAGTTCTTTAATCAAAGCCATCATCTTCTCATGCCTCTGCTGGCCTTGGGAAGCTTTAGCTTGCACATGAAGAAAAGTTTCTTGAACTTTCGTTCGTAACTCTCCGATATCGTGTGTCAAATCTTTGTATCCTTTAATCTCTTCAGTTAACTTAGAAGCTTGAACATATCTTTTCTTCAGCTCATTGATTTTCTTCATCAATTCTTTCTCTTTCTCAAAGGGGATGGCTTCTGTTTCAATCTTACTTTCCAGACGCTCCATCTGGGATTTTATTTCTTCTGGCCCATATCGTAGATGGAATTCCTGCATTATCTCTTTCCGCTTTTTCTGCATCTCTTCTTTCTTGGCTTCTTTGTTTTTCAGCTCTTCCTGCAGTTTAGCTTTCTCTTCTTTCAGTTTTTTAACTTCTGCCGTCATCTCATCTCGTTCCTTGCGCAAAGAACGGATCTGGCCGATTAAAGAGTTAAGCTTATCAAAGAATTCCCGCTTCTTGTCAAAAATCTCTTTTTTCTTCTCGCTAGTCCTGTTCAATTGAGAACGTAGTACATTGACCTCTCTTTTCTTCCGCTGGAATTCCTGATAGATTTCTTTTTCGTCTTCCATGTCAAAAACCACGCATCTAGGATGGGTGGCATGATAAGCTATCGTCTTTATATCTGATCATACACGGAACGTGGTTTTTGAGCATGCTCGGAAATATGCTCTTTGATGTTGCCCTATCCCATGCATGCGTTCCGGTTACAAACTGAGGATATATTCCCGACATATTAAAACATAAGAGAGTTTAAAAAAATAAAAAAAATAAAAAAGAGATTTATCCGAACAGAGCGCCTAAACCTGCGGCCGCCGCCTCTTCAGATTTCTTCTCTTCCTCTTTCTTTTTCTCTTCTTTCTTTTCTGCAGGAGCTGCATGAGAAGCTGCGGCTGCTACTGGAGCAATTGCTGCTTTCTTGATAGCTTCTTCTATGTTCACTCCTTCCAAAGCAGCTACTAAAGCTTTCACTCTGGCTTCGTCCACCTTTGCGCCTGCTGCTTCCAAAACCTTCTTTACTGAATGTTCAGTAATCTCTTTACCTGCTTTATGAAGCAACATGGCGGCATAAACGTATTCCATTTTCATAACCTCCTATATTATTTTTTTATTTAATTTTTTGAATTTTATATTAATCTTACTCTGTTTTTTTCTGCAAAGCTGCTGCTTGAGCTTCAGCTTTGGCCAAGACTTCTCCTAACACTGCATCCGCTAAGATATTTCCTTCCAACGCCATGGCTTTGGCTTCTCGGAAAGCCTTAGCCAACAAGGTATCTACAGTCTCTTTGCTAAGATAAGCCATCTCAACAGCCAGGTTAAAGGCCTCGCTGTGAGCTTGAGTGAATTGAGCAGAAACGGCTTTTTCATCAACAGCTAAATGCTTAGCTTCAAAGATAAAACCATTTTCCCATACTGCCACCAGATTCAAACCGATTTCCATGGGCTTGATATCCATCTTTTTTAATAAGTCTGATTGCTTCTGATTAATTGCCTGTCCTTCCTGAACCAGCAATTTGTCTTCTTTGATCACAATCTTTCCTGCTTCTACCCCGGTCTTCAAGCCTGCTCCAGATAATTCACTGATAATTGGGCCTGGTGTAAATCCTGTCGGTCCTGCTTTTATCCAGATATCTTGGGGAGCAGTCTGTCCCGGTTTAGCCGAAGCTGCACTTTTGCTCTTTTGAAGCAAAGCTTGCAATTTGAACGGATTCTCCTTAGTAAGAATTAATGCAGGCATTCCTCGGAATCTCTCAGTCAAGCTTATTAGAGTTTGATTCTTGGTCTTTTCCAAAGCTCTGGCCAACAGTTTCTTTCTGGCCATGGTTAATTCTGCCTTACCCCACAAGGAACGCTTCATCTTCTGCAGCTGCATGGCAGGCAGATTCTCCATGTTGACTACCCCCACAACAGGATAGTTCGCCAGCTCCTTGGCAATTCGGTCCACGGATTTGATCTTTTTAGGGTTGACCATCTTAAGCGACCTTTACTGGTTTAGACATGGTTAATTTAAGCATCACATTCTTGATATTATTCTTTTCTTGAGGCAGGGCTTTCATGACAGTATTATACACCGCCAACAGATTTTCCGCCACTTCCTCGTCAGGCTGGTTTTCTGAGCCCACTGCACATTGTAACGCCAGATTTTTTTTTGCATTTAAACGCACCATAGTCTTAAATTTTTTAACTAAAATTTCTAAGTTAGCATTAGGGGGAACAATACCACCCATTTTTGGATTAGGCATTTTTCCTCGAGAACCTAAGATTCTACCTACTGCTCCGGCAATCTTGGGCATGAGATTAGCTTGGCCGATGAAAAAGTCAGTCTTCGCGGCCAATTGTTTTACTGCTTTCTTATTATCTTTATACTGGTCAAATTCATTCTCTTTGATTACTACATCACAGAATTTAGCTGCCTGTTCGGCTAATTCCTGGCCGACAAAAGCTCCGATTTTCACTTGCTTCTTCATATGGGGCAGATTGACAAAGAAATCTAACGGGGTGGTATTAACATCTAATCCTTGAAGGATGATAATCAAATCGTAAGTCTGTGAGAAATTCTTTTTATTCTCTGGTTTCTTCAGTTCCGCTAAAGCTTTGAATATTTCTTGTTTTTCCATCTTCCCTCCTACGCAAAGGTAGTCTTAATGGGTATTTTACTTCAATTCGGCCAGTTATTTATAAAGATTTTTAGGAATAATTTAAAAAGACTGATTTCTTCCTCCTTTCAAAAGAAGTACTATGCTCGACTTAACCTTACTCTTAAATCTGGCCGTTGCTATGGCTCTAGGCCTGTTCATCGGCCTAGAAAGAGAACGCTCGACCGGCAAAGGAGATTCTTTGGCCGGCATCCGCACTTTTCCCTTTTTTGCTGCTTTCGGTTTCCTTTCCGCCTTGCTGGGAGAATTAGTTTCCTTGTGGTTTCTTCTTCTAGCTTTTCTTTGTATCATTATCCTTATAGGCATCTCCTATTATGTTACTGCTTCAAAGAACCAGCTTGGTTTAACCACCGAGATGGCTGCGTTCCTCACTTTTCTTTTGGGAGTGTTAGTTTATTATCAGTATATAGTTTTTGCTTTGATTGTGGCTGTGCTCATGGTCATGCTTCTTACCTTAAAATCATTTCTCCATCGTTTTGCCAAAAGTCTTTCTCCAGAAGAACTGCAAAGCGCTTTGAAATTTGCCGTAGTCACATTAGTAGTTCTGCCTCTTTTACCTAATCAGGCTTACGGCCCGCTAGGTATCTTCAATCCATATAAAATCTGGCTGACTGTAGTTTTGGTCTCTGCTGTTTCCTTTACCGGTTATGTTTTATATCGATGGTTAGGCAACCGGGGATTAGCTCTTACCGGATTGGTGGGCGGTTTAGTTTCCAGCACCGCAGTCACTACTTCTTTCTCTGAGAAAAGCAAGCAAACAAATGATTATTGTCCGTTAATCATTGGCATCCTTGCAGCTATCGGAGTGATGTCATTAAGAGTCTTGCTTTGGATTTTTTTGATTGCTCCGTTTCTGTTGAACGAACTTTGGCTGCCTATTCTTTCCGTGGCAGTTACTGCTGCTTTGTTTTCTCTTTTCCTTTATCATAAAAGAGAAAAGCAGCCTGCCAAAACACAGGTGGATTTATCTTCTCCATTCACTCTGGCTCCCGCATTAAAGTTTGGCGTGCTTTACTTAGCCATCACTGCTGCGTCCAAACTAGGCAATCTCTATTTGCAATCAAAAGGCCTTTACTTAACCGCCTTGTTCTCCGGCTTTGTAGACATTGATGCTATCACCTTAACCATCAGCGGCTTATCCAAAAGCGGAGAGATTGCCTCTACCGTAGCGGCCGCAGCCATCATGACTGCATTTATCACCAACACGGCCATCAAGGGAGTCTATGGCTATATTTTCGGAGCAAAGAAG
>JAGVYL010000048.1:2571-5369 GCA_018303285.1 Candidatus Woesearchaeota archaeon | reverse complement strand
CCATAATAAATTCTTGAATTTGCATTCTCATTTGTCTGCCAGCTAATAATTGCAGACCGATTAGTAATTGAACTATTCACAACAGAAGAAATTACAGGCGCTGTAGTGTCTGCCGCAATGCTAAAACTGATTAAATAATCATTTGTATTGAAATTCCCGTAACTATCATTGCATCTTGCATAATAATTATATGCTCCTGCTATCAGTCCATTCAAGGCATAATAATGCAGATTCCCATTTCTCAAGAAAGTATTTGCCATACTGCCATAACTTTGCCCAGCACTTGTTGAATATCTGCAAATTGCAGTTTCATCAGTTGTCAGATTAATATTCACGCTTGTTGTTCCTATTGGCAATATTCCTGTTGGTCTTCCATTGCTTCTTGTCGGCGGTGTTGTGTCTGCGCAAGCCCCGCAATCTACAGAACAAGTTGAACAATTTTCAAAACCATTGCAGCTCAAATCCCCGCACGTCGATACAACAGAACCGCAAGATCCAATATTGCAAGGATCATAATCCCTCGCCCTCTGCGTTGCATAATCAGAACAAGAATTGACAAAATAACAATCAACATCATAAACATAATCTCCATTGCAGTCATATCTGCTTTTTCTTGTACCATCGACAATTGTCGGATTAATATCCATCCAAGAACAGCCGAAATCATCACGATATGTATTCCACATATTAAATATAAATTCATTAATTGCGCCACCCCAAGATTGATCACGGTATCCAATCCAATAACCCATTTGCTTTTCAGTCACAACTACCCTGTCATAATAGTCAAAAAATAAGTCATTTTTCCAATGATCCCTTAATCCCATGATGTTAACTGCCAGGGCTGTCCCTAACATGCCCATCGTGTTGATGTGCCGATATTCAGCACCCCAATTTGCATTATCCCGAGTGATATCATCGTAAGGCCCATAATGCCTTGAGCCCCATTCAGGAAGCCCTACATGTGATGGGTTATATGTCTCAGCAACACCATCTCCCGCGTTTACCCCTTGTACTGCTCTTCCAACATCACTTTCAAAAACCTTGAAAATATTCAAGTCCTCCTGGAATACTGGATTCAAATTGCCGACCGGAATGCTTGAATTCCACACCCCAATACTAAGCATTTTATCATCGCTGAGAACCAATCCCGCAAAAACGATGGGTAGTTTTCTTCCCATGTTCTGGCCTTCAAGAGGCACCCAGTTACCTTCCGCCAAATCCTTCCCTAGCAAAATGTTCCTGTAATTATCTATGCCTAACTGGACAAATGAAATCAACAAGGTTTTTTTCTCCTCATCAGAATAGTTAAGATTTAATACCAAAGCGATGATACTTTCATCTTCTGAAAAATCACGTGAATAATCCTGCATATTGTCTGCAGGATGTTGATACCTGGCCAAAAAACTAGGTATGTGATCAATCCAAGGCTTTGCTACTTTGTATTCAATAGAACTAGGAGTTGGCGCACCACTAGTCAAAGGAAGTTTTAACAGCTTGCTAAAGTTCAGATTAGAAACTTGATAGATAATCTCTTTGTCATTTCCAGAATAAGCAGGCCGAAAGCTGTCTACCGAAGGAGACGCATCCAAAACAGTTAGAACAGCAGCGCTTTTTGTCTGAGGCCTTGTGCTCACACCAAAACTGATTGTTGAAATTAAAGACGAATTTCCTTTTACTTGCAGCGGATTTGATGCTGATAAATCCATCCCATTTGGCCTTGCAGCGTTCAAGGATGCAACATAACTATTGACATTAATAGAACCATACTGATGCATAATGCTATCATATCCCTGGCTACTTCCATTAGCAGGACTTGGATTAATCATGCTCCCATGCATAACTCTCCCAGCAATATCCGTCGACGCAGGAGTAATATTAACAATATTTACAGGCCCCACAACCCAATAATCCCCATTCACAAAATTCCCAACACGATAGCATTTATCAAAAAACCAGGTTATGTTCCATTGTGAAATATTTGAAGCGTATCCAGCAGAACAAATCTCGTCTTCAGGCCCCATAACACTATATTCGCTAAAATGCTGAACAGAAAAAGTAACATTTCCGTTATTATTTAAAATTAATGAGCAATGCGTGCAGGCCTGCCCGTTCTCGAGTATTGCAGGTGTTCCAGAGATCCCAGTATTATAAATAGTCAAGACAGCAGAGACATTCAGGCCTTGCAAGACAAAAGAATTTAATCCAACTTTGTTGTTTTCAACTACAACATTCCTATCTAAATCTAAATTCGCAAAATCAAGTGTGTGCCCTGCAAAATCAATTTTTCCTAATTCTTTTTTCTCTAAGACAACATTCGCAACTTGAGAGACATTTGCAACAGCAGAGAAATTAGTTGTTCCCCCGTTAAATGTTGAATAGCTCGGCTCGCCTAATGCGCCTTCCCATCCGCTTAACTTAGCAAGCATTACCCAAATTGCCTTCCCCAGTCTTCTCGCCCCAACCTGCCCAATATGGTCTCCATCTTCTGTTCCTGCAATAAAAACATTGCATTCCATTCCAAGCGAGCAGGCACCCCAGTCAATATCTCTTAAATTATCCGGATGAATGTGTGGAAAAACATGCCCTTCCCAAGAATCAGTATCCAAGCTCCCAGAATCACTATAAGAAAGAATATCTGCATAATCAAATAATACTTTGTTATTTGCTTTTACATAATTTCTTATATATTCATACTTCAAATATCTCTGATAACCAATCTCTCCTGTATAGCCCTCAATAGGCCCTGTCGTGAAAAACACCGACGTGTTAAATCCCTTCGATTCAACATAAGAAAT
>JAGVYL010000048.1:0-2525 GCA_018303285.1 Candidatus Woesearchaeota archaeon | reverse complement strand
CATCATAACATTATTCCCAGTCAAGCTAATATCTCCCTCATCCAATCCCCATCTTAAATCTCCATCAGGCCCGCCCTCAGAAGCACCAGCCCAGCGCACATTATAAACCGGGTCAATAGTGCCGCCGAGACCATTATGCCAAGTAGCATCCCAGCACCATCCAAATCCAATAGCTGCAATCTCCAAATTGTGCGTGTTTGAATAATTAATGTGGTTTTTAATAATTTGATAATTATTTGCAGTGTCTACAAAGCCAGGCCAAGCTTTCCAAGTATACCACTCTGCCTCGCCAGCTCCTTGCGTCCACCCATTATATTGATTTCTGACCAGCCTGTCAATTCGCAATGCATCAGTCCTATAAGCTGCAGGCGAGCCAGATTCAGTGATAGCAACATTGTATTTCACAGGATCAATATAAGAAACAAATGTTACTCCCTTTCTGTATCCTGACGAATGTGACTCTCCAGGAAGATTAAACCACATCTTCTTTACTTTATCTAAATACTCATCAGGAATCTGCTCAAATTCTTCAACAGCATTGTGGTCTATTATAAGCATCTCGTTAAAAGGCGCCAGAAGTGTCCTGTCTTCGCTAATGCTCTCCTGTCTCGCGGAAATTGCATCTTTGACAGCATCCTGCAATGTGGAAAATATCCTTGTCTTCCCCACAATAAAATCAGATGTCCCAGCCAGCAGTAAAATAATTAGGAACAAAACCAAGCTAACAAAAGAAAGCCTCTTCAAAAATAAAACTTTGCCGCTGTCCAGCCTCTTCTTTCTCATTTTATATTCAATAATTTACGCTATTTAAATATTCTGCCTTGGTAAGTTAATACTCAATTCAGCATTGTAGTAAAAAATTATTGGTGATTAGACAATAATCAAGAATTATAAGGTAAAAGATAAATCAAGATAATTATCCCAAATATGACCTTGGTGATTTTTATTTTTTATTGTCTTTTTTTAGATTGAAATACTTTAAAGAATTGGTTCAAAATCTCTTTTGTCAATTCTAAGGATTCATCACAAAAATTTTTAAGATTTCTTGAAGAGCTATTTTTAAAATAAATATTTTTCACAATTTTCCCTTTTTTCTTTACAGAACGGACAGCTGGAACAAAGTCGCCGTCTCCAGAAACTAAAATAGCCATATCAAAATTATTATCACAAGCATTTTCAACCATATCAACAGCCATATTTATGTCATCTTCTTTAATAATATAATAGAATTTGTCTGTTCCAGTTATGTTTCTTTTGAGTAATTTGCACAGGACTAGATGAAAGTTAGGAATTTGCTTTAGTTTTTCAAAGAACTCTTTTTGGCTTTCGTACTTTTGAGGATTATTTTCCTTATCAAGCAGAGCATTATAATAATAAATTGCAACAACATCATCTTTTCCAGCTAAAAACTTAACAAATCTCTCAAAATCAAAGTTTTTCAGACCTCTATTTTTTCCATATAATTTTCTTAAGCCAAAATAGAAATTATTCCCATCTATAAAAACAGCAACTCTTTTCATTTTAAAAGTGCCCATCCCTTGCCGAAGCAAGGATGAGCGTATATGATTATACTATAAGTTTAAGGTTTTTATAACTTTCGGTAAGCGAAATTTTTTGCTTCTTTTTTTAAAAGAAGTTTATTAAAGGGAAGGAAAAACAAATTAAGTGATTATTATGCGACTAATATATAATCTATTTCATTTTTGTTGATTAAGAGAAGTTTTCTCTGAGGGCGAAAGCCCGAAGGGGCGCGGGCAACCTCTCGTATCTAGGGGCGGGTAGAAAAGGTTTCCATCTTGAGTATTTATTATCTCCAAATTTGCAAGATGAAAACTTTTTGTCAGGAGTCTAAGGTTTTTGGCTATTGGACTTATCTACTTTTTCTTTGAAAGTTTCTTCCTCAAAATCAGGAACCAGACAGCATTTATTAATACTAAGACAATCACAGCCACCACCAAAATTGTAACCAGCCCATTGCCTCCACCGCCAGTTGCATTTCCCTTTGATATAACATAACCAACTCCCACAATATTAATATTATTCGAAGAAACCTCCAGCTTCAAATCTCTCTGTTCAGACTGCTGCCCATATCTCAAGAATAAAGAAGAACTATATGTCCCTGCCTTGACTCCTGCAGTATCCCAGAAAGCAGTCATTAAGCTCTTTGACAATGGTTGTATATCATAACTTGATGACTTGAAATCAGCCATTGTTGCCCCGCTCGCATCATAAACAATCATCTGCGCATAAGCGCCCTTTATTGCCTCGCTCCATTTATTCTCTACAAGCATTTCAAATTTTGCAATTTCTCCCAGGGAGAAATCATTAACTTCCATCCCTGCTAATTCCAGCAATCTAGTTCCAACATTAAATTGCTTCTCTATGCTCAAAGTGCTTTCATCATACAAAACAGTTGCAACAGCTCTGTAAGGTCCTGGTGTAACTCCGCTTGCATCCCAGACAGCAGCTATTTCTTTTCTCTGTCCGCTCGGAACTTGAATTTCATTCGTCTCCAAAGTCTTGAT
>JAGVYL010000004.1 GCA_018303285.1 Candidatus Woesearchaeota archaeon | reverse complement strand
TTTATAATCCATATCTTCAAAATATCTTAACACTAATACCTCCTTATACTTCTCATCTAAGTCCTCCATACACTCTTCCAAAATCCTCTTGAGTTCCGTCCTCTCCACGTCACTCTGCGGATTTTCATCCGCCACCGGATGTGGAAACAGCATTTCCGGGTCAAAAAACTGCATCGGCTCCCGCACTTTTTTCTTAATGTTGTTAATGCATTGGGATCAAGGATTGTTGATTCCCCCCCAGAATCAAAAAATGTCTGTTTTACCCTGTCTATTTCAGGATAGCCGCGCCAGCCAGAAGAGTTAGTATCGCTGGAGAAGACCATCATCAAATAATTTAGTAATGGAGCAAGTCCTTTATCTTCAAGATCTTTTAATATTCCATAAACTCCCAATCCGGCTAAGTGATATTCTCCATTTCCCCCCCTGGGGTCGAAATGCATACTAGGGCTTCGGTCTAGGATAAATGCTAAATCAGGAATTCCTTTGGGGGTCTCTTTCCCCCCGTCGATGTCTAAGGGCAGAGGTATCTTTCCTCTGTAAAGTTCAAGGTGTTTTGTTCCGTCTCGGCGAGTAATCAATCTAGTACTTGACCAGTCGACGTTTGTCGGGCTAAACTCTGAAAAAGAAATCTCTTCTTGTCCCAATAACAGCCCATATCGATTTTCCGGAAAATTTTCTTCTTCAGTAAATATCGGTAATTTTGCTGCACGTTCCCGGTATAATGCGTCTAGCTGAGGATAATGCTTGAGATAGGGAGAACTGTACGGTTCATGTGACGGGGAAATAGCTTTTCGGAGGTACTTCTTTACACGTTTTTGCCGTTCTTTAAGATAATCAGTATCATTCCCTTCGATTGGCCTGTTTCCGCTGCTTTTGTCTTTATCTGGTTTGACATCTTTTCCGTAATTGGAACCATCTTTTGGTTTTTCCTGCCCCATCTCTTTTGGATTCTGCCGGCTTTTAAACTTTTCACGAGGAGTCTGACCAGATTGTTTTCCTGGCTTTTCTTTGGGTTTCTCTTGTGAGACTCTTCCCGAACCTTCTTTCGGTGTTCCACCCGGGCTTTTTTTCTTGCTATAATCCCCATCACTCCGAGGATCGGATTTTCCCTGTCTTTGTTTAGAGAACGCATTTTCTAACCATTGATCCGGTTTTCTCCAGAACGGATAGATAACATCGGTGTAATCATAGGCCATCTGTTTCCATCCAGAACGATTTTGTAATCGCTCAACAAAATAAGCAGTATTTTCGTCACTTAGAGCACCTTCTAAAACAGAGTTAGTTATTTTTTCATCACCTGTAAAAACAGATAATACTCTTTCTAAATGCCGTTGGCGCCCTAAAAAGAATCTTGGACCGTATTTGTTCATTAATCTCTTTCTGATTTCCGGATCTACCTGGCAGGAATACAAGTTCGAATCAAGGAATAATGTCATGTCTTTACTGGGGTCATATTTTCTTCTGTTGTTCAGCATTCTTTTAAGAGGATTTTTTTCCGTTCGGTTTGTTTCTTCAATCATCAGTTTCATTAATCTTGATTGGTAGTTTGCGAAAAAAAGGTAGCACAAACCTAATCCTAAGGAATACCTCTCTTTTTCTGAATCTGTTTTTGAATTAACCGTGTTTAAGACACTGTCAGTAAATATGTTCTGAATGCCTGCTGTACCAGCAGCAATTTTTTCTTTTCGGGACTCGCGTTTAGCAATAGCTTCTGAGCAACCGTCTACAATATTCTGGAAATCCGATTTAGTTCCAGGACAAAGGCTATGATGAGAATATTCATGAACTACCATAAAATAAAACAGGGCATCTAAAACTTCATCTTGAGCCATGGCGAGAGATTCTTCGTTTATCAACGCATCAACCGCTTGGGGAAGGTCTTCACAGATGCCTAAGTGAATTCTTCTATCGGTTAGTTCAATCCGACCGGATAGGGGAGTCGGCAGATCGTGGATTTCTATCACAATATCTTTGAACTGCGTCCATCCTTTTCTGTCAAGTATAGTTAAGCACCGCTGTTCCAAATCTTTCCGGAAATCTGAGTCTACTGAATCTACCATGGAAGAGGAGCCTCCGATTTAATGTTTGATTCTTCAACCACTTCCAATAGAGAATATGATTGCTGATCAAACCCGTTTTTAATCAAATCGAACCATCGGTTTAAACTGTCTAAAAGCGCTTCAGGTAATCCGCTTCCATTGGCAGTTTTTATCTGATAGTTCCACGAGTAGATTCCTGCGTTGGGCTGAGTAATAGTGCTTGATTCTTGAATCAGCTCTTGATTATAATCATCTTCAGCATAAAAAAAGTTATTAATTCGAATACTTCCTGCGTTGGAGAGTAATGCGATAGAATCCGCCCCTAATAAATTTTCTAATGTTCTAACAAGATTACTTGAGAAAGAAAGACGGGTCGGATTCTGCCATTCTGCCTGTTTAATCAGAATCTGATTTTCTGGTGAAGGAGTTAAATAAACATTTAACTGCCCCAACTGAGAAGTATTACCTCGTCTATTTCTGATTAGGTTTTGTTTTAAAGTGTTTTCTAAGCGTTCTAAATATACTTCTGAGAATTCCGCACGGAGATTTCCGTTTAATAAAGACAGCACGGAAACCAGATTATTCGATTCTCCGATCATACTTATTTCAGTTAATTTAGTTTTTCGATTAGCAGAAATTAAAGATAACGCGAGATGGTATCTTTTTCCGGTTCCAAAATAAACAAATTTTTTTGCCTCATCGTTTTTTATCCTTCCTCCTTGGCGAAAGGCAGCAACGGCGTGCGTAATAAATCCGGTCAAATCAATTTGGGGAGTAGTTTTTTCTTTATCAGATTTGATCAATGGATAGAACAATTCTCCAATGCGAACGTAATCTGGGCGGTCTTCCATGTTTAGGTTTTTTCAATTTATTTAGTTTAATAAAGCGCTTCGATGTCAACTTCCTTCCGCGAAGGAGAGGACATTCTTGTATCAACCATATACGCTTCGACAACTTTCCATAACCATGGATTATTGCCTTCGCAGTAGCCCCTAATCTTTCTCAACTCTTGCTCAGAAAGGCCATCTTCAAAAATAGCAGAAACGTTCGCTAATTCAGGGGCAGCCAAGCCTTCTTCAAATTTTTTCTTGGCCTCAGCAGAAAATTTTCTGATAGCTTCAAATCGGTTGCCTTGGTAATGTTTAGATACCCAAATTCCAGACATCCCAATCTTGGAGTAGCCGACAAAACCCAATGCAGAATTGATATCTTCTAATTCTACCTCTAAATTTTCTACATACATATCTACTGTTTTTCTGCATAAATCTTTACCAGTTAACCGGGTTCCTGTATATTCCTGCAAAGAAGAGGTAAATCTTTCCGGCTGGTATAATCCATAGCTTAATGGTTTTTCGTTAATTTCTTGCTGAAAACCAGCCAACATCTCCACGAATTTTGTAGCTCTTAACAAGGCAAATCCTCTAGCTACAGCTAAAAAGTTTTTGGAAACTCCTGCAGAAATGCCTCTAACATATGGGCACATTCCTTCGAGAGATTTTATAAGATTACAGCTCATCCGATTTTCTTCTCCTTCAAGCTCTTCCCCGTTTAGACGTAATGGCTGGGTGCATACATGGTTGATGGAGCCATTTCTAGCCGCAATACTGCCTTTCTCTCCAGTCAAAGAATGCTTGCAGTAATCAAAAGATTCTAAATAAGATGCGTACATCTCTGCGAGAGGATGTAATGGTAAAGCCTTTCCAACACTTTTATAGATATGAAGAATCTGATCTAAATGAGGGATATTATTTTCCAAAGCAATCTCGCGTTTGCCTCTTTTTTTGATGCATAATTGGTCGTACGCAGTTAAGGAAAAGATGTCAAAGGGAATCTCTAAAATTGTACGTCTTCTCAATGCCCGGTCTAATTGATAAGTTCCAGTGTAATCATCTCCTTCATTAATTGCAGCAATCTGAAATTGGTAGGTGTTTCCATTTTCCGTAGAAACTCCGGTCTTAGCTCTTCGGCCGTCAGGCAAGCTGATGTCTCTGTCAAAAATATGCAGTAGTTTAGCAGTCAGTCCTGAATGGCTTCGATTAATTTCATCCCAGATAAGCCCGGGCAGGTTTAGAAATCCCATGGCTTGGTACATTCCTTCTGAAAGCTTTTTTCCTTCAATCATTTTGCTGAAGTCAACATCAGTGTAGGTATCTTTTCCAAAATCAGTATCGACATCGATGCGGTGCCAGCCTTCTTCTTCTTTGCCAAATAAACTATTCATCATAAGCTTAGCGAGGGTAGTCTTTCCCGTGTCTGTTCCTCCAGTCATTAGGACGGAACTGTGGGTAATGGCCCCAATCAGGAGAAGATCTTTAATATCATATTCAATCTCGAAGGGATGTTTAACTTTACTGGGCAAGACAAGCCCGGTTTTGGATACGGCTAATGGCCTAGTGTGAAAATATTGGGCCGCATTTTTATGAACCGAATCGTTGATTGCATGAATCTCTTGAATCAAGCTTTTATCGATGCTCATTTTGGCCTCAAAGGTTAAATTTGATATGAAGTTTACAGTATCTATTATTAGTTACTACTTTTTTGTAGACCTATTTATAAACGTTTCTGGAATAATTGCGTATCCCTAAAAATCTCAGTTTACCAAATCAGTCCAAGAAATTACTTGATAACCAAGCAGAAAGACGAACATATTTCCCCTGGTTCGTGGATTCTAGCTCCTCGAGTTTTTTCTGAATCCGAGGCATAATAGTTAAAAGTTCCATCGTGTTCAGCCGGACTCCAAGAGCAGCCACTGATCTGTCATAAGACTGGGAGTCTCCGTTTAGCAACATATCTGTTTGAGCAGAAATCACTTCGGATTTTATCTGAAGTATCTCGTCTGGATTTAATTTGATGCGGGTAATCTTTATAGACTCCTCATAATCCCCTATTTTTCCCTGAGACAGCGCTTCTTTCTGTTTCTGTTTAATTGGCTGCTTAAGAATTTCAATCTCGCCTTCTTCTAAATAAACTCCAGTCTCCCTGCCAATCATCTCAAATTTGGTCCATCTTCCAAGTACGAGAGACCGGCGTTCAAGATTTCGAATATCTTCTTCAACAGGCTTAACTGAGGTGAAACGATGAGACTCTTGATAGGTTTCCCATTTCCCAGTATAAAGATACTGTAGCTGTATATTTTGAATAAGAGAATCTTCCACCTTTATCTTTGCGGCATCTGCGGTGAGGGCGTATCTTTCCCAATCTTCGTTTAGAATAAATTCTAACTCCTGAGCAAGAATCATGGGCTTTTCCTGGCTTATCCTTTCCTGCGGAGGAGAAGATTTTGCTCTTTTTACGCTTTCTAAGAATAGTTCCATCTCTCCATTCTTAAGGTACAGTATCTGTTTGTCTTGGAGCGCATTTCTTCTACCGCTTACACCGGTAGCTTCACAAACATTTTCATATTTCCCCCATTCGTCTTTAATGATTAATCTGGACTCTAATTCTTGGATGGAGGTATCACTCGGTTCGATTCCGGTGCTTTCTATTAATCTCTGATAATCGGCGATTCTTCCTTCTTCAAGATGGCTTAATTCTTTTTTGCGTACTTTTGTAGTGTACTGTTTTCTCACTTCAGGGTCTAACCATTGAACATATTCTTTCAAATAATTCATAATAAACATAAATTGAACGGTTTTTATAAGATTTGCTATGGAATAGTGAGAAATATATTTTTATCAAGAAGGCATATCTTGACTTTTGCCGAAGAAAGCTTTTTAAAGGAAGAAGAATTGCTTTTTATTATTGATTATCAGCCATTAATACTGTTATAAAAAGAGGTGTATGGATATGAAAAACAAAAGAGGTACATTAAACATTTCTATAGAGGCGATTGTAATTGTGGTGATTGCTATGACTATTCTTGGTCTGGCTTTAGGTTTTGTCAAAGGGCTGTTCGGAGATATTATTGATGTGAGTGATACGGCGTTTACTAAAATGTCTGAAGATTTAACTACCAATCTTGCTACGAGTGATGCTCCGTTGCTATTCTCTAACACAAAGTTATCTATTGATAGAGGAGATGATTCTCTTCAAGGATTCGGGGTACGAAATGATGGCAGTTCTAAATTAAGTTACGGCGTTAAATTTGAAACATTTCAATGTCCTGAAGACGCAAAAGAAGAGACCGGCAGCTGTCCGGATATAACCCCTTGGTTTAATTATCTAAACGGGGATGAACAGTATAACGTAAAAGCGGCAGAGCGGCAAACAAGTAAAGTTCAGATAACCGTACCTAAGACAGGAGTCACTCCTGGACTTTATTTATTAAAAATATCGGCTTATACGGGCAGCTGGCCGGAAGGAGGAGAATGCAGTGGTGATGAAAGCTGTAATGCTTTTGGACAGACAGAATTATTTTTAACTATTGCTTGAGGTATCCTCACTTCGTTCGGGAACCAACAATGTTGGTATCCTCACTTCGTTCGGGAACCAACATTGTTGGTATCGAAACTGATGTTCGGAACCTCTCGATAAAATCATCGAGGTGATTTAAAATGGCAGGAAAAAAACGTATGAGCGAGGAACAAGAATTCGAGATTATGAAATTAGTATTGGATAAGTTCCTTTGGCTTGGATTCATCGTCATGGGCTACGGCCTGTTCAAGATGATGGACGCAGGGGCAGCATTGCCCGGACTTTGGTATATGATTGCCGGAGCAGTTATCTTGATACTCTTCATGATAATCATTGTCAAAGAGTATGAAGTTGTGAAGTAAGACGTTCTTTTTCTTAGTTTTTGCCTTTTTGTGATCATCCCAGCGAAAGATTAATAAATCATGTTCTATTTTAAGAACAAATGTTCGAAAAAAAGAACAATGAACGGATAAAAGAAATTTTTTTCGAGAATCCATCTAAAGTGTATTCCCTGAGGGAAATAGCCCGCACACTGAAAATCTCTCCTTCGAATGTTCATCTAATCATTCGAGGATTAGCGAAAGAAGGATTAATCTCCCGCAAAAAGAAAGGCAACATAGGCGAACTCCAGGCTAAACGGGAAGAAATCTTTATTTGGCAGAAGAAATTGTACAATCTCAGCCAGGTTTACTCTTCCGGATTAAAAATTTTTTTAGAGAGAGAATACGGCCATCCAGAAGCAATAATCCTTTTTGGCTCTTACTCCCGGGGAGAGGACACGGAAACTTCGGATATAGATTTGGCAGTGGCCACTACCAAAAAGCTGTCTTTAAATCTTACTCTTTACGAAAAAAAATTAAAAAGAAAGATAAGTATCCACGAGATAACTTTGGAAAAGGTAAGCGAAGAATTTTTAAACAATCTGGCCAATGGCTTGGTGATAACTGGTTATCTGAAAATAAAATGAAAAATTTCGAATCATTTTTAAAAAGCGGGGAAGTGAAGAAAGTTTCTAAAGATTTTTCTTTGGCGGCCTCTTTAAACAAAGATTTACGGGAACGGGCGGAGTTTATCCTTAGTTTAGAATTGACAGAAAAAAGCGCAAAAACCATATTTGAAGGGCTGTATGAAGCACTGCGAGAAGGAAGCGAAGCTATATTAGCTCTGGACGGATTTAAATCATATTCGCATGAAGCTTCTATCCAATTCCTTCGGAAATTCTCGGAGTTTGCCGAGTGGGAATTAAACGAGATGGATAATTTCCGAAAGATTAGAAACGGTTCTAAGTATTATGGTAAACCGATAGACTCTGCGGAAGTAGAAAGAATTAAAAAGGTTTTTCCATTGCTTAAAGAAAAACTAGATAAACTTTTTATCTCCTTAAAAACAGAAAAATGAACCGCAAAGCCGCCGTCGAACTGTCAATGAATTTTCTAGTGGTGATTATCATTTCACTAGTTATTCTTGCCGGAGGAATTTCTTTGCTGTATAAGTTCATTAAGGTGAGTACAGATTCTATTGTTTTGATAGATGATCAAACTCGAGTACAGCTCGAACAGCTCTTAGATGACGGCTCGTTAGTATCTTTATTGCCCGTGGCCAAGACCATTAAGCGGGGAGACGATGTTGTTTTTGGTTTGGGGGTGCTTAACATCAAAGACGGCGGTAAACTTACTTTTACAACAAGTGTAGAAAAAAATGACGGTCCGGGAGAGTTGTCTGTACTTTATGACTCCACTTCTTTTGTTCTTGAGAAAAACCAAAAGCATACGCAGGGAATATCCATTGCTGTGCCGAAAGATGCTCAATCCGGCACGTACATTTTTGACGTGAAAGTATTAATCGACGGAGAAGGTGATTCATACGGCGGAGTAAAGAAGATAACAATTACCGTTCCTTGAAAAATAGATGTTATTCCTTAAATTCTAAAGAATCTTTCTGGATTGCTGGCCTTGACCAAGGCGTGAGAAATCAGCACTCCGTCTGCGCCTAATTTGACGGCCTCCTTGATGTCGTTTAAGGAATGCACTCCCGCACCTAATAATAGTTTCACTTTCTTCTCTTTGGCCAGCTGAATGGCCTCTCGAATAGTATGGCCTTTAGCGGAAGTGACTGAAACATTGCCGCCAATCAATTCTTTCGGCTCGTAAGCTACATAATCTGGTTTGAAAGATAAAACTGTCCTAAGAGAAGTAAGATTGAACGCGCAGACCACTGAAATCAACTTTAAGCGGCGGCATATTTCTGTTTGTTTTTTTATCTCTTCATCAGGCAAGGGATTTTCAGAATGATTGATCAACGTGCCCTTAGCTCCGGACTCTTTGATAGATTCTGGCAGAATCTTTCCAGTATTAGCTCCGTAAGTGATAGAATCCATGGCTTGGGCGAGAAGCAAAACACCATTTTTTTTGCTGATTTCTTTTAAGTCTACTACCTGAGGAGCGATAGCTAAGGAGTAATCCCTTAGTTTTTTGCTTATCTGATGCAGTTTAAGGGTGAGAGAAATAGCATTCTTGCCGCTGGATTCTTGGTAAGTTTTGTAATTGACTATAATCAGCGGTTTCATTTTGTTTTGAATTCTGCGTCAATAACTGTTTTAGTTTTAGGCGTAACTTTTTTCTTTTTAAAAAGGTAGATAAGATAGCCAATGGCGGCCAAAAGAAGAAAGACCGGAATTAAGGCAAGAAATAAGCTAACTAGGGAAATGAATAAAGCAAGAGCAAAGGCCAAAACAATAATCAAGATAACTACGGCCTTTAAACCTTTAAAAGTGGATATAGATGGCATAAACTATGCTTTTTATTGCCTATTTTTAAGAGTTTCTTTGATTTTCAGATAAAACGAGAGAAATAAGGCAATAACGGACAAAGCTGCTGCCTTGCCGAAGATGAGGCCGCTCAGCCGGGTAAAGAACTCTGCAGGAAAGGTCTGGATGAGCAGTGAGTCAGCTGGAAACAGCCAATTGCCTTGAGGGAAAAAGATTTGGTGAAAAACTGTAAAAAGAAAAGAGAAGCCGAAGAAGTAAAACAGGAATATTAATGCAAAGAAGGAAATAGAAAAGATGCCGGAATAAAACAATGCCTTAAGTAGAAGAGCTTTGCGGTATAGAACTATGCCGAGAATGACGGCAAGAGCAAAAACCAGATAAAAAAGATAATCTGTAAACTGCATCACTTTCTGGACATCTCGAAGATGAGAAACTTCTAAGGCCGTGAAGTTTGCTTTTATTTCTGTATTTTCTTGAAGGAAATCTAATACTTCTTTCCGTTCAGGAGCAGAATAATATTTTTCTTGGAACGCCGTAAATTGATAGGAAAGAAGCAGAAAGAGCAGGGGAGAAAGAAGGATGAAGATGATTATGGCGACTAAAGCAGTTTTTTTCATGCTCACTCCAGAAAAATTTTATGATTCGTTTCGTCAAAAGTTATCTTAAAGTTCTCAAAGAAGCCTTGGCGGCTCAAAAGGTTGTGACTAGTAGTTCTCTCATCAGAGACTCCAATTTTGCGGGGAACTGTTCTACCACCAATAGAGATATTAAGTTGATGAACATAAACCAGCAATCTTCCAGAAACTCCAGTCATATCTCGAATCTCTTTTGTCAATCGGTAATTTATTCCTAATCGTTTAGCTAATTCTTTATCAAAAAGAGAAACCTCGCTTCCAGAGTCAATAATTGCATAAATCTCTATTCTGTTATCTTGTGATAAGAGGGTTACCGGAGTGGCGGGATAACTTTTTTCTTTGATTTCCTTGTAATCAAATGAGATCATAACATGATAGATTCTTCGTCTTCTCTGGGAACTTTGAAAACAGAGGGAGTTTCTCCTGGATGCTCTTTTTCATATTCTTTAATAGTAGTGTGGAGGTTCTCATCGGCGAAAACTTTGTTGTGTTATTGATTTATCACAATTCATCTTCCTTTGTTAGCTTCAATTAAATCTTGTCTTTCCCGTGTTAACCAACTAAGTTTGTCTCCATTCTGAAAGTTAGCCAAGAGATTAAAGTATTTAAATCTTTCTTATCAATTCTATTCCAAGAATATCGTAGCCACACCAATCACGGTCATGCCTAAAATCAAAAAGAAAATTTCTAAAACAGTCCGTTCAGTATCGTGGTCATTCTTTAGTTCTGGCAGAAGATCCACTCCCGCAATGTAGATGAATCCTCCAGCAGCAAAAGCAGCTAAGGGAGTGATGATGCGGTCAGTATAAGAAGAAGCGAAGAAAACTGCGGCCGCTCCTAGAAACGAAGTTAATGCGGTAAGGAAATTATAAAAGAGAGCCTTTAAGCGGCTCATGCCCCCATATAATAATATGCTAAAATCTCCAATCTCCTGAGGAATCTCGTGTAAAGCAACAGCAATAGTGGTGATGATGCCTAACCGGATGTCGATAATAAAGGCGGTGGCTAAGATCATGCCATCAAGAAAGTTATGAATCCCATCACCGATGAGATTAAGATAAGTAAAACTTTTTATTTCGTGCTTGTGGCAGGATTCATGATGGTGATGATGGCAATGATACCAGTTGAAGCCCCGTTCGATTACTAGAGAGACTAAAATGCCGAGCAAAATGAAAAACGAAATTCCTAAAGTAAATCCTCCGGCTTCTTCTACTACTTCAGGAATTAGATCCAAGAAAGCAGCGGCGAGCAAAGCTCCGGCAGCAAAACTGACAGTAAGATGAAGAATGCTTTCTAACCATCCTTTCTTAATAAGAAGAGTAAGAACACCGATTAAAGAAATAAGACTGACAATGAAGACTGCTAGGAAGGTATAGCCCAGTAGAGTAAAATCCATGATGTTTTGAGAGAATTATTTTGGGTATATAAATCTATTCTCTTTAAGTATGTGCATAGCTCGCTCGTGTGTTTCACTCAAAGTATCTCTTAATGAAACACCAGATACAGTCTAACGATAAACTTTGTTCACTCGCTGGCGATATTCGCGCTATGCACATACCTCTTTAAAATGTTGAAAAGTTCTGTGCCGGTTCGCTCTACCGTTTCTTGCTGAATGTACTGTTGTGAGAATAATCCGTTTTGTAAAGGAAACTGTTTTTTATCTGGTCTTACGAGTAAGAGTGCTCGCTCACTATCAAGCGGCACAGAAGAACTTTTCTTTATTTTCTCCCTTCCCACCAGAAATAAGCAAAACAAAAAGCGAGCAGGCCGGCGGAAATAAGGAACGAAGTAGACAAGCTCCAGATATCCACTGCCCATCCAAGCAGAGGAGCGATGATGGCAGCAAATAGATCATAGGCCAAGCCACGGAAAGCAGTGACTGTGGCTCGATTTTTTGGAGAAAGATAACGATTGGTGTATTGGCCGATGACTACTTCAATTAGACCACCCAACAAGTAGACGGGAATGATAAACAGAAATCCCCACAGAGGAAGCATCAAGGCCATACCCAATAAACCGAGTAGTGGGACTAGAGAAATAATAGCCAAAGACTTTTTTTCTCCCAAAAATCCTTCAATCTCGTGGGCATAGCGAGAAAAAATAGCTGCTCCTAATGAAAGAATAAAATAAATTCCTCCAAAATAGATTAAGGGAATGCTTATCTCTTCAAAGTATGGTTGGTAGAGAAAATAGACGGAAAAGAGAATCCCTCCAGTAAGGGCATAGTACAAAGTAAGGAAACGGATACGGCGGTGATGAAGAGCAAGCTTCATGGCATTTTTTATGTGTTGAATGTAGTGATTGCGCCGATGAAGAGGTTTACTTCGTTTTACTTCAAATAGAGTAAAGGTGATAATCCATGAGATAGTAAACGGAATGAGGGTGAGCCAAAAGGGCATTCTTAAGCCGTATTGAGAGAAAACTTCTGCGATATAGGGACCGAACAAGCCGGCTAATCCGCCGACTAGGTAGGTGATGGCTAAAGAATTACCATAAATTTTTTTGAAGCGGTGCTCTTGTTTTAGTTCTACTAGATTATCGTAGACAAAAGCAGAACTGGCTCCGTAGAACAATGCCACAGCAGAAGCGAGAAGCAGTTCAGCGATGAGAAACTGATAAAAGTTGTGGCCGAGAGAGTAGACGGCATAACCTATAATGAAGAGGAAATCGGAAGCGATTAATGCTTTCTTTCTGCCAAAAAGATCAGCTAAAGCTCCAGAGGGCATTTCTAAAAACATGACCGCTAAGATGAAGGCGGACTGAAGAAGCATCACCTGAGCAGTGGTGAGGCCGTTCTGCTGCAGGAAAAGGACAAAGATAGGAGTGACGAAACTGATGCTGCCGAAGATGCGGAAAAGATAAAACTTCCAGATATTGCTTTCTAAGCGGGATTTAGGGGACGTCATAGGTCCAAGAGGTATTTGTTGGTTTATATAGATTGCTGAATCTAAGCATTTTAAACAATATTATAAAAAAATGATGCTAACTAGATATTTTCGAGGTAAGATTTTAACTCAATCTTTTTAAATACGGGATTAATGCTTACTATTATGTTTGAATTTAAAAGAGGTCAGATAACGGTAGTTATAATCCTAGGAATCGTAATGCTGTTGCTCTTTGGGATTATTTCTTATTCTGTAGGTTATTTTTGGCAGGGAAAAGAAAAATCTTCAATGACTTTGAATACAGAACCAGTAAAAACTTATATCGAATCTTGTCTAAAGAAAGTGGGAGAAGACGGATTAATCTTTGTTGGGAAACACGGAGGATATGTTATCTTACCTCCCCAATCCGATTCTCTTTTTCTTTTGCCGTATTATTTACACGGAAATGAAAGTTATGTTATTTCTAAAACAGAGCTGGAAAATCAGCTTTCTTTCTATGTGAAGGAAGAACTGTCGTTTTGTCTAAAGAATTTTTTAATCTTCAAGGAGCAGGGGTATGAACTAAACTGGGGAAAGATTAAGATAACTACCCGCGTAACCGAGACTAAGGTTCATTTTAACTTAGATTTATCAGTGACTTTAATTAAGGGCGGGGTTTCAAAAGAGATGAATACTTTTTCTTCTTTTGTTCCTTCAAGAATTTTTATTATTCGTCAGATGGCCGAAGATTTTTTAAACGAGCAGAAGAAAAATTCTTCGTTGGTATGTATCAGCTGCTTTACCAATACTTTAAAAAAGAATTTACGAATAGAATCTTATTTTTTAGGTGAAGATAATATTATGTTTATAGTTATCGACGAAAAGAGTCAAATCAATCATCCGTACAAATATAGTTTTATCAATAAATACAAATTTGAGAAAAATGGAACCAAATAATCCATTAAAACTGGGGGTAATGCTGCTGGTAGCAGCAATCTTTTTGCCGTTAGTTTTTTCAGAGGAATTAAACGAGCCGTTGCAAGGGCAGGCAGAGACTTTGCCGGCTCCAGATTATTATACTGAACAGACTAACTATTGGAATCCTGATTTTTATTCTACTTCCAACCCGGCAAAATGGCAGTGGAATAAAGTGGATTGGGGGTTAGTGGATTTTAGCCGACCGGAGTTGTATTCTTTGAATCAGTTTTACCAAAATCTTCCGAAAGAGGCGTATGACAAGTTAGATTATTCCAAAGTCCAGTATAATAATAAAAATCTGGACTATAAAAAAGTTAACCATGAAAAGGTTAATCCGAACAAATTCGCAAAGGACGTGGGCTGCATTGATTGCAAGATTTCTATTGAAAGTGCACGAATTCCTCCGGCAGATTGTGTTGATTGCAGTTTTGGAAGTGATGAATCAGAAAATTGGGAAGAGAAAAAGGTTAAAGTCACATATTCCAAAGAAGGGATAACTCATGCTAATGGAGATTTCGTTTCGATTCCCAGTAATCTTCTTTCTCCAGGAGTATTAGTTAACATTATTTCTTCTGGGATAGAACTATATTTACCTTTAAGTGTTACAGAGATTGCTGTTCCGTCTAAAAAGGATACTGTTACAATTAATACGTTTTTTCTTGGTATACTAAATGTATTGGGGGAAGAACATCCTTACCTCGGAGTAGAGCGGGAACTAACCTATAAAGGCAACTCTGTTAAGGGGAGCATAACTTTCAGAAAGGGGCAACCGCAGGTAACGCCCGGAGCGGAAACGATAATAAATCATGTTTCGATTAGTGGTTATGGACCTACCGGACAGGTTAATCTTTTTTTTGATGGTGAAAAACATTCAGGGGATTATGTTTCCACAACTTCGGAAAAAATGATTGTCGGACGAGGAGATGGATCCAAAGGAGATGGGCGAAGGATAACTCTTTCTTTTTTACCTAAGAATGATTTTTTTGAGGTAACAGACGGAGATAAGCTAGAGATGACTCCAGGTTTCGGTTCCATGGTGCAGATTCAATCCCGTCCCGGGCTTATTCCTTTAGTTACAGTAACGGGAGGAGGGCACGGAACTGATCTTGATTTCACTAATGGAATGAATGAGTATCACCTAGCACGAAACGGGAAGGATACTAATTTTAAGGTTGGTACAACGGGAGAGGGCAGCGTTCCGTTTACTTTACATGTGATAGACAAAGAGGGTAATCCTGGAGTAAATTCTGAAGGACAAGCCGCAAAATTAGTGTTCTAGGGGTTTAAACCCCCGCCCTTTAGGGCGTTTCTATAGAAAAGTTTTTGTGCGGCTCCGCCGCAGTATGAACTGCGGACGAAACAGCGC
>JAGVYL010000003.1 GCA_018303285.1 Candidatus Woesearchaeota archaeon | reverse complement strand
CTTAACCTCATGGAGAAACTCGCCGGAGGGAAAAATACTAAAGACTGATGTGTCCATTGCAAAGAATTACTTAACAAAAGAAGAATTAGAATCATTAGGAAGGATAGTTAGTGCATATCTTGATTTAGCAGAAGAACGAGCAAAAAGAAGAATACCCATGACTATGGAAGATTGGGCAAAAAGACTTGATTTGTTCTTAAGATTTGATGAGCGGGAAATATTAAAAAACGCCGGTAAAATAACCGTGGAGATTGCAAAAGAATTTGCCGAGACAGAATTTGAAAAGTATAGAATCGTGCAGGATAAGCTGTTTGAATCAGATTTTGACAGAGTTGCTAAAAAACTATTAAAACAAATAGATAAAACCGGTTGACGCAAAAATGACCTACAAATTCAGCCAATCATCGTTAAGTTTATTCTGTAAAACGTAAATATAAAATAGTTAATTTCATTATGCCTAAACTGATTCCCACAATAATACTCCACGAAAGATTTATCTCCTTAGAAGCGCTTTGGAATACAATCAGTAATAATCCTGCGATTATTCCAGAGATTATACTTCCAAAGAGAGTTTAATTTTACTTTTTACTAGTTCATCTCCAATCAACTCGTAGAAGATTATAGATGACAAAGACACTTCTTATACAAAGTTTTTAGCTGGCGACTTGAAGAGATATTGTAACTGTTTCTTTATCCATACTTCAACGCATACTCACTATTGTTCGTAGCTTTGCATTACTCATAACGCAAAGCATCCACTGGCCGCATCCTGGCCGCTTGCATGGCCGGCAGTAATCCTGCAGAGCTTCCTACTAAGAAAGAAAACGCCAAGGCTCCGGCAATCAAATACCAGGGGAATGCGGCCTGTATCAATCCGCTGCCAAAAGCTTGAGCAGCAATAAGCTCGACCAATTTACCGATGCCCATTCCTGCCAACACCCCAATCAGTCCGCCAACTAAACCTAACAGGCCGGATTCCATCAAAAATATCAATAAGACATCTGAATTACGCGCCCCCACCGCTTTCATAATCCCAATTTCTTTTGTTCGTTCTAAAACAGAGGTATACATAGTATTCATGATACCTATTCCGCCTACAACTAAAGAGATAGCTGCAATGCCGACAAACACAGCTTGAATCACCAAAAAAATATCGCTGAAAGTCTGCAACAGCTGACTGGAAGTCTGGACAGAAAAAGTTTCCTGGCCTTCTTTCTCTCCTCGCTCTTTTCTCAATTTGCGTTTAACTTCTTCTGCCACTTTTTCTGTATCATAACCTTTCTCAGTTTTAGCTGTAATCATACTCTCTTCATCCTTGACTCCCACCATCTCTGCCAGTACTTCCTTACTTAACCAAACTGCGTTATCATCAAAAGGATTTCCTTGCTTCTTGACCACTCCTACGATCTCAAATTGCTTATTTAAAATTTTTAGCTTGTTGCTTAATACTGCTGATTTATCCCACGTATCGCCAAAAATATGGTTATACCCCACTACTGCTTTAGATTGGTCTTTATTCTCTAACTGTCGACCAGCGATAATTTTAGTAGCATCAATCTCCCCAAAGAGTTTAAAATAATCTTCATTCAAGCCATAAAGCATCACTATCTTTTTTTCTCCGTTAAACTCCACTGGTTCGCTTTCCATTAATATTCCCACCGCATCTTCTACTCCAGTTATCTGTTTAATCAGCTTCACATCTTTTTCATGAAGAATAATTTCTTCATTAGTTGTACTGCCAGGAGGACCGATAGTTTTCGCTTGGATAATTATTTTATCCCCGCCTAACTGTTCAAACTGTTGACTTATGTAATTCTGCAATCCTTGTCCTAAAGAGATTAAGCTCACCACAGCCGCAATGCCGATAAAAATGCCTACTACGGTCAGCCAAGAACGCAGTTTCCTGTGCCGTAAATTGCTTAAAGCATATTTGAAGTAGTCAAGGAACATTTTATTCTCGTTTCTTTTTTCTTATTCGACGAATGAGCCACACTACTCCAATCAATATCACTAAAACTATTGCCCATATCCAAAAGCTGCTGCTTTTTACCAGTCCCAGTTTCTTTGCTTCTTCTAGAGTATATGCTTTCACTGCAAGATTTACTTCTTGCATCTGCTCTTGATTATCTGCGCTTTTGTACTTCAAAGTCAAAGGCAAGTTTATCTTACTAGTTTTAGGCAAGACTTTTAGCTCCACAGTTTCAAAATCGTCTGAATCAAGATTGCCGAGATAAAAGCTAGTGGTTCCTATAACCTCTGCTTGTTTATTGCTGGCAGTTTCTAGATTCAAGAATTTGACCCCCGCTAATCCCTGATTAATAATCTTCACAGTCAAAGTAGAAGGCTGGCCGAGCACCAAACTATTCTCTTCAAGATTCAGGCTCAATTCGGGTGTTTCTCCTATTTCGATTCCAATCAAATCACTCATACTATACTCTCTAGCGAATTCATCATAATACGTAATCTTTAACGGAAGTTTGTATATTTTAGATTCTGCTTCTGCTAAGGAATCCAAAGTGAAAACTACTTCCTTGCTCTGACCATCATCCAACGAAGTAATCTTTTGTTCGGTAGAAGAGTCCTTAGGAGCAAATGGTAAAAGTACATTGGTCAAATCAAGCTTCAAAGAAATGTCCTTCAAAGCATAACTGGCCAGATTCTTCACTTTCAAGATGATGTTTACACTTTGTCCCGGAGCAGCTACTTTTGGCTCTAATTCGACTTTGTCGATTATCAAAGTACTTTCAATTGCTAAGACTCTGACTGTAAACGTCTCTTCAAATTCATCGTTTTCTACTTCATACTGCAATTTCAGAGGATAATCTCCAGAAGCAGTGCCAGAAGCAGCAATTACTCTGTACGTTAATGTTTTAGTTTCAAATGGTTTCAGCTGCAAAGTTGCTTTCTTTCCTTGCACTTCAAAAGGTGTTTTTTCTTTCAACTCGAAACTGGCCGAAGCATCAGAACTGGACGGATTAGAAACCGAAAAAGTGATAAAAAATTCATTGCCTGGAGCCACTGTCGCCGGGCTCATCTCTTTAAGAGAGATTCCCAAATCTGCCATTACATAGTTTGACAGCAGTACAACACATATAATCATCAACATCCATACTTTTATGTTTAACATTTTCATTTTCTTCCCCCACTCAGTTTTTCTTTCCGTTTAGTTTCCCATCAGTTAAAATATAGTTTACTTTCGCATATTTTTTTGACAACTCAGTATCATGAGTGACTAAGATTATTGTTTTTCCTTTTTCATGCAGAGTAGTAAGAAAATGCATAATCACTTCTCCAGTTTTAGAATCCAAGTTGCCTGTCGGCTCATCGGCTAGTAAAATTTCTGGTTCATTGATCAAAGCTCTAGCAATAGCAACTCTTTGCATCTCTCCGCCAGACATTTGATTAGGAAGATGATGGCCGCGGTGGCTCAACCCTACTCCGGCTAATAATTCTCTAGCTCTTTTCTCTCGTTTTTCTCTGGAACTGTCTTGAAACATCATCGGCAGCATCACATTGTCTAATGCAGTTAAAGAAGGAATGAGATTAAATCGCTGAAAAATAAAGCCGATTTTACGGCCGCGGATTTGAGCTAATGCTGAGTCTGAAAGGGAAGAGATATCTATCCCATCAAGATATATTTCTCCGGTGGTTGGCACATCTAAACAGCCAATGGAGTTAAGCAAGGTAGACTTTCCTGAGCCGGATTTGCCCATAATGGAAACGAACTGGCCTTTTTCGATAGACAGATTGACCTCTTTCAATGCTTCCACTTTGGCCGCCCCTTCACCATACACTTTCCAGACGTTCTTCAGTTCTAAAACAGGCATATTCTTTCTATATTAACAATTAATTATAAAGATTACTGATTTTTAGAGATAGTATCTTAATTAAATGTGATAGATATTATTCCTTTTCGCTTCTTCTACGGCCGTATCTAGCTCCACTTTATTCTCGGCATATATCGTAAACAGCTTTTCTCCCTTCTTTACGGCCGCTCCCACCTTCTTCTCCAGATATACTCCTGCTCCTTTATCATCCGGTGCTCCGGCTATTTTCGCCAGCTTAGCTACCCGGCTATTATCAATTTTTTTCACCTTTCCGTTTTTATCAGCATGAACCGCATGAGTAAATGTACCCACAGCCATCTCTGGTTGTCTTCCTTGATATCGAATAATCTCCTGCATCTTTTCATATGCTCTTCCGCTTTTTAACATCTCAATAGCAATCTTATGACCATTTTTCCGGCCAGCCATCTCCAACAATATCCCAGCCATCAGCAAGCTTCTTTCTCTTAAATCAGAGGGGGCTCTTTCATTGTTCTTCAATACCCACATCACATCTCTTGCTTCCAGCACCGGACCGATACCTCTGCCTACCGGCTGCGAACCATCTGTGATGATTACCCTATTTTTAATACCCAATCTCTTTGCTAAAGAAATAAACTTTTTTTCTAGCCTTCCAGCTTCTTTTTTATTTCTGCATTTGGCCGTCGGCCCAATTGGAATCTCTGTTAAAAGATAATTTGCTCCCACTGAAGCTTTCTTGGCCATCACTGAAGCCAGCATCTGGCCTTCGGCATCAATAGAAAGAGGATGCTCTACCTTAATTATTTTATCATCTGCCGGAGCTAAGTCCATCGCTCCACCCCAAACAATACATCCTTTAGTTTTTCTTACTGTTCTTTCCATCTCTTTTGCGGTTAGATCAACTCTGGCTAAAACTTCCATAGTATCGCTTGTTCCAGATGGAGAAGTGATCGCCCGACTGGCAGTTTTAGGGATAGTCAAACCAGCAGCTGCTACAATCGGCACTACCACCATGGTCGTCCTATTTCCTGGCACTCCCCCAATGCTATGCAGATCAAAAACCGGTTTGGGAAAGCTTAATTTGTGTCCTGTTTCTACCATAGCTTTAGTTAAATAAAATGTTTCTTCTTCGGTAAATCCATGGGCAAATCCTGCGGAGACAAAATAAGTAATTTCACTCTCTTCCAACCGATTCTCCACTATATCATTGATGATGGCATACAGTTTCTTATAATTCAATCTCTTGCCGAACAATTTTTCCCGGATATAGCCGACTGATTCTGGTTTTCCTACCGCTTTTACTTCTACTATACCTGTGCCGTGATCGGAAATACCAAATCGGGAAAGAATCTCTTCAAACAACCCTATCTGGCCGGCAGAAACTGGTTTCTCTTTTCCCGAGATATCTGCCACAGCCACTAACTTTTTTCCTTTAAAAGAAATTTCAATCCTGTCTTTCGGCCGTACATCCAGCTTCTTGGCATCATGATAATTAAGAACTGCTATTAGCACATCCCCGCTAGTTAGATCTAAATCTTTAACTATCAACCTCATAACCGAAAGAAGTTTCTTATAGTTTAAAAGGGTTTCTTTTCAGAGCTTCTCTCGCTCAAACAAATCCAATAAACCTTAAACAAGACTAATCCCAGACAAAGCAGGATGAATTCTCCTACTAAAACCAGGGGATTGCCTTCGGCCGATAAATAAACCAAGTAAGACACTCCGACAAAGAACGCGGCTAAGACCAGCAAAACTGCAAAGAAATAATAAAATTTCTTGATTCCTTTACGGCCGAGAGCAAGAGAAATCTCCTTCACCCGATTATTCAGTTCTCCGCAGCCGATTAGATAAAAATAAAATGAGATGACAAACAAAGCAATGCCGGAATTAATCATCCACCCCAGATTAAACTCTTCGACATATAAGATATTTCTCAATAACAGATGACCCAATAAAACAAAAGGAAAAATAAACACTCCCGCCAACAAGCTGTGTTTTAGGAACGGATGCAAAAACTTTCCATGCATAATCTTTTGCCCAGTTCCCCAGATTAACCCCCCAAATAATAGAAACACCCCAAACAAAGCGTAGAGCATCCAGACAAAATTATTAATCATCTGTTGAAACGAACCAATCAAAGAAGAAATAGCTTGGTTAGTCATAAACGTCCCTCCGTCTTGCAATTGAGTAGCATTAAGATTAGCCTGTTCCATCAAACTAAAGAGTTGCTCCTGATTAAAGGCAAGATTAATCTGGTAATAAACAAAGATTCCGACAAATGAAAGCAAAAACAATATTTCCAACAAAAACATCAAAGAAAACCAGCCGTAATGATGCTTGATTTTCTGAATAGTTTCTTTAGCAGCCGTAGAAAAATGCTCCACCACCTCTTTTAGTTTATACATATATCTATGTAAACATCTTTGCTATAAAAAGTTATCTCACCAGCTCCCTGGCCGCTCCACTGCCGGATAGTTCAGCCGAATCGTCACCTTTTTCTGCCCAAGGTCAAAGGCCACTTCTCGATTGTTCCGAGAATACGCATCTTCGATGTACTTAATAATCTCATAGTCTGTCAAGGCGCACTCATCCAGTCCAAGCATCCGTTTAAGGGACACTTAAGCCTCCATATACCCTTTTATCACTGCTTCGTCTTTTGCATCGATTTCATCATCTTCTACTTTCCGGCTCAGAGTCTCTTCATTATACAGATTCAACTCATCTAAATCAAAATCTAACATACTTGATTTTCTTTTCGGATACATTGTTCCACCCCCGAGTTTTACGAGGGGGTTCTGACACGATAGTGGCGATACCCCCTTCAAAATTTATCTCAAACTGCTTACACCCAAAATTAGTAGAAACATTTAAATATATATACCTTTTCTACATAGTATATATACAAAGAGTTTTGCATATAGTAGAATATTGATGGGGTGTAGAGAATATAACTATACATACAGTACAATACTGTATAGCTAAGCATAACCGGATTATAACATTTAAAGGTGGAAAAATGGAATATCGTAAATTAATCTCTTTTGGCAAGTCTAGTTTTGTAATCTCTTTGCCTAAGACCTGGGTCAACGGCAACAAGCTGAAAAAAGGCGATACTGTTTTTCTTGATGAGCGTAATGCTGATATATTGTTAAGCCCCAAGGAAGTGAGTTTGGAAGAAGAACAGAAGGAAATCACTATAGAAGTTGATGGAAAACCAGTAAGAAGAATTCAAAGAGAAATTATTACTGCATACGTGATGCATTACAAGACTATCATTTTGGTAGGTAATGAAATTAAAGATAAAGCCAAAGAACTGCAGGAGTTTATTCAAAATTTGGTTGCCCTAGAGATTATGGAGCAAACTTCTCGAAAGATTGTCGCTAAAGATTTTCTTAACATGAACGATCTTTCTACGGATAACATCATTCGCAAGATGGATATTGTTACTCGAGCTATGCTGGAAGATTGCAAAAATATGTTTACTGATGACGTGTATGAAAACATCAATCATCGGGATAATGATGTTAACAGGTTAAGATTCCTGATGTATCGCATTGTCTGGTTCGGTTTAAATAATCCTACCTTCGCCATCAAAAAATTTAATTTATCTCCCATCAGTTTACTTAATCTTTGGTGGCTAGCTTTTAATTTAGAAGCTATCGCGGATAACGTTAAGAGAACTGCCCGATACATGCGCGAAGTAAAACTAGACAACAAAGAGAAACAAGTACTTAAAAACTTGCTTGAAACTATAAGCGAAGACTACAATCAGATGATGAAGGGATACCACACAAGAAATCCAGAGATTGCTCACAGCATCCTGCAGAAAAAAGAAGAGATGCTTAAACAGTGTGAAGACTTTCATCACCGCAATCGAAATATCCCTTTTGCCGGATATCTTACAGATCAGATTAAATATTTTATAACAAATCTGTACAATATCGGTAGAGTAGTCTATCAAGGGCAGTTATCCACTCCATAGTAAAAAAACCAGTAAATTTTATAAATACGCCCGTAGAATAGCAGGATATGACTTTCAGTAGAGACTACTCGGATATTGAACAAAAGATTACGGATGAAACAGTTATTTCTATACGGAGAGGAAGTATTGTTACTGGAGTTACCCTTTCTGATGGGAATCAATTAGTAAGCAAATGTTTTCTTCCCGAAGCGTATCGGAACTTAAATCCAGAAATTTATAAAGCATATTGTCAGCTATTTGAAGGAAAAGAAGAACCATTGAGTGGGGGCAGCTATTTGCCTCATCTAAGCGCTAGGTATAGTTATAACAAAGAGAGAAGTGTTCTTGCAGCGATAAACGGATTAGGCGAAGATAATTTTGCTCCGCGGTTGATCCCTTCCCCCCCCAATCCCGATTGCCGGATATTCATGGAAAGAATCGCAGATAAAACCTGCCGAGAAGAAATAACAAAAAAACCTCAAAGCAAAACAGAGTTGTTAGATTATATGATTGAAGTTGTCGCAGAAGTTCATTATCGAAGCAACTCACATCGAGAACAATTACTAGCAACTCATTGGGGAAATACCCGTGCGTTTAGATTTCGAAATACCCAAGAAGAAGTAGAACGATGGATCTATTACTTTCAAAATCTTATTTATTACCAAAGTGAAGAGTTTCATGAAGAGTATCAACACCATATAACTAAAATAAAGAATAAAACCAGAACACCACGTAGAGAAGAGAATCAGAGTTTAATCAACGCGTTTTGCAAGAAAATTCTTCGTTCTAAAAAAGTAAGCTTACCTTATGAACCGGGTTTATCTGGTTTTGTAAACTGGTTTATCCAAGAAGAAAGAAAAATGATTTATGGTTGGAATCAGGATCCTTCTGAAAAAAATCTTGATGAAATTACTACACGAGGATTACTTTCGGTAGTACATGGCGATCTTCATCCAGGAAATATCTTTCACGCTAAAGGAAACAAAATCGAAATTTGCGATTTTACCCATGCTCGTTTAGCACATCGGTATCTGGACCCGGTCAATATAATGTATGAACCTCCTTTCTCCCCTCTCAATCCGGAAGAAGAGATGAGTATGCTTGAAACATTGGATAAATATCGTCAGATGGTTCAAGAAAAAGGAGGGATATCTCTTTCTCCAGAAGATACAATCAAGCATGCTATTGTCAAAAGACTTAAAGATGGCATCCGCACGTTTTCTATCTATTGCAGATATACTGAAAAAGATATCGAAGAATTTATTCCCTTTGGTTTCCCTGAAAAAAAGAGATTAAAGGATAGCAATTCTCGCGAAAAATTTTTAGAATCTATTTATGGTATTAAAATCGCTTCTTTATTTGATTACTTTCTCAAAGGTGAAGGATGGGACATAGTCCTTCGCCCCCAGATAACTTCTTCAGAATTGACTAGACGATTAAACAATTTTCTTGTGCAAACCAAAGAATTCTTAGATTATGTAGGAATAAAAGACCCCACTAAATATGAACGTCAAAAACGTTTTCAAAGTCTAATCCAAAATCCTCCTCCATGAAAGAACGACCCTTTGTAGAAGAAGAAATAAAACTATTAATCAAAGATAGACGAAAATTTGAAGAGATTCGTACTGAAATATCTGCTGCATCGAAGATTATGGGCTATGATAAAACTCCTGTTTTTTCCAAAGAACGAGCATATCGTTATTTTGATACCCCTGGTTTAGACTTACAAGAAAGAGAAGCTTACCTTCGTATTGGACTTTTAGAATCTCGTGGAGCAACCTGCAGTTTAAGATATCGAGGAAAAGATATGATTTTGACTGCCAAAATATTAGTGAGCGAAGGAGATATTACTAAACGGATAGAGCATCCCCATAGTTTATCTGCATCGGGGATGGATGAATTTTATCGAATAGATTTTGATACTTTGATACGCAATGCCCCGGAAACTCAAGCTAAGGCTATCCATGCGATTGTCGGAAAAAAAAGCCTTCAAGAGATGGTACGTTTCAAAGTTCAAACGCATCGAACTGAACTTTCTCTTTATGGAAAAGGATTGGAAATAGCATTAGATGAAGTAACAGCAACGAGTATGTCAGATCTAGAAAATCCTCTAGAAGTAGACTTTTTTGAATTAGAAGTGGAGAATAGATCTGGAAGTACACGGGAAGATTTAGATGAGATGGTGGATTTTCTTTCTCGAGGATACAACTTAGATAAAGTTTCCCTATCAAAATATCAAAGAGCAATGGAATTAATCCGAAAGGGAAAGAAGTAAGAATCTCCAAAACCTATTTAAATAAATGTCTAAATAATGATCCATGCGCGGAGGTATCGAAACTCTGTTTCGGAACCGTCCGCATTCGTACAATTCATGCGGAGGTAGCAAAGTCTGGTCAAATGCGCAGGACTCAGAAGGTTTTTGTGCAACAGCGCAAGACTGAATGTGCGAAACTTAAGACTAGGCTTAGAAATCCTGTCCCTTAGTGGGTTCGGCGGTTCGAATCCGCTCCTCCGCAATTATTTTATTTTAATCTTAATGGAGCAAGCATTTTCGCTAACTCTTCATGATTCTTGCCGTTGGATACTAAAATGCCAGTTAAAAGATTGGGCACTTCCTTATTAAAAACGAGAGGGTTGCCATAAAAATCAGTCACTTGTCCACCTGCTTCTCTCACAATAACTGCCGGAGCGCATAAATCCCACTCGTGGCATTTGCTTCCTCGATGGTACCATACTTCCCCTAATCCTTCAACCACAATCATTGATGTATATCCTGCCCCACCGATTAAATTAATTCCGGAGAACGGCATTTGAATCAATTGTTCCAGCCCTTCACTTTCTGGCTTTGTACGAGCAATTAAAACTCGCATTTCCGAGATATTCTCTGTAGAAGAGACATCAATTTTTCTCTCGGTTCCGTAAAGATTACTATCTCCGAACGGATTATCAAATAAATTATGAACACTATATGCCCCCTTGCTTTTAACCGCAGAATATGTTTTTCTCTCTAAGGGGGAATGTACAACTCCCAAGACTGGTTCTCCCCACCTAGCTAAACCGATCATCACAGTAAATGATCTTTGTCCGGCAATAAAATCTCGAGTACCATCCAAGGGGTCAATAATCCAAACAAACTCTTCTCTTAATCTGGAAGGATTATCCAAAGTCTCTTCACTAAGTATTCCATAATTTGGAAACCTACTGCTTAATCCCCCGATCAATATTTCATTAGAAGTTTTATCTGCCACAGTTACTGGACTGCTGTCACTTTTTGTTTCAATGTTTAAGTTCTTAGTACTATAAAAAATTTTTAATATTTCTTTGCCAGCTTTTTCCGCTAAGCCCTTGGCAGTTTCCAGCTCATCTTTAAGATTGAGGTATGCCATTCGTTTCTCAGAAAGATAAAGTTTTATAAATCTTCTCAAAAAGTAACAAAAACAGCTGGCAGGAAACATCGCAGAACAATCTGCTCCCGTAGCATAGCCGGCAATGCGCCACCTTGGTATGCGTAAAGATAAAGAAACGCAGCAATAAGGTGGAGATCGGGGGTTCAAATCCCCCCGGGGGCTTCATTGATTTTGTGGGTTTCCGAACGTAGTAAGGAAATCCCACTTACTTTTTAGTCAAGTTTTTGCGAAGGCAAAAAGTTGGTGGGAATCCCCCCGGGGGCTGTTAGGATTATTTCACTTAAATACCGAAATATTTATATAGTCTGTAAAAGTTTTTTACATTATGGCTTCAATACCTATAGATTTACCAAAAAAAGTAACTGGGGAAACTCTTGAAGAAGCGTGTATAAGGGCTGCCGAAAAAATGGGTTACAAGGCAAAACCAACAGATAGATTTAGAAAAAGGTATTCTTTAGGTTCAATTCAAGAACACCGAGATTATGACGAAACAATTATTAGAATAGGAAATTTATTTCCCGCATTACACGTGGTAGGTATCGAAAAAGGAAAAGAACAAAATCGTTTTTTTGTTTGGACTGAGTTGCCTTATGGGATTGCTTCAAATAAAAAGGTGGAAGCATATCTAAGCATGGTTTCTAAATATTTGCAGTAGATACTTTCTGGTTTTAGTTCCAATATTTTTTGGAAAAAACGCAATGACTCGTTTATTTAATCTCCATCAGCATCTCTTCTTTGCATGCTCTGCATCTCACTCGCTGCATTCGGGAAAACTTGCCGGCCATTTCTCTGACATCACCTACAATATCCGCTCTTCCTCCGCATAACTCACAGTAAATGCCTTCTTTCTTTTTCTCCGGCTCTTTTTTTACCGGCTTCGGCTTCTTTAAGAGTTCATGCCGCCAAGGTTTTTCTTCAAGATTCATCTTACTTTTTTCTTTTGTTTATGTACTTCCTTGTCTAACATCTGCAAAGCCATTCCTACTTCCTTCTGAATCAACTTGTTTACCACTTCTGCTTTTTTCCTGCCTAAAACTAATATTTTCTTTGCTTCTGCTTCTCCTTTCTTACGGCTAAATCCTCCTTTGTTCAGATGCTTAGCTAATTCTCTTGCTTTCTTTTCAGCCAAGCTTACTAAACCAAGACTGACTAAAGCCCCTTTCTTCAATAATTCTTTTTTATCCATCATTACCGCCTCCGTTTTATTTAAAGTTTATGCACTGGCACAAATGTCCGGCCAGTCAGCCAAAAAGCCAATACCAGAGCTAACAAAAAGCTAAAAAAAGCAAAAATCGGAATGCCAATTATCTTCGGTTCTTGTAAGACTAACATGGAAACCGCGGCTGCGATAATCAAAGCAGCAGTAATCAAGCCAATAGCCAAATTGCCTGTACCTCGTTCCATCTCAGCTCTTAGCTCATCTATCTCTTGATGATTAATCTCCAGGTTAAACTTCCCCGAGCCAAGTTTTTTCACTGCCATCAATAAATCAGGAGGAAACTCAGTAAACATCTTTTCATAAGTGCTTAATTTCTTCTTAACTCTTTTCGCCATACGACTTGGAGTGTATTCTTCTTTTAGAATATCTTTGATTACCGGTTCAGAAAATTCCATCAGTCTAAAATTAGGATCATACCTCAGACCCAAACCTTCTAAAGTGCTGATAGTTTTGCTGAAAAGGACAAAAGAAATAGGAATAAGTAATTGATATCTTGCTGCCACTTCCATCAGCTGACGGAAGATAAATCCTACATCAATATCCTTCAGCTTTTCATATTTAATGGGCGCAAGAAGTTCCAACAGCTCATTGATTATTTTCTCTTTATTCACTTCTTCTGGCAAAATGACAATTTCCAAGAAAGCATTGATCACTTTATCCAAATCATCGTCGAGCATTCCCGAGAAAATCTTTAAGGAATTACTTCGTAATTTCTCGTCAAATCTTCCCACAATACCAAAATCAACATAAGCAATTTTTCCGGCATTGGTGAAAAAGATATTCCCTGCATGGGGATCTGCATGAAAAAAACCATCTCGATATACCATCTGCATCATCGAACGATAAGTTAATCCTAAAATCTTCCTGGCTTTGTTGTGATCGCCTAAAGAAGTGATTTCATGAAGGGGCCTGCCTTCCACAAATCCCAATGTTAAAACTTTACTGGTGGTAAGCGCTTCGTAAACTAGGGGAATGCAAATATCTTTATCTCCTTTAAAATTAGCCGCTAAGACTTTAGCATTAGTCGCTTCATAGCGAAAATTTAATTCTAATTCTGTCCAGCGTTTGAAATCTTCCACTATACTGACTAGACGATATTTGCTTACCCGCTCACTTTTTTTCTGCATCCACTTAGCCAACCAAAGCATAATTTCCATATCTTCCCGCATCAGCTCAGTTTCCGGTCGCTGCACTTTCACTGCTACTTTTTCTCCCTTTTTTGTCTTAGCAACATAAACCTGGGAAATAGACGCAGACGCGACAGGTTTAATATCAAACTCGGAGAAAAATTCGTTCACCTTGCCTTTTAACTCTCTTTCAATTATCTCTTTAGCTTGCTCCCACGGGAAAGGCGGCACCTTATCCTGCAATTTCTCCATCTCTTTGATATATTCCGCAGTAAGAAAATCAGGTCTTAAACTAAGTATCTGGCCGAACTTGATGAATGTCGGCCCTAATTTTTCAAAGGCAATACGCAGCTTTTCCGGAGCATTGATTGCATCTTCCCGTTTCTGCAGCCTGTTCCGCAGGCGGTCTCCCCAAGTGATAAAACGATGCAGCTCTGCTTCCTTAAGAAAGACTTCGAATCCCTCATTGAAGAAAACTGTCAGTATCTCCCTGATCCGATGGTATCTTCGCCTCATTTTTGTTCAGTAATCACTCTCTATTTAATAAATTATAAACTTTTCCTTAATTTCGAGAAACTTTTAGAAAATCTCCTTCGGTATACGCCGGAGAAGACAGACACAGAACGCATAATTCTTCTGAATCGCTTTTATTTTCTAAAGCATGAATATAATTTGCCGGAACATAAATCACCGAGTCTTTTTTAACTTCAAACGTTTGTTCTCCGACTTTAGCCAGCCCGTTTCCTCCGAGTATGTAATAAATTTCTTCACTGATTTGATGATAGTGGGGAATCGCTCTTCTTTTGGTAGATAAGAAACCAATTGCCAATGCAACATTTAAACTTTTTCGTTCTTCAACATTCATTAACTCTCGAATCAACGCTCCGTCCGATGCGGTTATCAATGGTTGATCATAGTTGAATCTCTTAGGAACAATCTCTTCCATAGAAACATCCTCTAAAAGTTTAACATCGTCTAGATTAAACGGAGGAATAGCAAATACTAAATGTTCTAAATCATGTCCTCCGGTATTCTTCAACCGATGGGGCGTGTTTGGGGGGAGAACAAGATACAATCCGGTCTCGGCTTGCAATGCTTGATTTCCATAATAAAGGATTCCTTCGCCTTTTAAAATGAAATAAATCTCAGTCATTCTTGAATGTTGATGCCAAAGAGAAATATTGCCGGCAGCCATGGTAACATGAGCCAGACTGACTTTAGACAATGAAATAACCTCTCTCAAAACCTGATTACAGATATTACTTACTTCAGGTAATTCGTAAACATCGATTAACTTTTGTTTTGACATAGTGAGTTAATATTCTTATGTCGGAAACGTTGAAAACCGCATCTTTTAAGATGCGGTCGTTTCCGAACATCCTAAAAATCCGCCTGTCAAAACAGGTGTCCGAACAAACCCGCACGTTAGCGGGGTAGGACACCTGCGGCGGATTTTTATGATTTCGCATCATTTTCCTGAAAAGATTTAAAAAACAATCGCTGGTTTTATAGCAAAATGACAGAAATAGTAGAAAAAGTAAAAAAAGGAGATTTCATTGAAATAGACTACGATGGCAAACTGCCTGACGGCACCATCTTTGACAGCACTGATGCAAAGAAGCTTGATCATGAAGAGCACGAAGGCCATGAGCACGGACCAGCTATCATTTGCATAGGTGAACACCAAGTTCTTGCCGGGTTGGATCATTTTTTAGATGGCAAAGATGTAGGTAAGCATTATTCTATCACTCTAAAGCCAGAAGAGGCCTTTGGCAAGAAAGATGCTAAACTGATTAAGTTAGTTCCTTTAGATGATTTTCATCGCCAGAAAATTGAGCCTCAGCCGGGATTGACTGTCTCTTTTGATCAAGAAATGGGTACAGTGATGCGAGTCTCAGGCGGACGAGTGATGGTCAACTTCAATCACCCTTTAGCAGGTAGAGATGTAACCTACGAAGTGAAAATCAACAAGAAAATCGAAGACAAAACACTCCAATTACAATCCTACTTAAAATTTGCCATCAGTCTGCCCGGCATTGAATCGAAAGTAGAAAACGATAAGGCCGAAATCACTCTGCCAATTACCTTTCCTCCACAGATGCAGGAAGAATTTGCTAAAAAGTTAAAAGAGATTATTCAAGTGACAGATGTTTCTTTCAAAGTTAAAGCTCCCGAAACAAAAACAGAAGAAGAAAAATCCGTCAAAAAGTCGGAAAAGAAGAGCAAAGAAAAAGCGGAATCGGTGGCATAAACGAATGACCGATAAAACTAAAGACCAGAGCATTGAACAATTAATTGAAGAACATATTATCAGAATGAGATTTATTCCGGGAAACCCGGGATATAAATTTGATATATCAAATATAAAGATGTACCTATCAAGGATAGAATCTCACGCAAGATCTCCTCCGGTGATTATGCATAAAACTTACAAGAAGATACGAATGGGTGATGTCTTCGGCAATGATTCACAAACAAATATACGAGGGAGACCAAGCACAGATTATGGTCCCGATGATTAAAATAGTCATCTTATTTCACACTCTAAACCAATAATCTTTATAAATAACTTCTCGTTTGGATTTTAACTTAAGATTAAATTACTCGGCGAAAAAGGGGGAATAAACTATGGTTGAATTTCAAGCTAAAGAAGTGAAATCTATTGATAATATTGATGCAGAATTACAGCAAATTCTTGCCCAGCAAAGCACTAGAATCAAAGTTGTAGGTGCCGGCGGTGGCGGCAATAATACCATCAACCGCATGGCCGAAGTAGGCATCAAAGGCGTACAGACAGTAGCAGTGAATACTGATGCTCAAGATCTGCTTTATACCACCGCAGAAAAAAAGATTCTTCTAGGAAAAACTCTTACTAAAGGTTTAGGAGCAGGAGCTGATCCTAAAGTCGGTGAAGAAGCGGCCAGAGAATCAGAAGCCGAGATCAAGATGGCATTGGATAATTCGGATATGGTTTTTATCACTTGCGGTTTAGGCGGAGGTACAGGTACGGGAAGTGCTCCAGTCATTGCTCAAATAGCCAGAAAAATGGGCGCTTTGACAGTGGCAGTAGTTACCCTGCCATTCAGCAT
>JAGVYL010000002.1:6482-47102 GCA_018303285.1 Candidatus Woesearchaeota archaeon | reverse complement strand
TAATTTAGTTTCTTTTTCTGACAGCCATTCGTTTTGGCCGTACCGCTTAGGCCGGGAAGCAACCATCTTTGAATTAGAAAAGTTAACATACCAAAATATCCTTCAAGCTATTAGAGACAACGGATTAGAACATGGCTTTGGTAAAAATCGCATCATCCAAACGATTGAAACTGATCCCGCTTATGGCAAGTATCACTTTGACGGCCATCGTTCTTGCAATATTGTTTTCTCCCCGGAAGAAACGGGAAAACATGACCGCATCTGTCCGGTCTGCCGCAAGCAGCTGACTTTAGGAGTAGCTTATAGAGTAGAGCAGCTGGCTGATCGGCCGCTCGGCTTTGTCAAGAAAAATGCAATTCCTTTCAAAAGTTTGATTCCCTTGCAGGAGATCATTGCTGGAGTTTACCAAACTTCTGTCGGTTCCAAAACAACACAGGAGAATTACGACAAGCTGATTCAGCTCGGCGGCAGCGAGAACAATATCTTACTGAGCCTTTCTGGCACAGAATTGGCCAAAGTAGTCCATCCTAAGCTGGCCGAAGCGATTATCAAGAGCAGAAACCGCCAGGTTGAAATAAAGCCCGGTTATGATGGAGTTTATGGAAAACCGATATTTGAGAATGCTGACCAAACAAAAGAACCCCAAAAGAAAGAAGCAACTTCCATTCCCCTAAAGAAAAAACAGAAAAGTTTGACGGAATTTTAACTCTCTTTTTTGACTGAAATATTTATATACCACCAGTAAAATATTCCTCTATGAAAGCCAAAGAGCTAAAAAAGAAGTACTTAGACTTTTTCAAGCAGCACGGCCATAAGCTCATCCCTTCCGCTTCTTTAATCCCGGTTAATGATTCTTCAGTCCTATTCAACACCGCAGGAATGCAGCCGTTAGTTCCATTCCTAATTGGACAAAAGCATCCGCAGGGAAAACGCTTGACTAATGTCCAAAAATGTTTACGTACAGTAGATTTCGAGAATATCGGAGATGACACTCATCATACTTTCTTTCAGATGCTGGGAAATTGGTCTTTAGGGGATTACTTCAAGAAAGAATCTATTACATGGAGCTTTGAATTCTTAACCGATAAAAAATGGCTGAACCTGCCAATAGACAAATTGGCATTTACAGTATATCAAGGAGATAAAGTCGTGCCCAAAGATGAAGAATCTGCTGAGATTTGGAGAAGTTTAGGTGTATCTAAAGATAGGATTGCTTATTTAGGCAAAGATAACTTTTGGAGCGCAGGAGAGAAAGGGCCATGCGGTCCATCTACAGAAATTTTCTATTGGAAGTCAAAAAGCAAAGCGCCTAAAGTATTCGATGCAAATGATAATAACTGGGTGGAAATCTGGAATAATGTATTTATGATTTATAATCGCAAGGAAGACGAAACTTTAGAACCATTGAAACAGAAAAATGTAGATACGGGCATGGGTTATGAACGAACATTAGCTGCTCTTACTGGAGAACAAAGTGCGTACGAAACAGATTTGTTCTTGCCGTCGATTAAAAAAATAGAAGAGCTTAGTAAGAAAACGTATGCTTCGGAAAAGAAAAACATGCGCATCATCGCTGACCATCTTCGAGCCGCAGTATTCTTGCTCGGAGACCAGAGTGGGATTGTTCCATCCAATGTAGATCAGGGATATGTGCTTAGGCGATTAATTCGTAAAGCGATTCGGCTGGGGAAGTTGATTGAAATCGGCGGATGTTTCACGGTGCAAATCGCCGAAATCGTAGTTAAAGAGTATAAATCTTCTTATCCGGAACTACATCAGAATTATGTTAAAATCTTATCTGAGTTAGAGAAAGAGGAACATAAATTTAATTATACGTTAGAACAGGGATTGAAAGAGTTCGATAAAATAGCTGCTCAGAGTAAAATTATTTCTGGAAAGGAAGCTTTCTTATTATTCCAAAGTTATGGCTTTCCATTAGAGATGACGCAGGAATTAGCGGCGGAGAAGAACATTAAAGTAGATGCAGTTGGATTCAAAAAAGAGTTTGAGCACCATCAAGAACTGTCTCGTGTCGGAGCGGAACAGAAATTCAAAGGCGGATTGAGCGATGCTTCTGCTGAGACGACTAAATTGCATACTGCAACTCATATTTTAAACGAAGCGTTGCGTAAAGTGTTAAAAAAAGATATTAAACAACGAGGCAGCAACATCACTGCTGAACGTTTACGCTTTGACTTTAATTTTGATCATAAGTTAACTGACGAAGAGATTAAAAAAGTAGAAACAGAAGTTAATCAAATAATTAAACTGAAACTGAATATCAAACGAGAGGAAATGCCGTTACACCAGGCTTTGAAAAGCGGGGCTCAAGCTGAATTCGGAGCCAAATATCCTGAGAAAGTTTCAGTCTATTCTATAGGTGATTATTCTAAAGAGATTTGCATGGGGCCGCATGTCCAGAATACTTCTGAGCTGGGAAAGTTCAAGATTACAAAAGAAGAAGCAGTAGCTGCGGGGATAAGAAGGATTAAAGCAGTTTTGGAATAATATGTTTTTCCTTGATGGCATCAATTCAACCGTAAAGTTTATATATCAAATACGGATAATGTTATCTAAAAATGGATAATAAACAGAAACTAATTGTTTTCTTAGGCAAAAATTTAACCGGAAGCTATACCATGCATCAATTAAGTCTATTGTTAAAAATACCCTACGCTACTTTTTATCGGATGCTTAAGGAGATGCATAGTTTATTGATTATCCAACAGGTAGGCAAAGCAAAAACTATCCAGCTAAACTACGCCCACCCCCTTATTAAATCCTATCTAGCTATCTCTTCCGATGAAGAAAAGAAAGAATTCACCCAGATTAATCCTTTAATAAAAAAGATAGCTGCTGAGATAAATACTAAAGAGGTGGTGGTTTTGTTCGGAAGTTACGCCCGGAGGAAAGAAACTGAACAAAGTGACATAGATTTGATGATTATTAACAAAAAAGGAGAAAAGAGTCTTTCTTTCTCCAAATATGAACTGCTCTTTAAAAAAAAGATTAATCCCCTTTTTATTACAGAAAAAGAGTTTAAACTGATGCTTAAAGAAAAAGAAGAGAATGTAGGCAAACAGGTTTTAAAAAATCATATAATCTTAAATAATCCGGAGCATTTTTGGGAAATGGTGTTAAATGGAATTTAATCGAGCGGTATATCAAACACAATTTAAAGAGTTCTTGCGTTCAGGCAGGATAGTACCTTCAGATAATCCGTTCAAGATAAAACTTTTTCTTCAGAAAGGAGAAAATAGTTTGCAAATTGCTAAATTTCATAAGGATATAAACCCCAGTAAATCTCAGCCGCAGAAACTTCACTGGAATTATTGGGCTATTACTATCTCGTATTATTCTATGCTCTATGCGGCTAAAGCAGCTATTTTATACAAGGGTTACGAAGTTAAAGATCACGATGCAGCCCAGATTGCTTTAGGTCATTTACTTGTACCAGATGCAATGGAAAAAGAAGATTTGGAACTTCTTAACCAAGCATACAAAATATTTGAAGATGAGTATGTAAAATACTTTGAAGATGCTAAAACCGAAAGTCATATTGCCAGATATACGGCAATAAAAACATACACTGAACGCCGATTGGAAGAAATATTTGAAAATGCTACCCATTTTGTAGCTAAACTAAGTTTGATTGTACAGGGAGACAATTAAAATGGCCAAATTCAGATTCTTAGAGCACACCGCGGACATTATGTTTGAAGCCTATGGCAAAAGTCTGAATGAATTGTTTGAGAATGCGGCATTAGCAGTCTCTGAATCTATGGTCAAGACAAAAGACGTCAAGCCGAAAACTGCTAAAATAGTTAAGCTGCAAAATGTTAAGGTAGAGATGCTTCTCTTTGATTTCCTTTCAGAACTGCTTTATCTTAAGGATGCAGAGCAGCTGGTTTTCTCCGCGTTTAAAGTAAAGGTAGAAGAAGCGAAAGGAAATTTTTCTCTGCAGGCCGAGCTGAAAGGAGATAAGCTCAACATGAAAACTCAGGAGTTCCGCAATGATGTCAAGGCCATTACCCTGCATCTCTTTGAGGTGAAGAAAGAGAAGGCCGGATGGACGGCCAGAGTGATTGTGGATATTTGAAGAGTAAATGAATTATTTAAAATTCCGCGTAACACTTCAGACTGTCCCACAATTCATAAGTTTTAAATACTTCTTCTCGTCTATAAAATATGGTTTTATCGTCAATAAAAAGAGGTGCAACATGGCATACATAAGTTCTTACCTTAACTAAGCCGAAAGCTCCACACTTCAGTGTGGAGATGAAGGCTGTTAAGGTTTCAAAAATGCGAATGGAAAAGCCCCGCTCTTTAGAGCGGGGATAGTTCGCATTTTTTTTTACAAAGACATTGCTGGGTTTAAAGCCCCGCGCTTTAGCGTGCAATGTCGTGTTCCAAAACTCGCCGATAGGCGAGGAGCGTAAAGCCCCGACCTCACGGAAATACTCTATATTTCCGGGACGCCAAAAATCCATGATTTTTTAGCGTTTAGGTCGGGGATACCTCCGAGTTTTACGAGGATGGTTCCGAAATCGTAGTTTCGATACCTTTGAGTTATACAAAAAGGTTCCGGCACAGCAGTGACGATAGCTCCGAGCAGGCGAGTTTTGTTACACTCTGTTCGAAAAAGCTTTGATTGAATAGCCCCAATAACGCCAAAATCCGCCCCCTCATAGAAGTAGTTAATAGTATCATTTCAATACTCTAAATAAGCCACTAGCCACTGGCTAACTCCCTGCGGGAGATTTATAAACTTCAAGTATTCATACATTAAAAATGGAGCAAAATCAAGCCTTAGCCGTTTTTGAAGGCAAGCGAATAAGAAAAACTTGGCATGGAAATGAATGGTGGTTTGTTATAGAAGATATTGTCTTTGTTCTTACAGATTCTAAACAATATATCAATAAAATGAGGCAGAGGGACGAACCATTGGCTCAAGGGTGGGTACAGATTATACATACCCTTTTAGTCGATACATTCGGCGGGGCGCAAAAGATAAATTGTGTTTGTTAATACTGCATGAGTTTTTAGGATAATACCATCAATTACTTCTCCCACCAATTATCTCGTCGAACCAGAAAACAAAAAGAGAAAACAACTTAACTAAACAGCTTAGCTATTCCGGCCCAAGCTCGACCGATGAAGTTTTTCTTCTTGACCTGTACAGGTTGAGCGGTCTCAACTGGCTGTTCTTTTGCTATTTTTTCTTCCACCGGCTTTTCCTCAGAAACTTCTGGCCCAGGAGTGATTGTTTCTTCTGGAGTTTTGGGCATAGCTTCTATCGCTGCTCGGCCAATCATGAACTCCCCTAATTCTGTACTTTCCGCTTCATAATATCGATAACTGCCATCTTTTTTAATCAGTTTCCACTCCATCTCTCCGTTTGCGTTATAAAAAGTCACTTCTCCAAATTTTAATCCCACGGGCTTAAAATCTTCTTCGTTTATCTTCAGCAAAAATTTAACATTACTAATCTTATCCGCATCTGCAGATTCCACTTTAAATCCAGACAAGAAAGCTCCCTCAAATTCCCAAGATGGTTTGCTTATTTCATCAACTTTGATGACTGCATCTTTAACAGTTTCAGAGAAAGTTACAGTCATTTCTTTTAATCCATCTATTTTCACTTCAAAATTTAAAGTGCTATCTTTAGGCATATAAGCAACAGTCTGCAAAGCTGCATTGCCGGACAATCCGGCGGAGGGCAAATTTAGCAGCCAGATTAAAACCAGAACAACTAGGATAGCTACAATCCCCCAAACAAGCCAGGAAAGACGAGAGTGACAATGAGTACACTTCTTTTCATTTCCTTTCACCGCTCTTTTTTTCACCATTTTTCTAGTCAAACAAAGGAAATATATAAAGTTAACTAATTCACTAGATTGATTTTGCCTTTCTTTAGGAAACCATGAATATTAGCTAAATCCGTTTCCAAAATCCTCATCAAGGCTTCATTGCTGTTAAATGCATTGTGAGGCGTGACAATCACATTATCCTGGGCAAGGAGAATATGGTTCTCTAAAGCCACTTGAATATCGCATTTATTAGCCGTATGTTGTTTAAAGTGGCTGCTGAGCAATTGACGTTCCTCCCGGATTTCACATTCTTCTTCCAGCACATCTAAAGCTACTCTGGTCAGATGTTTTTTCTTTAAGGCTTGGACCAAAGCATCGGTTTCAATCAGTCCTCCTCGAGCAGTATTTATCAGCAGAGCCCCTTTCTTCAAGAGTTTCATGTTCTTGGCATTAAGCAGGTGAAAAGTATGCGAATTTAAAGGAACGTGCAGGGTAACAATATCCGACTCAGCCAGCAAAGTATTCAGAGGCACATATCTGAAGCCGTGCAGTTTGGCAAAAGCAGTGTCTGGCTTGACATCGAAGACTAGAACTTTCATTTCAAAGCCTTTAGCGATTCGCACTACATGTCTGCCGATATTTCCGCAGCCTACTACTCCTAAGGTCTTGCCCTTAAGATCAAAACCCCTTAATCCTTCTAAGTCAAAGTTGCCTCTGCGGGTTCTGCCCACGCTTTCTACAATCTTGCGGCTGAGAGCCAAGAGCAGAGCAAAAGTATGCTCGGCTACAGTATTCTCTCCATAGGTTGGTACATTAGCCACAGCAATCTTTCGTTTTTTGCATTCTTCCACATCGATATGATCAAAACCAGTGCTTCGAGTAGTAATCAGTTTTAATTTTGTGAACGAGCTGAGCATCTCCTTCTTTAAATAAGAATAGATAAAAACCGAGAGAATATCAAAGTCTTTTATTTTCTTTAAGTCGCTTTTTCCCAATGGTTTAGCAGAGAAAAAAAGCTCATGGCCTTTCAGCTGCTCCTTGAGAATTGGCTCTTCCCATCTTTCTATCTCAAAAAAAGCAATTTTCATCCAGTTCACCGTCTTTTTTATTTGCTATGATCTATAATGATTCTACTTCCTTAATGCTCTTGTGCAGACGGAATTTCAGTTCTTCTCCGCCTAATTTCTCAAGGAATACTTTCAGCTTTTTATTCTTTTGCTTTGGTTTAAAGGTAAATCCAAAAAAATGGGCCAATCTAACTGCTTCTTCATCAGTCAACGGAGCCAGCAGGGAAAAGGCAGCTTTCTTTTTAGGTTGGTATCTTTTAAACAAAAAAGATTCCAGAAAAGTGTAAATCTCATCATCTAGAGTGGCTTCGGCCAGCTTTTTTCCGTTTCCTTTAGTCTGGATTTCTAGCGGCAGGGCATTAAGACATTTCCTCAGCAAGGCCGCAGAGAACTTGCTTTCTACTGAAACAGTTTCTCCTTTTCTTAACTCTGCAGAACGGAGATGCTTCTTCACTCGTTGCAGCAGGAGTCGATGAGCGGCCATAGAAGAAGGAAACGGTGGAGATTTAAAAGGATTTGGATGAGTGGGAGCGGCCAAGAAGAAATTGCACATAACGATGTTATGTTTGGGAGACTTTATGTCTCCCCGAGCATCGCAATCGCTATGAGAAGCACAGAGTTTTTTCTCCGCCGAAAATGCCATTGATACCGGAGTTTTTACTTAAAGTTAAGTTTAGGTTCGTAGAGGGGGAGTTCCGCTTAGAGTCTTCCGTTATGCGTTGCGGTAGATACGATCGAGAAAATGTCTTTTTCTTCTTTTAGTGCTTGAAGGACATTCTTAAACATGAATGCTCCCTCAAATCCTGTTTTTTCCTCAATGCTTAGAAGCTCAATAATATGGCCAATAAATTCTACAGAATGCTCTCCAAATTTATTTAATGGAGCATATTTTTTCAATTTTTCTGGACTTGTAAATTTTAACTCACATTTTTGCTGTTCCGCTTTATTTTTGAATGGTTGAATTTTATCATACATAGAAAATAAGTAATTTATGAATTCTAAAGTTAGTTCTTGGTCATGTTCTTTCTTGATAAGTAAGTCTATTACCCAATGGATATGTTTTGGTGTCCTAACCACCCTCTTAGTGAATTTATCTTTGTACTTTACAACAATATCTAAGTCTGGATTTTTCCCTTTAGAACCCTGAAACACGCCAATAACTGCTCCGTCTTGTAGAGAGAATTCTTTAAACGCTTGTACTTTATCTTTCTTTTTGGGCTTCCATTCCAGAACCATATGAATGGAGATTAGAAAACTTTATAAAAGAGTTATGTATATTACTATTTATTAATCAATATTAGTAAAGAGGGGGTAAAATGGGAAAAGTTCCGCTTAATATCACGGTTGATAAAGAAGTTCTGGATAAATTTAAAGATTGTTGTGAAAATAATGATATGAAAGTTTCAACAAAGATAAACACACTTATGAAAGAATGGGTTGAAGGTAACGGTAAATGAAAACTACGCATAAAATCATAATTGGAGACGCTTTAGAAAAATTAAAGGGCATTCCTGACGAAAGCGTGGATTTAGTTTTCGCTGATCCGCCTTACAATATGTCTAAGAAAAAAGGATTGGGATGGAAGTATAGTAAGCACGTTACCATGCAGGAAGGCTGGGATATTTTTACTAAAGATGAATTTTTTCAATTTAATGCTAAATGGATTAAAGAATGTACTCGTGTTTTGAAGCATGGTGGTAGCTTGTGGGTTTGTGGTTCTTTTCATAATATCTATCAACTGGGTTATATTATTCAGAACTTTACGGATCTAAAAGTAAATAATCATGTGGTCTGGTTTAAACCCAATGCCCAACCGAATATTACTTGTAGATTTTTTACAGAAAGTGCTGAGCATCTTATTTGGGCTTCTAAAAATGGAAATGGGATGAAATGGACATTTAATTATGAAGACACCAAAAATAAAATATGGGATGATATCAACCCAAAAGGTAAGCAAACGAGAAATGTCTGGAGTATCCCTCTCACATCAAAGAAAGAGAAATGGGCGGGTGAACATCCCACACAGAAGCCAGAGGAGTTACTGAGAAGAATAATATTAGCTTGTACTAAGCCCGGAGAAACAGTTTTAGACCCATTTGTTGGTTCTGGAACTACTTCTGCGGTTGCTTTAGCAATGGGAAGAAATTCTATTGGTATAGACCGAGAGGAGAAATATCTTAAGATTATTGAGAAGAGATTAAGACCAGTGCAGAAAAAAATCGGGGAAGATGTTGAAATTAATATTGTGAAGTAAAATGAAATTCAAGTCTAAAAAAGGAAATGTAGCAATTGGTTCTGGGGTGATTATACTAATATTTATTATTGCAATATTTTTATTTATTGTTCCAACTCAAGAAAGACAAGAAGTTCATATAGGTATAAAACTGGACTCAGATAACAATCCAAAAATTGACTACTTAAATATTCAAACAGTTAAAGTGCCATATATACAATTGTTTGAACAGAAAGGTGCGGAAGGAAAATACGCATTGAAAGTGGAAGCACATTGGATTCTACCTATCTTTAAACCAATTTCACTTGAAGAACGAATAAATGTTGGGGTTGGAGAACATTCAATTGTTATACCAGAAAAGCCGCCGGTGCAGGAAGGTAGTTGGTTAATTAAAGCCGAAATATATGATTTTAAGAATTCAAATTGGATAAAAGTTGATGAAAAAGAAACAGAGGTCAAGCTTGGCCAATAATCCTAAAAATTGGAGTATTGAAGCCGCCAAATTAGTTTATACCGGCACACTCATATTCTTAGGTATCGCTGTTGGCGTTTTTAATCTGTTTCTTCAGAATGTTATAATTAAAAATATAATGGTTTTTACTATATTAATGACACTTTTAATATTATTTGGAGTAGCTTCTTTGATCCTTTCATTTATGGGAATTAAAAAAGATGATGAAAAATTAATTAATTGGAGTTTTTACTTATCATTAGCTATGATTTTTTGTATTATTATTTTATACTTTACTTTAATGAATGCTAAAATGAATAGCGTATTACCTATTGGATGATCTCATGTTAGAAAAACTTCTAGATTTTAAAGGAATAGTAAGTATGATAGTATTTATCTTGATAATAGTTTTTCTATTTTCGTTACTTAATGAGTTACAGGAAAGTCCTCTAGGCGAAAATGAATATGCCAATAATACTTTAGAACAAGGAAAGAAATCATTAAGTATTCTAACAAATGGTTACTTTCTTGTCTCTGGTATTGCTGGACTCATCGGCTTGATAATTATCGCTTTGTTCATATATCGAAGATATTCCGATTAATTCCTATAACTTTATATTAATTCTAAGTCGTTACGGAACTTCCCCTCTCGTCGTTTAGTAAGTAAAAATTACACTTATACCTTGTTATAGAAAGTTGCGAAGCAATTCCGTCTTTTCCGTATAGGTGTAGGTATCAATGACAGGCATTTTCGGTTTACTCATAGAGCGGAGAAAAAATTAAACATAACACTTGTTATGTGGAATTGTCAAAAATTACCGATTTTTTATAAATTTATTCGGGAAACTTTTGTCGTTGCTCGGCCCATAACGCGAAAATACGCCTCGCCGTTAGAGTAGTTAATCATATTAGTTTTTATTATTTCCATATTGAAAACAAGCCACTAGCCACTGGTCAACCTCCCTCGCGGGATATATAAAGCCCAGCCCCCCATTAATATTTGTTCGTGGTTTGCAGGGTGGGTTTCCTCTTTTCCCCCCACCCGCTACAAACTACTAAATAAAAAATTAATAAAACCATATTTCCCTTTGGAGGTGAGATATATGAAAAGATTCCATCCAGACTTTGGTCATAAAATCGTTCGTTGTTTGCCGTTAGATATCTCCCTCGACCTCCATCCAAAAAGTTTTCGTAAAGCTTTTGAAAAGCAGATGATCAATGTTACTCAAGGAATCTTACCAAATGACATTGTTGAAAGAATCTCTTCTAGCATGGAACTTTCCCCATTACGCCTGGTTCGTTAGCGTTTTAAGAAAATATTTAAACGAAAGTTATTTTAAGGTTCAGGATGGTAGAAAAAGAGACTAAGAATGGATTAATAGTATTTCAAGATAGAACCATCAGACGGATTTTGCACGAAGGTCAGTGGTTTTTTTCTATCGTTGACATCATTGCAGTATTAACTGAAAGTTCTATTCCTCGCAGGTATTGGTCGGATCTTAAGATAAGACTGAAAGAAGAAGGATTCGAGTTGTACGAAAAAATCGTACACCTGAAATTACCTTCCCCAGATGGCAAATATTACGAAACTGACTGTGCTAATACTGAAACTTTGCTTAGAATTATCCAATCTGTAACTTCTCCAAAAGCAGAGCCATTCAAATTATGGTTAGCTAAAGTAGGCCATGAACGCATCCAAGAAATAGAAAACCCTGAACTGGCTCAAAACCGAGTTAAGGGATATTATGAAATGAAAGGTTATCCTCCTGCATGGATAGAAAAAAGACTGCGAGGAATAGCTATTCGACAAGAATTAACAGATGAGTGGAAAAACAGGGGCGCTGAGAATGAGAAAGATTTTGCTATTCTTACTACTGAAATCTCTAAAGCGACATTTGGCAAGACGGTTGGAGAATACAAACAATTCAAAGGACTGAGTAAGTCAAATCAAAACCTCAGAGACCATATGACCGATTGGGAACATCGGAAGCAAAAAAGTAATGCCCTTCACAATTCCTTCCGGCATTGTTGCAACAGAAGTTTCTTGTTTAGAAAGATTAGCAAAAGGAATTCCAGAATTAGTAAGCACTGCCAAAGAAGGCGGCGATATTGCTAAACACACTCGAACAGAACTAGAGCAGAAGATAGGTAAACCTATTGTATCAGATAAAAATTATCTGCATTTAGCAGAAGAAAAGAAAAAGAAGCAGATTGAAGACAGAAAATAATCCGTTTCTCTATACAATATAACCTGTATTTAGCACTATTTACATTTATTCTTAGGTAAATATGAGGTATATACGTAATACTTATAAACAGTGGTTTTGCGCTGGGTACTGGGGTGATTTATGTGGATATGTTAAATAAGCATGAATTGGAATTAGCTGCTCCTCAGATTGCCGACATCCTAGCGATACTATCTACGGTTTGGGATGTAATGCTAAAGACGAAAAAGCAGTAAAGAAAGTCAGAGAACTAAAAGGCCAAAGCGATAAGCCTTTCTCTGTATGGGCTCCTTCTGTCGATTGGATTAGAGAGAATTGTGTAGTGGATAAAAAAGCAGAAGAATGGTTAGGTAAACTGCCCGGCCCTTACACTTTAATTTTGAAAATGAAAAACAAAAGTTGCGTGGCCAAAAGTGTCCATCTAGATAAGAATACACTCGGTGTAAGAATTCCCAGCCATTGGATGCAGGATTTTGTTTCGGCAGTAAATACTCCAATTATTACCACCTCCGCCAACCGCACTGGCGAGCCGTTTATGACTTCCCATGAAAATCTCCATCCTGATATCAAGCGTGGCTTGGATTTTATCATTTATGAAGGAGAGAAGCGCGGCCGCCCATCGCAAATTGTGGATCTGACCGGAGCAAAAACTACTGTAAAAAATAGATAGATTTTTAATTGTAATCCGTTGTTTAACGAGCATATGGCTAAAACGGGGCAAATTACTATTTTTATTATTTTTGGTATTTTCCTTTTTCTTATCCTTGCCGCGTTTTTCTTTTTTTCCTTTAAAGAGAAGCCGGAGCCAAACGTTTTAAACACTGGTCCAATTCAAGAATATATTCAATCTTGCCTAAAGAAAACTCTGGAAGATGCCGTCTTTGAGAACAGCCGGCGGGGCGGTTACTTCATTCTATCGGAAAAATCAACATTAGAATCAACAGAAAATGTCCCCTACTATCTTAATGGAAAAGAAAACATTTTTCCTACAGATGAAATCCTCGCCCAGCAATTATCTAAATACGTTGATTCATTAGTTGGCTTATGCGTAACTGATTTCTCCAAAGATTCCGATTATAACATTAATTTTTCTAAACCTTCTTCTCAGGTCATCTTAACTACGCAAAAAATAATTCTGAACACCAATCTTCTGGCAACTATCACCAAAAATAATCAAGTCAAAGAGATTTCTTCCTTTGTTACGGAAATCTCATCTAAAAAGATGTACTCTGCCTTTCAGACGGCCAAGCAGATTGTTCAATCCCAAAAAGACGAAGAAGTCTGTTTAAGCTGTTTTTCAGAATTAGCTTCCCAAAATGGTCTTTTCGTTAATCTTCTTTCTGTTAGTAATGACACCTATCTGTTTGATATAGAACAAAGCGAGTATCTTCACGAAGGGGAAAAATATCATTTGAGATTTGCGGTGCGTTATAATGAAAAAGAATAAACTTAATCTATTCATACTAGTTATCTTGTTAGTTCTTCCTATCTCTTTTGCCGCTTGTCCAGAAGATATTGATTGTCCTTGGAACAAAGATGCACCAGAGCAGTTCAATTATCAAACCGGCGATTATTCTTCTATCGATTGGGGTAATGCAATCTGGAGTAAAATTCCCCCCTCCAGAATTCCCGATGTCCCCGCAGATAAACTAAACTACAATCAACTTAACGTGGATCAACGTTTGGCTACGACCACAGAACAAATCGTTCTTAATCTAGAAAAAATTAACAATTTAGCGATTGATGTAAACGAAGAGCGCGCCAGAGAGGCGATCGAAAAAGTAACCCAAATCAAGGTTAAAAGCTTAGGCCAGAGCGCTAAAATCGTCCACGGTATTCTTAGAGCTACTTTTGGAGAAGAGGAGAGTTTAGTCTTTGCCGGAAAGGAAGGCTGGGAAGTAGAAATAGATGAAAACGGAGAGATAAATCATCTCGGTCTCAAGGAAATTCAAGAAAGCAGCATTTCTTTTGAAGATAGTTTTACCATACAGGAGGAAACAGCATACATTGGAAAAGATGGCTCTGTTCTGTCCGTTAAATCGCTTAGTTTTAGAAATGGTCAAAGCTATGTGAAACTAGGGAATACGGCAAGAATAGATTTTTACGAGATTCTCGCAGAGACCAATCCGATAGATATTCATTTTAATCCTTTAATCAAACCAGAAGGTAATTATATAGCTATCTCTGATGCAGGATTAGATATCAGAACGACTAAAGACGGAACGGTTAAAATCGATCCTCTACCGGGAAATCTTCTGTTCAATATGGTAAAACGGCAGTACGAGAAAGATGAAGATGGAAAGCTGATTAAAGATAAGTTTACCTGGGTGCCTGATGAGAGAGATACGCTGTCTATAACTGTTTTGGGGGGAGATAATTTAGAGGTTATTTCTCGTGCCGAAGCGGAAAAAACTCCTTTATTAAGGCATCAGAACGGAGGCGGAAAAACAAGTTTAGAAAATGGCCGAATGGGAATAAACGTCCAGGAAGGAAAACTGACTATGATTCCTTCCAAGCCATTCGAAGGAAAGGCCGGCCCGATAGACCAACGGAATAGTGTTGCTATGGAATTGATCTCAAATAATTTCGCAGACCTTCTTAGAACAAGCTCTTCAAATAGATATCTTTTGTTAAGAAACGATAAACCTATAGGGGGAAATAGTCTGGGGCTGGAGGTTTCTGATTTTATTGAATCGAATATGATGAAAACTATGGATGATCTGCGGGTGAAACACCCCCAAATAGATTTTTCTATCGGAATGGCTACACCAGAAAGTATAGAAGAGTATCTTAAAAAAGGGTATGGCAATCCTACTCCTCCAGAATACCAAGAGATTACAGCTAATCTAGCCCAAACTACAGACCAATGGCTAAAAGGAAAAACCAGCCTGAACAAATACATCTCTCAAGTGTACTTTGGCACTCAGTTAAATGCCGGAGGCACTTTGTTAACCTTATCCGTAGGAGAAAGAATGATGGACGGTTCCACTATTTCTTTTAATCCTGCAATCAGAACTGGGACCACGCCTTTAGGAACATTAGATCATGAGTTTAAACACATTCTGAAGGGGTATATAATTTCTAAAGAAGCTTCCGAGGTACATCTTAAAGATTCACCAGAATATCTTGTTGAAGAAGGATTGCTTTTAGAAAGATTTGAATCCGAAGAAATAACTGAAAAAGAATTAAATAGTCAGATTATGGAATTAGGAGATAAACACCTTAAAGCTATCCTTAAATCGAGAGGTATTGAAATGAAAGAAAACACGATAGCGGTTAATCTTGCGGATGAGATATATGTTAGTTCTTCTGAAGATTTTGAAATAATGGTCGAAGAAGTAGAAGAATTAGCAAGAAAAGCACAAGACCTGGGAAAAGGTGTAGCAAACGGAGAACATTTAAAATCTCTTATGCTAGAAAGTAAGGATTCCCCCCTCAGAGCGGACTACATCCAAAAGATTGGCGCTAATCTGGATTATTGGACCGAGGAAAAAATTGAGGGGGCAGAGGATTTAAGAAACAGGTATACGCATTTCATACGGGAAGAAACTGGTTTTTATCCGTATGCATTTAGGGCTTACGGAGGAAATTATGAAGAAATATTTTCTGTATACAGCGAGTTGCCAATTCCTGAAGCCAAAAAATGTTTATCTTGTGCCCAGTTAGAATACGATTTAGTGATAAGCACTGACCCTCCAGACTGGCTTTGGCAGCAAGCCGAAGAAAGGTACTATCAAATTATGGGCGGCAAAGATGGTTCATATTGCAGTAAAAACCCGTGTGGACCGTGCCTGAAATATAAACTAACTTGTAAAGCAGAATAAATACCGAATAAATATCGAATAAATACCGAATAAATAAGTTCTTTATTTTTTCAAAATAATATAAAAAGAACTCCTCGTTTTCTTTCTAAATGCTTCCCCCCTTCCCCAATGCCGGCAAATACGTTTTCAAAGAAAAGTTTATCGAGAGATACTCTCAATTAACTGATTGGGAAACATTCAAACAAGCTTCTCTCTCTTTTCTTCGCCGTTCTATCCGTGCTAACACTCTCAAAATATCTGCTTCTGAATTAAAAAACCGCATAGAAAAAAACTGGTCTCTTCAGCCTATTCCTTGGTGTAAGGAAGGATTCTGGATCAGCCATAAGAGAGAAGAACGCCGAGACATCGGTAATCTGCTTGAGCATCATCTTGGCTATTTCTACGTCCAAGATGCTTCATCCATGATTCCCCCTATTGTTCTTCAGCCGAAACCAGGAGAGATTGTTTTGGATATGTGTGCTGCTCCAGGGAGTAAAACAACTCAGATGGCCGCCATGATGCAGAACAAAGGAATTATCATTGCCAATGAGCTGAGCGGAGAAAGAATCAAATCCTTGGGAATTAATCTTCAGAGAAGCGGCATTCTCAATGTGGTAGTTACAAATATGACTGGCTATGGTTTTAAGACCATACAGTTCGATAAGATTCTTTTGGACGCCCCCTGTACAGGTACAGGAACAATTATGAAATCTCCCCGCATTCTTAACTGGTGGAATCCTCAAGCGGCCAAACGGTTGGCTTCTCAGCAAAGAAAGCTTTTGGAAACAGCTTTCAACAATCTTAAAGAAGGCGGAGAGCTGGTTTATTCTACCTGCACTTTAGAGCCGGAAGAAGATGAAGGAGTAATCAATTGGCTTTTGGAGAAATATCCTGCAGCCAGATTGGAAGAAATAAAACTGCACGGTTTAAAGCACAGTCCGGCCGTTCTACAGTTTGAAAAAGAAACATATTCTCCAGAAATAAAAAAGTGCTTGCGTATTTGGCCGCAGGACAATGATACGGAAGGTTTTTTTATTGCTAAAATAAAAAAACTTCCGGCAAGAATAGAATGAGTGACGATAGTTTTTTTATCGCCAAGATAAAGAAACTTCCAGCACGAATAGAGTGAGTGACGATAGTTTTTTCATTGCTAAAATAAAAAAACAAGAATAACTCAATGTTTTTAAGGCCGTTTAGTCCATGCATATCGGTCTAATGCTGGAACATACATGCAATCATAACATATAATCCCTTCGATTCTTTTCTCAGTGTCATAATAATGTTGTTTAAGCATCCCTTTGTACTGCCATCCTTCGTGAGAGATCGTAGTCTGTTTTGCTTTAGTATCTAAACAAAATTTTTCATTCTCCACCATTTTTTCCAGCATGTTTCAAAAGATTATTTTTCCATTTATAACTTTTGTGGAAATGAAATCACAAATACCTTTTTAAAACCTGCCGCCTTTCCGGTCAGTATAAAACAAAAAAAAGGTGATATTCATGATTCGTGTAGCTATCAACGGGTTTGGCCGCATCGGCCGGCAAGTCTTGCAGGCAGGGATCAATGATCTCCATATCGAATGGGTGGCAGTCAATGATATCACAGATACAAAAACTCTTGCCTATTTGTTAAAGTATGATTCAGTGCATGGTATTTCTCCTTACCCGGTTGAAGCAGGCAAGGATTTTCTCATCGTCAACAAAAAGAAAATCAAAGTTCTTTCGGTTAAAGAACCGGAAAAGCTGCCTTGGAAAGAGCTGAAGATTGATGTAGTGGTAGAAAGCACCGGTGTTTTCACTGATAGAGAAGGCGCTTCCAAACATCGTCGGGCAGGAGCTAAGAGAGTGCTTATCTCTGCTCCGGCCAAGAATCCGGATGTCAGTTTAGTGATGGGCGTAAATGAATATCATTTCCAGCCAAAGAAGCATTTTATCGTTTCTAATCTCTCTTGTACCACTAATGGTCTGGCTCCTATGGTCAAAGTTTTGCATGACCATTTCAAGATTGAAAACGGCTATCTGGTCACTGCTCATGCTTATACTGCGGACCAAAAGTTAGTCGATGCTCCCCACAAAGATTTACGCAGAGGAAGAGCCGCAGCCGTTAATATGGTTCCTACTACAACTGGAGCGGCCAAAGCTGTGTCCGAAGCTATTCCTGAACTGAAAGGAAGATTGGATGGTTATGCTATCCGCGTGCCAGTGCCAGATGGTTCTCTGGCTACGTTTACTTGCACAGTGAAAAAGAAAACTTCGGCCGAAGAAATAAACAAACTCTTCCGTCGGTTGGCTGCTGCTAAACTTAAAGGCATCATTCAATACAGCGAGGAAGCCTTAGTTTCCAGTGATATAGTACACAACGGCCATTCCTGCATCTTCGATGCCCCTTTGACAAACGTCTTGGGCGGCCATCTGGTGACAGTTACTGGGTGGTATGATAATGAATGGGGATACAGCTGTCGGATGATTGATGTTATCAAACTGATTGGGAAATAAATCAGGTGGAGCAGAAGAAACGTTTTTCTCTTCTTTTGCACACCTCTACAAATCCACGAAAGTGAGAAAGTAAATGATTAAACGTATTATATGTTTAATAGTTAAAAGAATAGAGCATTATCAATAAATAGTATTACTTTTTCGCCCTTTTCCAAAGATATTCAAAATGTCTTTTATACGCAGCGATGCTTTCTTTGTTTTTGTTTAAGATTACTTTTAATTCTTTTTCCGTATAAATAAATGTAACCACTAAGTTTTCCGAGAAAGTTACGCACACGGGGCCTTGCAAATCTTTGTCTAAGAATCTAACTTCAAATAAGCCGATCTTCTTTGTTCTTGGTCCAAAATATTCTCTGGAAGCGGTATCGTCAAACGAAATTATCTTATTATCGATACCATTTTTCAATCGCTCTACATGCCAGGCATTACTGAATTCAGTGGTGTAAATGTTGGCCAGCTGCTTGGAATAGCCGTAACCTCGATAAGTTTTAGCTTTGCCAGATATTAATTCCCAATAAGCTCGTTGTATTCCCTGTACTCCGCTATAAATCTTCACTTCTCGATTCCATAAGGTAAAAAAGGATTTAATCATGCTCTTAGCTAGTTCTGCACTTTGCATTCTAATGGCTACGGGAAACTGGCTCCATAAGACAATGACCACATTATTCCCAAAGATGAACGTGGTAGAATTCCCGTTTTCTTCCGAGGCAAGAAAATCAGTTTCGGCACGGTCTAATTGAATGGTATCTGCAGTTAAGACTTTAGTGTTTATGTTTGCTTCTGCTCGCTGCTTATTCCAGATTTCATAATAATGCTCCATGGTTTCACCGAATTTATCGATTGACCCATGAATATAAAGTTCGTTTTTATCCCGCAAAGCGATATTAAGCACAGTTTTAATGCCTTTCTTGGTGGAGTACAACTCTACCAATGGCACTTTTTCTTTAGGCTTCTGAAATTTTTGCAGTGTGGGGATTAGCTCTTGAACTTGTTGTTCTCTTTTCTTAAGCTTAGACAGAATCTCTTCTTGATGTTCTTTCAATAGAGCAATGAGTTGGGAAGGATCAGCAGGCTTAAAGTATTTTTTATCATCTTTGATGTAATAGCTTGCCAAGCCCTTCTTTAATAGTTTGTCAATTCGATCGTAAGTAAAGGTTCGGTTTAGGCCGTTCTTTAAGGCAATCTCTGCTGCGGTAGCTTCACCTAGCTCAAGAAGCGAGAGATAGATGTTTACTTCGGTTTTAGTAAGATCAAAATTATCACTGATGATTTTTATGTCCATTATGAGAGAATAATCTTGGACTTTTTAAACTTGTCGTTTTATCAATAAGACAACAAATATTAAAGTAGTAACCTCTGTGTTTACTTTATAGTGATAAACAAAGATTAAAACACGGAGGCAATCACATGAAAACGGTACAAAAATTCAAAAAAGTAGTGGCTTTGGATACAATAATCTTCTATCCTGAGCACGAAGCCGTACTTAAACAGTTAGTTGAGAAGCCTAAAATTGAACGAGTCCCTATGACTTATGATGAGGCGAGTAAGCAGTGGGTGGTTCCAGAAAGTTATGAGATTCCAACTGATGCGAACATAATTATCTGGCCGTCTAGTTTGCCGGAGAGTTTTGAAGGAATTACTCCAGAATTGCATGAGAGATTAAAAACAGCACAATGTTGGACTGAAGCCGGACTAAGAGAAGATGTTTCTGCACAGTGCTTGTACAACAGAGTGAAAGGAGCTGATTGTGTGCTTACCTGCTGGACGAACATCCCTGGGACGGTTTTAGATAAATTAGTAGAGGATGGTCAAACTAAAGCCATTATCACTTGGACCCATGAATTTGAACATCGCTTAGATGTAGAGAAAACACGTAAAGCAAGGATATATACAAACTGCGTTCAGGATTACGGGACGGATGCAGTATCAGAACTAGAGTTTGATGGCTTAGTAAAATTAATTGAGAGAACCAAAAAGACAGATAAAAAAGCAGAGACTGATGAGGATATTGCCATTGGCGTTCTTAGCAGCTTGTTTACTCGCTACAGAAAATCACACCTCAACGAGAGAAGTACTCGCAGAGGCAAGTTTTCACACCAATTTCATAAGTTGGGAAGATCGCAGGAACATTATGGCGGCTTTAACGATAAGACTTTAGATGAAATCCTGCCTGAACAATTGCTGGAAGGGAAACGTGTGGGAATACTGGGTGAACAAACGAGCTTAGATTACTTGGAATCCGTTTTGGCTGAGGGCTTTAAGATAAAAGTGGACAGAGTAGTAACTATTGATGAAAGTAGTGCAGAATTTTACAAGTACTTAGCCACTCACGAAACTATTGTATATGATTCTAATAAAGTAAGTGAAACAGTAAAACGAAAGATTCAACTTATCAAAAAAGATAAAGCGATTGATGTCCAAAGCCTTTCCCATTACGATGAAACATTGAGAGGTAAAAAGTTGGGAATAGTAGGATTGGGTAGAATTGGCGGGAGAGTAGCACAAATTGGAGCTGCTTTAGGTATGAAAGTTCAATATGCTGGTCCGACAAAGAAAGCGGTAGACTATGAATATATAGAGCTAGACACTTTGTTAGAAACAAGTGATATTGTCTCTGTAAACGTGAAAGCGCATAAAGCAGAAGGGCTTATCTCTGCAGAGAGGATTGGACTGATGCGAGCAGGAACATACTTCATCAACACTAGTGACGGCAACGCGGTAGATCAGATGGCGCTTACGCAAAGGATGTTGGACGGAACAGTTCATGCAGCATTAGATGTCTATCAAGGCTTGCCTACTACTAAAACGTTGAGGTTAGATGATGACCCTCGCGGAAAAGTAGGAAGTAAATTGTCAAAACATGTGTTATGGTACAGAGCAGGATGGAAAACGCAGGAATCTATAAGAGTAAAAACGTACAAGCTGCTGGGACACATGATGGAAGTGCTGGAATGAGAGAAAAATGACAGATTCAGTCCTCTTTGTTTGGAGACTACTCTAAAGTGATAAAAATAACAAAAAGTTTATAAACTAGAGAGATTTTAAGCACAGAATGAGGATAACTTAAAAAATAAAGAGATAACACAAAATGGTAAACATAAAAACGGCAATCATAACTGGACTGGCAGCATTTTATTTAGGGTTAACTAGTTCGCCTGCTTTGGCAGATGCTCCTGCTTATTCTAAGACTACTTTAGCAGACAAAGCCACTTGTTCATCTTCATCTTCTGTAGAGTTGATGGAAAAGGACTTAACTTGCTTCACCGAATTAGCAAAAACAATTCAAAGATATGATGGCTGGCAATCTCCCTGCTCGAGTGAAAAAGCTGATCCAAAAGATGGCCGGCTTGGCTCGTTAGAATATGCTAAATCTCTAATAATGGAATACATATTGTGGAACAGCGATTGCGATAAGGTCAGAAAAGGTGAATTATCTCCATCTATGATTGCATATTTGGTCGCAGGAACAATTAAAGATAACTTTATTCCTGCAGATGTCAATGGTGATTGTTACTTATCTCCTGCAGATGATCTCAATAATGATGGATATATTACTTTAGAAGATTTGACTGCTTATCAAGCTACAGCAACTTCTTCTAATCCAAAAATAAAATGTAATTATGAAAAAACGGAGAAGAGAAAATGAGTCTAAAACATTTAATTGCAGGAGCAAGTCTAGCTCTTGCGTTAGCCGGATGCGCTACTTCTAACTTAGAGATGACTAGTCTTAGCCCTTCACAAATAATTGTTCTTAAAAAAAATGAGCAAACGCCAGATTTAGAGGAAACTATTCTCAAACAAGCTGAACAAAGCCAAACCCTTATTTTAGGTGAATTTCATGATGTTGATGCAGATGATTATTTTGCAGGTGATTTGCTGGCAAAACTGAAAACGAGAGGGTACAATAACTTAGGAGTAGAATTAGACTATCACAGCCAACCAATATTAGACCGCTTTTTAGAAGGGGAGATCAGCGATGAGCAGTTCTCTAAAGAAACTTATAGTATGCGTAAAGGGTTCCTCTACTTTTTACATAAAGCAAAAGAAGCAGGGATTAAAGTGTACGCTATTGATTCTCATGATTGTCATGACGGACCAGATGAAATAGAAGGAAAAGTAGTTAATCGAGATGCTCAAATCTACCACAATCTGGAGAAGAAAGTTTTTTCAGATAATCCCGAATCAAAAGTAATTCTCTTTTTTGGTGCATGGCATGCGATAGAACAACCTTCATCTAAAAAATGTTCTCCAAGAAGCACAGGTGAATGTCGTACAGAGATAGGTTGTGGAAATCCGTTGGGATATTTCCTTTCTCAGGCTACTGCCGGAAAGAATTTCTCTGTTGTCTTTAACACTTATCGTGCGAAGTCTATGTCTTTTCAAAGGAAGGAAGACCGTAGATGTGATTTTCCGGCTTGGATTGGACTTAAAGAAGGAACTGATGTGGACTTAATAACAAATCCACCAGTAAAATATTTGGAAATGGAAGAAATGATAAATCCTAAAGAGAAATAAAAAAGCGGAGAAAACTAAATGAGCCTACCCAAGATCATATCTTCTTTGATTGTCACAGCAGTTGCTGGATGTAATCTTTCAGAAGTAGCTGTTAAACCAGACACACCCAAAATAGTCCAACCAACAATAGAAGAGGAGAATCGATTAAAAGCACAGGCAGATCTTGAAAGAAGGGCAGAAGATTTTTCTCCCGTGATTGCTGAAGAGATTGAACAATCAGAATTGACAGTGGAATTAGAAACTACTAACTCCATCTTAACTTGTAGTTACCTGCCAAATAAGATTATTATCCGTTGCACTCTAGATTATACCCGGTGTCAGACTGATTCTTTAGAACATGAATTAGGGCATCATATCTATCCAAGTCTTTCAAAAGAATCAAAAGAAAAATTAGCTGAAGCAATTGATGAAAGGTTACAGATGCCTGATGCAGAAAGCTTTCGCCAATTACAAATTAAGATGGAGAAAACTGCAGAAATCTTTAGTCAGGTTGGAGAGCAGATCCATGACTTGTCGCTTTGTAAAGAGTTCTTAGCTTTAGATAAATATGACCGAGAATTTACTGCTATTTTGCAAGAGTTAGGGGTAGATTTTAATTCAGACGCAGTTAAAGCCACGCGTGATGCCTACAAAAAAATGTTTCCTAACTGTACTAAAGAAAAATATACCGCCGCTGCAAAGATAGTTAAAACTTCTGTTGATGCCGGAGAATGTGCCAAAGAAGAAGCAAAGATAATTTATCACCAATCATCTAAAATATCCCCCGCCTGTCCAAAAGTAGAACCAATCGATAATCCTCTAGCTCGAGGAAAACTATTTGACCTAACTCGCTATCAACAAACAAAAAAAGAGTATATGGATTTACTTTCTTCAATGGTTGACAATATAACCTCCCAAAATAATGAAGAAATCTCCCCTGCTCTGGCCGAGAGAATAGACCGGGCACTTGTATCTTATGTTGACCTGCTTATTATTTATGGAAATATTTCATCTGGATTAGCTCTCGGAGCGCAAACTACATTTAATTTATATCATGATTCTCAGATGGAAGAACAGTTTGCCGCCGTAATTGATTCTTTGGTTGACGGTTATAGGGGGCCAATCACTACTGCCCCCATGAGATTACGCTTGAACGAGCCCGTGCTACAGAATTTAGAGCAGTTGGAGTATAAGAGACAAAAAATTTTAGCTCCACTGGTTGAACGATATAGACAACAGTTACGAGAAGAGGTAAAATGACAAAAAACACACTTGAAAAAATAACCCGAGCTTTAGTTAAGCCAGTTATTGGGCTGGGAATAATGGGCACTATACTAGCATCAGGGCCAAATTATGCACATGCCCAAACGCCGCCTGATAATCCGAATGTACAATCCACTGAAAAGGATACTTCTACCGACGCTGCTGATGCAGCCATAAGCTCTTTTGAAGCAGCTGAAGCTAAAGCCAGAGAAAATTGTAAAAGCACCACACTTGAATTGAAACTAAAATCTGTAGAAGAATATGTGGCCAATGAGAAAAGATCCGAATATGAATCTCGGGACTTGTCAAGATACCTAGCAAGAAAATATGTTAAAGTATGCAGTGATTCAGAATTTACAGCGGACCTAAACCAGGTATCCAGACAAATTAGTGATTCCCTCAGTCTAGCTTCCGGTTTAGCTTTCAGAATAGATATCGATTATGTTGTACAAAATTATGAGCATTTAAAAAAGAGATTAACAGAAGTATCCCCAGCTAAAATCAAGCACAATTTAGATTATTTTCAGAGATTATTCTCAAAAGATAACGAAAAGTATGCTTGGAATTTCTTAAAAAAACATCCTGAGGAAGTGTTAGCCTTATGTCTGGGTGAAGTGCCTGAAAAATATGTTCCTAAGCTAAAGAAAATGATCGGCAAAACCAATGGAATAGATGTATATATAGCACTGATAGGATTATTATCAGATTCATCCGATATGGTTAATATTTCTTATCGCTTATCAGCATTAGAAAGCAAAGGGTTCCAAAGTGTTCCTGCACCGGAAATTTCCAATCTAGTGGAAAAACAAAATTTTGAGAGGATTGAAACCGTAAGCAATCCGGCATTACTTTATTATAATTTAGGGATTATACAATTCGGGTGGTTCTCTACGGAATTATTGGAACGCACCATCCACACTATCGAGCACCCCAAAGAAAAGCCGGCGGCAATTTATGTTCTAACTCGGGAGCCTGAGATTAATGGAATGATGATAGAGCCAGAAACAAACGATGATTATGCACTCCGTGAATTAAAAGATTATGCGCCTATTGCAATTCAACCAGGAAAAGACAAAAAATTAGGCGAGATTTTGACATATTTGCGCGGAAGAGGCATCACGGCAGGAAATATAACTTTCCATCTGCATGGCCTGCAGAACCTCATGCTTGTAGATGGTTATGGTGATGATGCATATTTTATCTCAAAAGATACCATGGGTGAATGGCTGGGACCATTAGACCAAATTTTGGCTGATGATGCAACTATAGTCTTGGCTTCATGCTTGACTGGCGCAGGTGATGATAATATTGCAAGAGATATCGCGCTTGCCACACATCGAAGAACTTATGCCCCTAGTGAAGAGATGATAGCGGGAATGTTTTGGTATGTCTCCCCGGATGAAGTGTATCTAGGAAGAAGTTATAACATGGCAGATAGAGGCAGGGAAACGTTCACTCCGCCCCAAAGGGAAAATAAATTCAAAGGACTAATGGCATCAGCATTTGATGAAGTGATAGATTTGACCAAAAAGTATCATTTCCCTAAAGAGCCAGGCGACTTGGAACAAAAATGAACAAATCAATAATCTCCATTGCAACTGTACTAATGGGTTTAACTAGCGGATGCCAGGATGCAAAGCTAAAAGAATGCATGGCTAAAGTGGAAAAGTTAGAAGATGCATTTGGAAACACCTGCGAGTGGAAGTCCAAGTATTATGATGGCAGCCCGGAACTGAACCGATTAGATAAGGATCTTTATGAAATTGTAGAACACCGAAATGAGATATGGGCAGCCTCCGGCTGTGGAGCCTACCGAGCCAGTTGGGTTTGCGACTATATCGGAAAGGACAGCTTAGGCGGCGGGAAGTATTCCGTAGATTTTGATTACGAAAAGATGGAAGAATGAGACAGATTAAACCGAGGAAAGTTAAAAATGATTAAACCTGTTCGTATCATGGACCAGGAAGGGATTTATGAATTAGAAAGAAAAGCGGTGATGGATGGTATTTACAGTGTTCTTATGCTAACCGCGGCAGGGAGTAATGGTTTGGTTAATTTGTATGATTGGAAAACGGAAGAGCACAAAAATGCAGATGGTTCTTTAAAACCTCATCAGAGTGTTGATTGGTATATTGAACAAGGAAGAATTGCTAGTGAAAGAAAAGGTTTGCTCAACGCTTCAGCGCTTCTTTCTGCATTAAGTGAAAGAGCACCACGAGACAAAGGAAGCCATCACAGCTGGAAAAAAAAGCCTTATGAAATCTTGGTGCATCACGAGGAAATTTATATTGAAGTCAATGGGGAAACTATTTTTTTGAATGGCCTGGCTGCATCGGGAGAAGCGGCGGTAATCTCAACTTATGCTTCTAGACATGGAGAAAAAAAAGATGCCTGCCAAAATATTCGAAGTTTAGCTATGCATGAAATGGGCCATATTTTAGGCTTAATCCCAAATGAACGAATAGAAAATGTAAAGTATACTCCTGCTGGAAGACATTGTGTTAATGAATGCGTAATGCAAAGCCATACTTCTTTTGTGCAGCAGAAGGCTGACTTTTTAGGCCGTGTTCTTGGCCAGGAGGAGAAAGTGATTTATGGTACTTTTTGTCCAACTTGTATGCAAGATTTAGAGAATATCTTTTAAGTCGGAAAGAAATCTTTACCATTTGCTACGGCTATTAGCTTAGAAGATTATGGCTTGCAAGTGCGCTTGTAAACAATACACTTACCACAATTTTGAGGAAAAACATCACAATAAAAGCCCATTCGTTGTTGGTATTCTAATTGATCTATCTTACCAACATCGTAAGCAACTTGGGTGGCTTTACGTAGAAATTCATTGCCGCTGGCGATAGACATCGCTACCCGATTAGGTGGAATTTCTAAAGGTACAGTTCCCATTTCGGCGTATGATCTACCTTCTTCGAATAGATAGGCGTGAAGTGCGTATTCTCCCTCTTTTAAAGGAATTATTTCTCTTACTGCTGACTGGAGGTTAGTATCATCAATCTTCAGGAAGGATAAAGCAGGTAGCTTTTCACTCACAAAAGCAGCAGCAACACTACTCTTTTCTTCAGGAGTAGCTTTGTCATAATTCTCATTAAACTCAAGTAATACTATTTTTCCATTCACTTCTAATCCTTCTGTGGTAAGTATTTTTTTTGCGACACGACTAATAATCGGATTTTCCATAATCTCTTTTCGAAATTTTTCTTCTGTAATCTGAAGCGCATTCGCTGCGTTCTTGACATTATCAACATTATCATCAACCAATGCTTTCAGAACAGTAGCAATGTCTTCTCTTCTAGTTTTAAGGTTGCCTAGTGTTATCGGTGGTGAAGGTTCACTCAAGAATAGTTGGAACCCTTTCTCCAGTGTAAGTTGTTTTCCAAAGTCCTCATAGAGTTCTTTATAAACTTCATTTAAAGTGGGATTCTCTTTTCCATTCAATTTATTCTCTTCTACTTTAACGTAAGTATCTTGCATGTGGTTCATTTCGTGGTTTAGTACTTCGAAGACCGTTTTCATCTCTCGTACGCCGGTCATCTTTAAGTTCTCTTCTTCAGAAATCTTATCTCCAATTATTATATAACCCGGTTTGTTGGGATCATTAATATTAGCCGCATTATAAGTATCCGCAAAAAATACCCCTTTTAAAATGCCAACTTTCGGATTTTTTTCCAGCCATTCTATAGTCAGCTGAGCGAGATTTGGGCTGATTACGGGATAATTCTTTGGATTTGTCTCCCCGGTCCAGATATTTTTTCTTGCAAACTCTAAATTTGGGAATCTTACTGCCACATCGTCTTCGGTTTTTATCAAGTTAAAATCTAGATTGTTTGTTACTTTAAGTCCAGCAGCGGTAGTTGCGTAAAAGCGGCTAACATCATCATAGTCTATTGCTGCCAGGCGATTAGAAGAAGTAATTAATATTCTTGATTTTCTATCAGTTGGAATAAATTCTAAAGGAACGCTGTTTCCGTTCATCAAACTAACATCTCCCCAAGCCGCAGATTTCAAATCATATGATGCCCCTTTGGTGATGTCTTCTATCTTGCTACCGGGACCAGTTACTATTTCTACACTACCACTACCACTAATGGTACTCTGTACTAATGGAATTAAATTGTCCTCTTTGCGATTTGTTATTAGTATGCTGGCTCCAGGTTTAACTGTAATCTCTAGGGTGTCTCGCTCATCAGGGACCAAAGTGAAACGATTTGGTATCAATTTCTCTTCATCATCTTTTTCATAGACTCTTTTTATCATCAAAAAGAATTCATTCCCCGGCTGCGGTGCTAACCTTACTTCTTCTTTGTTGGTGCTTCCTAAAGAAACTTCTTTTTCTCCTAAAGAAACATAATCTCCCGAGTGTTCTTTCCCATCAAAATAAACTGTAATGGGCTGTATCTTTCCTTCTTTAATTTCGTCTTCAAGAAGATACCGATCTAATTCATCCCCTTCATTAGCAGATAAACCAATTTTATAAAAGTCAACATAAGCTTCTTTCCCTTCAGGCACATAATATTCTTCCTCTTTGTAACTAAGCTGCCTCGCCTGGCGAACAACCCTTCCGTTAGACAGTTGAACATCCACTCTCTCAAGAGTAAAAGAATCTTGGGGCGAAAAATCTTTTTCTTCTACCGGAACGTCCTCCTCTAGGGAACTTCCTTCCATTGGTCGGCTTTTTTTGCTTACTAAAATTTCCCCCTCTTCTGTGACCGTAACAATCCATCCCGATTTAAGAGAGTATTTCCCCTCTGAAGAGACTTTTCCTAAATCCAGCCGGTCTTTTTTTCCAGTAGTTGATTTCAACATTCCTTGTTCCACCCGAGTTCCTTGTCCAAAGCTTTCCACCAATATGCCTGCCTTCTGAAGTACTGCTTCCCGAGCATTATCTGGATTAACATCCGTGGCAAGATTCTCAATCTTATCTAAGTTAACCGCAATTTGGTTAGTAGTAAGTGCTTTTCTCTGATTCTCTCCTAATAACATATAGTTTATTTTGTCTTCAGGAATATCGGGAACTTTATCTATAGGAATGCTCTCCCAAAATTTCGAATTAGAGCTTGTAGTCCCCCAAGGAATGTTCTCCCATCTTACTTGGTTCCAATCCGCTTTGCTCCAATCAGTAATAGTAGAATAATCTCCATTAGTGTAGTCGAAAACGGAGGGATTATTCGGATTAAATGCATTAAGATCATTTGAAGTAGGGGCATCTAAAGCTGAGAGTGTTGCAACTAAACACAAAAATACTGCTAGCCAAACCCAACTGTTTTTAACCATAGTTAACCACAAAATTTAAGATATAAGGCTCTAAATAAAAGACATAATCATTGTCTACAACCCGGATTATGTGGGTGTTGTTACCTAAAGAATTGATAACAAAAGTGAGATTGTTTTTTTTCCCTTCTGTGGCTATGCAACTAAGACAAAACATGCCTCTTTGGCTTTCATTGAGCACGTTTATTACGCTCTGGAAATCAGCATAAAGCTGGTCATTGGGAATCACTACTACAAACTTAGATATTTGAGTGATAAAAGCATCTCTCTGGATTTCTACAAGCATATCCAAAGTGACCATAATTTTTTTGGGCTTAATAATAATTTTTGTCTGTGGAGCAACGTAACTTATATTATATCCTTCTTGTTTAAAAGAGTCAAATTTCAAGCACCGGTAGAGAAAGTAATTTGTATAGTTCTGTATTTCTTGTTCTAAAGTTTCTTGGTTTGGGATTAAACTTTCTCCAAGAGAAACATAATAAGGAAGATTATCTAAGTATTCAGTAGTAGATCTTTCGGGAAGCTGAAAATAACCCCCTTTAAGCCCATTTTCAAAAATAGCCTCTTGGGTAGTTTTTTCCAAACAAGACTCCACATAACTTTTTATCGGGCCGGCAATATTACTTGCATCCAACACTCCCTCTTCAGAGACAGTAGTCTTTTTCAGAGAAATAGTAGAGTAGGTTGATAAGAGAGCTACCATTATGAATAACACCACTATCCCGATTATAATAAAAACTGTTATCTGACCTCTTTTAAACATATTTCTGGTAAAGAAAAACAAAGTATATAAAACTAGTGCCATCTAGGTTAACCACTATTACAAGAGCGACGAAGCTTGGATCGCCTCCGGTTGTGGAGCCTACCGAGCCAGTTGGGTTTGCGATTATGTTGGAAAGGACAGCTTAGGCAGCGGAAAGTATTCCGTAGATTTTATTCCACCCACGCCATACTCGCATACCCCACCACCGTTCCTTTATCCCCAGCCGTATCACCAGAATTGCGATAGTCCAATAATTTGGGCTTCCAGCCTTTCAGTTCAGCTAAATGCATCAATACTTTAATGGGAATTCTGCCACAGGCATCTAAATTAGCCGCATCGCCTTTCAGAATGTTGTTGAGGGTTTGGTTATCTTTTAGAACGGCTTTATTATAGGGCAGGTAATGGCTTAAATCAGAGCTGACCACCACAATAGTGTCCTCGTCCAATTTCTCGGAAATAAATTTAGCTAATTTAGCTTCATTAACCGTTCCTAATACTAAAGCATATAATTCAAACCTATCTCCTAACGTTTCCTGCAGGAACGGCAGCTGCACTTCCAGGCTGTGCTCTTTAGTATGTGCTTCAGAAGATACTTCCACCAATCCTTCTTTAATCCAGTTATTGATTTCTCCCACTTTTACTTTCCCTAATGGAGTTAAGAAATCTTCATCCGCGATAGCCGCGTCATAGAAAGCCACATAATGTGAAGGACCAAGCAAAATTACTTTCTGGAACTGGTTCTTGGTTAAGAGTTTATACCCTTGTGCTGCCACGATTCCAGAATAGATGTATCCGGCATGAGGAACGATTAAAGCCCGCAGTTTTTCTTTCAGTTTAATCTCTTCTGCTTGTTCCAGGAAAGAGCTGAGCATCTGTTTTAACTCATCAGGATTCTTGGGATAAAACATTCCAGCGACGACGGGTTGACGGGTCATTTTTAGCTTTCACTTCCTTCCTATTTTTAGATATTTCTTGCGTATGTATTAAGTCGGGGACAGGGAGGCGGAATAGGCCTGCCCGACTTAAACAGTCAGTCAGAAGGCAGATTCTATTCGCTCAATTTTGAACCCCCTGTCCCGAAGAGACTTAATACATACGAGACGCAGATAAATTTATAATCTTCTTAAAAGTGTAGGAGATGTATGGCTCCGAAGATCTATAAAACACTTATCATCGGTGCAGGAATATCCGGGATAGGATGCGCACATAAATTATCCGAGAACAGCTCTGAATTCAGGATAATTAGTCCAGATATCGGAGGGAGGATTATAAGTTCAGAAAATGGGATGGTTCAATATGGAGCCTATTATGTTATGAGCATTTATCATAATGTTGCTTCTTGGGTGAACAAAGGCAGAAGAATAAGCCCTTCCAAATTAATGTTTCGTAAGTCAAACCATTCTTACAATATACTTGATAGGAAGTTGTTTACACATTTGGCTCAATTAATAAGATTGGTTCTAATCCTGCGAAAATTCAAAAAGCATTATGAGCTCTTTAAACAGAAATCAGTATATGGCTCACAGGTAACTTGCCTGAAAAATGACTCTTATCTCTGGGACTTATATAATTCCGATGCTGAATCATTTATTGAAAAAAATAAAATCAAAGAGATTGTCTATGATTATCTCGCTGAAGTGCTGCATGGAACCACTTTCACTCCTCTGAAAAATCTTAACGCTTTTACTTTCTTGCATTTTTCTTTACCGCTGATAGTTCCGATTTATGAATTTAAATTTAAGAAAGATGAAGTGCTGAAATCAATCAAAGATAAATGGGTAAGAGACGCGGTTGAAAAGATTCAATATGACCATGACCATAACAGATATGAAGTGCTCACAAAAAAACAGAAGAGTTATTTCTGCGAGTATTTGGTTGTTGCTACACCGCCGCAGATATCCAAGAAGCTGCTGAAGTTAAAAACTCATTTGAGAAAAACAGCAAAAGCTCATATGTTTCATCTATCCGGCAGAATTAAGCCAGATTGGAATAAAGGAGAAGAGGACTTATTTGAGGATCAAAATAGAATGTTGGCGATTGCCCACCAGAAAGATAACTCTTATTTGTTTTATACCACAGAAGCAAAACCAGATTTTGGTAAATATTTCTTCAACCATAAAATAATTAAGCATATATTTTGGAATCCTGCTTTTCATATCGGTGGAAGCAATATTATTGACTTTATTCAAGGAGAGAAGCTGTTTCTTATTGGAGATAATAATATTTGTGGGATGGAAGATTCATATATTTATGGAATGTATGTTGCCAATAAGATTCTGGGGAAAGCTCTGGATTGATTGTTTAGGCAGTTTGGAGGGAGTATGTGCATAGCATCCTAAAGTCAAAACCCAATCAATTTGTAGGAGCGAGCCCGTTGCGAGGTAAGTTCGACCTGCGGGTCTCTCAATGTTGCTGCTGCAACAGGATGCTCCCTGCGGGAACGCAGGGCAATTGATATATTCATCTAGGGTTTTGAAGATGCTATGCACATACTGGAGGGAGGATTAAGTCAACTTGTCGTCATCTCCGCTTTTCTAGCTAATTCTATCATTCCCAGCAACTTATTTGTTCCCAATGGCAAAATAAGTTCTGCTTTCTCTGCAGGCGTTTTTCCATGAAGCATACTATGAGGATTGACATAATTATGCAATATCTTGGACATTGTTGAGGTTACTTGTGCTCCCTCGTGCGTTTGAAAAACATTGAGGGCATCAAATCTTCTATTCAGTTCTCGATTGTGCCGTTCGACACTATTGTTGTTATGTTTCAATCCAAATTTTTTACAGGCGATTGGAACTCCAAATCGCAATTTGGTGATCCTATTAAACAATTTTTTCCATGCAGATGTATAATTTCCAAATTTATCTGAAACAAAAATAATCAATTTTCTTTTACTGACAGGTTTCTTCATTTCTTCTCTGTACTTCTCTAGCATCTGTTTGTAGCACCAATCTTTAATTTGTTTGAGAAATGCAACGCATGCTTTTAGTGTTCTCTCTACAACGACAATTTCAGCAAGAACCATTTTTGTTTTACTATCAATTGCAGTTAGCCTATATTCCCAATGGTCTCTGACACGGGTATATTTTTCATCGAAGTGGATACGCCCCTTAATCGTTGGAGTACCGAGTTTCTGCTCGTTTTTTTTAGGAGATGAGCATACTTTACTATCCATTTTCGTATTGCCCATAGAGTAACTTGAACATTATCATGCTGTTTGAGATGTTCTCTCACTTTTTTAAGTGATGCTCCATCTCCATATTCGTGCAGAGCACGCACGATATGTTCTGGTTTGATTCTCATCCGTTTAAACCCATCATCATGTACATACCACTTTTTACAATCGTGACAGAAAAATTTTTGTTTCGATCCTGAAGCATTATGCCTCATCCCTTTTTTGACCACTTTATCCGACCAACATAATTCACATTTCAACATAATAATCACCTCTAAAAACAGAGAAAAAGAACTAATATTTAAAGATGACGTTTAGTAGAGACTTAATCGAAAGCACACAAAGTTTATAAAAGAAAAAATCCTCATTAAAAGAACATGACCGCAAAACTAATTAACATGTTAGGAGGGATGGATAAACATAAAAGAGCCCCCGGAGTGGCAGTAGCTTCAATTATGGAAAAAATTGCCAAAGAGATCACCCCTTTGTTTGCTGAGGGAAAAGTTGAACTGGGAGGCAATAGAGTATATCACGAAACTCGTGACCATACTGAAATGGATTTTACGGACATATTTATACACCATCAACGAAAATGGTATAGTTTTTCACGGAGGATTTTTGGGGCAAATTTAGATAAAAGCAGTGTTTGGTTTTTTGAGATAGATTCTACTGTAGAAAAACCAATTAAAGAAAAGATTGAGATATTGTTTAAGAAATATCAAGCGGAACTTTTTACACATAAAATTAAAGCAGTTCTAAGATGATTGATTAGTTAGTCGCTTTTTCCCCGTTCGAAGAAGCAACTTTTTCACCTCACACATCCATCAGAGTAAACTGAGAATTATAGACCGATTACATATTTTTTACTAATCTGCAGGATTATCTTTAAATACTACTTTTCTTTCCTGCTTTATATGACCAAGAAACGAGGGCAGGTGACGATGTTTATAATTATTGGGGGGGTGATAGTTCTCACACTAGTATTAATTTTATCTTTGATTGGAACCAGGTTTAAACATCAGAACGAAGTCGAAGATACTATTTATTTAAATGCAGAATCAGAGAAAATAAAGATGACACTAGATAAATGTTTAAAAAAAGTTAGCGGGAAAGCCTTATTGAATCTTGGTTATTTCGGCGGCAGGGATACTATTTTTTTTCCTTACTTTGAAGGCGAGATGTTTAATGCTAATTATGGTCATTATTTAGGAGCGGATACCACCCCTTCAACCGAAGAGATGGAAGAGTATCTCGCTGAAATGATTGAGGAACATCTGCCCTCTTGTGCAACAGGAGCAGGTATCAAGAATTATTCTGTTTTAAATGGGAATGGACTAAATAAAAACATAGCATATCTAACAAATGTGCAAATAGGAAAATTGGAAACTACCGCTAAAATCGGAGAACAAACAGTTTTATTCCAGGTTAATTGGCCAATAAAAATAATCCAAGGTACATCCGAGAGAGAAGTAGCTTTCTTCGAAATTAACCATAAGATTAAATTAAAAGAACTCTCTCTTTTTGTACAAAATCTTACTCTTCAGATTCAAGAACATCCTTTTTTCATAGACCCCCTAGCTTTGTTACATGAAGGATATTTTATTGATGCTGCCTTGTTTAATAAGGATACTTACCTCTTTTTAATTACAGACAATCAATCAAAGATAGAGTCTCAACCAATAAGATTTTTATTCGCTGCTAAAATAAATGCCGTTGAGGAACAAAAATGAGAAAAATAAATTTTTATCTATTTGTTTTCTTTATCATAACTTATGGAACTTTGGCAGCAGAGACGGAAACACTTCTTGCGCCACCAGAAAATAAAATTGATTTTCTTGCATTAAATATAGATCAATGGATGGAAGGCGATAATCTAGAATTAGCAGGAGATCTTAGTCAATATCCTCTGGCTCAACAAGCCATCAAAAAGATGCATCCTGATTTGATGAACCTAGATCTAAGTCAAGGTCATACCATCTACTCTAATGGTGAAATTACTAACGGAATAACTTTAAATCTTAAAGATAAAAATCTTAAAGGAACAATTATCAAAGCTTTGGGGGGCGGAGGATTTTCTATTTGGAAAGGAAGTTCTGATCAAGGATTTTCTTTTGAGGATAATTTTTTTGACTTGAGCGAAGCACAAGGTCCGATAGAAATCAGAAATGCTAATGAATTCATTTTATCCAACGGGGCAAGAATGCGCGATTTTCATCTTACTGAAGTAGAATCTCTTTTTGAAGGAACGAAAGTCACTTTGGGAGAAGAAGGAATCACAGTTGAAGGAATCGCCACAGCCAGAGCAATCTATTTGGCTTCTGTCAAGACTTGGGATCCTGATCCGTTAAAAAAAGAAACTCCGGAGTATGTTTATCTGGGAGTGGGGTTTGAAGGGTTGAATGAAGCGGACTCAAAAGGAAAATTTAATCTTAACTACAAAACTGGAAAGATAGATATGCAGAATATCGCGTACATCCGTTCTTTTAATCCATTAGAATTTCCTTCCGGAGAATCCTCTGGTTTAGCACTTATAGAAAGCAAAATTGTTAAGTCATTTAGTGGAGAGATAAGTGGTATACTAAAATCAGCAGGAGATAAAACTAGTTCTTTTTCTACACTTTCCCTGATTCCTCCCGAACAAAAATCGAAAAAAGTAGTTCCCGAGGAACAAAAAACACCAAAGTCCCCGTCTCCTACAAAGTCAGAACCATTTAAACCATTGATTCTTCCATCAGAAAAGGAAAAATTTTGCGAAGGAGGGGCCTGTAAACCAAGTTGGCTGGTTTCTTGGGATGATTTGGAAACTGAACTGCAAACAAGATATGCTCCTAAAAAAATAGGTTCATTTGCTGGTGCAGCTTTAGCGGGAATGGCATTAGACAAAATTGCGGCTAAAGAATATTCTCTTTATGAAGGGGAAACTGTAAAGTCCGTAGTGGTACATAACGGAAATCAAGTATTTCTATCAACTCAGTATCAAAGAGAAGAGGAAAAAAAAGCATATTTCACTATGCAGCCCCTTACCACTTTTAAGACATGGAGAGTTGATACTTATGCAGGGATCTCGGAAGGAGTTTCATTGGGAGTATACTGGGGAGAACAAGAACAAGAATACTCTGCAAAATTTAAACTGGAGGATGGAAGTATCCTATCCGCAGAATATGCTCCAGAAAAAGATAATTACGGGTCTTACAAATTAATCGTTCCCTTGGGGGATAAAGTCAGCAGTTCTCTCTCTTTTTCAACTCCCTCCAATTTTGAAGAGGATAACTTTGGAAAAGTTAACGTTGTTATTGGAGGAAAATGGTAATCTCTATTGAGAAGGCACTTTGCGAGAAGAATACATCTCTTTTTCTAATCTCAGCACTTCTTCTTCAGTAAGAATATGGTTTCTATCTATATCCGCTTTAGGGAAAAGAGTCTTTTTCTCTTCCAAATAATTTCCCGGTTGATAAGTACCATTAAAAACTTTAATTTCGCGTAAGACTCCATATTTATCTTTAACAACTTTGGGAGTGATTTGAATCGAACCAGAAATAACATTAGCTAAGATATCTAACTCAACAGCTGCCCGGGGGGTAGTTACATAACCTCCTGGAAGTTGTACTACCTGAGACGGCTTGTCTACTTTTAGAATACACATAATCTTCTCTAAGCTTGGCAGGGAAGCATTCTGGTCAGCTTTGGCCAGACCACTGCCCATCAAACAGTACATTCCGCCCACCAAAAGGGCATTTCGAATTTTAGTTGAAATCATTTTGTTTATCTTGATTTATCTCTTATAGAAGGCGGTACTTTATAAATCTTTCCATGCTTTTAGCACTTTTTAGGAATAACATCAATAAGGCTTTAAACGGAACAATTTTCATCTTTTCAGCGGTTTAGCCATTTCCCAAAGCATCTCAAAGTGCTTTTTATAGCTGTCGTAAATCTCATGGTTGTTGATCATAACCGCATAATTGGGATTACTCCAAACAACTTGCACTACTTTTCCGTTGTAGATATAAAGTGGATTGGGATTAAAATACTGAGCATCTATCAGCCGGTATTCAGACTGCTCTCCCTCAAAATAGAGCTTTGCTTTAGAGCTGGCCAGAAGCTTTTCTTTCAGATTGAATCGCTTCAAGTCCCGCAGATATTGCTGGATGGCTATCTTATCTTCTTCCAGAAACTTGCTTTCTTCTACTCCCAGCATTAACAGTTCCCCGTTGTTCTTTTTCAGGGTGTTTATCACATCTTGGAGTATGGTTCTTATTACGTTTTTCCCTTTTATTACTTCTATGGCAGTTTCTTCTTTAGGAAGGGAAGTAAATCCAAGCAATTCGGGCAGAATTTGCTGTACTGCTTCTTTCTTCTGCTCCAGATAAGCTAACAACCTCTGTGGGTTTAACGCCTGGAAATACTTCTTACTGTTCTGAATGACATAAGACACGAAGCCTTTTTCCAATAAGCGTTCTAAAGCATCATAGCATACTTGGCGGTGCAGACCGGATTTCTCTCCGATGTCATTTACAGAGAGGGAGCCTGATTTTAATAGGGTTAGGTATACCTCGACTTCGTTATGAGTCATTCCTAATCCCAGCAATATTTCTTTAATTTCCATATTCAATTCTCTTCAAGCAGCTAGGGTCACTTCGTTTTCAAGTTACTCTTCAAGTAACCATTTCCAAACTGGTTGAATTATTACTTTCTTCCCTTCTAGCAGGAATTCATCTTCTTGATTATACGTCAAGATAAGCCCTTCTTTAAGATTAAAATATTTTAAAGCAGTGAGCAATCCTTTAATCTCGCGGCCTTTAGTCTCTTCATTAAAATCAAAACATACCTGAATGGCTTTAGTTATTTTCTCTTTTTCTTTTATAACAAAGTCACATTCTACTTTATCTTGGAAGTAAAATATATCTCTGAATCTTCTTCGCAGCCCTAAAAAAGCCATATTCTCCAGCATTTTCCCTTTGTCTTGGGAGAAAGATGCCGAATTGCTGCTAGAAAAGCCGTTGTCTATGGAATACACTTTTTTAGGATTGACCTGCTGCTGCTTATAAGAATAGCTAAATCGGGGAATTGTGAATATTAGATAGGTGTTTTCAAGATAGGAAACATAATCAATAACACTCTGAACCGACTTAATTTCCAGCATATTTTTGATAGAATTATACGAAAATTCTTTCCCCGCATTGCTAATGAGATAAATCACAATTTTGTTAAGCATATTGGTGTTCTTTATGCCAAACCTAATGGCAATATCTTTCATCACCACATCCGAGAGCAGTTCATGAAGGATGGCTGGATCTTCTTTTTTTAGATATTCCGGGAATCCACCCAGATTAAAGTATTCTTCAAAAGAATCTACGGACGGGCTTTTCTTCTTTAAGTCTAAGAACTCCTGATAAGAGAAAGGGAACAGCTCTAGTTGTAAATGCCTTCCGGTTAGTTTGGTGCCTAGCTCCCGACTTAGGAGAGAGGCATTTGAACCGGTAATAACTACTTTTTCTTTTTTATCAATAAGATATCTTACAAATTTCTCCCACTTTTCAATATTCTGAATCTCATCAAAAAAGTAAACTCCCCCCACCCCGTAGATCTCATTTAAGATAGTTTCTACTTTATTAAAATCTGACAACTCAAACCCTTCCAGCCGAGGATCTTCCAAGTTAAGGTAATATCCTTTTTTCTGTTTTTTTAGCACTTGATTGAGGAAAGTGCTTTTTCCACATCTTCTTATACCAGTAATTAATATTGCAAAAGAACCCCCGATGGTTATCTCTTTCTGACGCAAAGTGCCTAAATCTGCCCGGTCTAAATAAGCCCTTTGGGAAAGGATTACTTCTTTTAAAGTTTCTTTGGTGAGCATAAGCTGGCAAAAGAACGGAACTATTTAAATGTTTCTATTAACAATAGAAGATAGTTTCTATTTGGGATATACACTGTTTAGTGGCACTTTCGTAATAATTATTACTACAAGTGTTTAAATAGTAGCTACGTTACTACTAAGACATAACAAATGAATAGAAACAAAAAACAAAAAATGGAGGGATGAAAAAATGGGAAAAACAACTTTAGAGGTATTAGCAAGAGAAGCGGAAGAGATGGGCTCTTTGGTAATGAGAACAGAAGAATACTCCGGTGTGCATCTACCACTTGGAAAATTTATTGAAGATATCAGAGTTAGAAAAGAGATTGCAGGAATTACTCCAAAAGAAGAAGTAATTCAGAAGTTCTATCGTTTAGCTGCTAGATTTGGTCCGCATTTGATTGCAGAACTAGAATCTATTACTGAAATTGAGCCGTGTGTCCCACAGGAAGTTATTTCAACAGCTTATGAACAAGTGTGGAAGGGAATCATATATTCGACAAGTGATGAACTAAGTCGTAGAGACGCAGCAATAGCAAGGCACTGTTCAGAAAGACGTGAAGAAGCAATTGCAACGTATAAATCGTTAGAAAGTGCATTAGAGGCACCATCTGAATCCTGTATTAAAAAAGGTTATTTGGAAGCAGCATTAAAACATCCTTGGGCATTTGTGGACTATGTAAAAACGATTAAAGAATTAAGTGGCTTTGAGCCCGATGAGGAAATGGTCAGAAAAGCATATGTTGCCATTCTAGAAAAGGGTATGGAATCTACATTTGAGGCGAGGGCTGAAGTGAGGAGAAAGTTTTTGAAGTATTCTGGCTACATCAAAGAACTGCAAGAAATAACGGGAATAAAACCGGTGTGGTCGGGGGAGATCCTTACAAGAGTTGCTGATGGAATGTGCGAAAGTGCTACTGAAGCATTGATGATTCAGTTAGAGTTGGGAATGGACGGCCTATGCGATGAATATGTTAAGCACAAGCGACTGTAAAAACAAAATAAAAAAAATGGAGGGATAAAAAATGGGAAAAAGGATTGTATGAAAGAGTTATTGCTGAAGGAGAGTGTCTAATTGCAGAACCAGTGGTAAGATTTGAGGCATATATGAGCGAAGCTAAAAGCGGATCCAGAGCTTTTTGGGTGAGCCCAAAGATGGTATATACCGTGGGGGAATTGGAAGCAAAGATAAGCGAAGCTAAAAGTAGAGTTGAAATGCATGGACTGTCGGTACTAGAAGAGAAAGGTACAATTTACTTTGCAGCGAAAGCTGGTTGCTTAGGGTGTTCAGGTGAGTTCGGAGAATGTTTTGAGAAGTATTTTGAAAGAGAAGGAGCCTCTGCATTAGAAGGCAAAGATATAGTTTTATTTGAGCCGGGTAGGAGTTCTGGACTTGATTATGCGATTGATCGGGCAGTAAAACTGAAACACGAGAAACTTTCATACGAATTTCCAAAAGTATGGGAATGCGAAGGTTGTGAACAGACTATTGCTTTGCTAATGGTGCGATTTAAGTATGGGCTGGGAGCTAAGAGTGTAACTTGTATCTCTAAGGGGAGTGACTTCTCTATTGCAGGCAAAATCTAAACGAAGGAAAGAAAAATGATTGAAGACGTAACAAAAAAGCAAAACAAAATGAGGGATAAAAAATGGAAACACGAAAGTTGAAGATATTGATTGTGGAAGATAAACCCGAACATCGCA
>JAGVYL010000002.1:0-6395 GCA_018303285.1 Candidatus Woesearchaeota archaeon | reverse complement strand
ACAAGGTAAAGCTGGTGAAGTGCCATATGATGTAGTTCTAACCGACATGATGTTTCCTGTAGGAGAAAGTAAAGGGAAAGAAGGAGTGCACTTTACGCATGGGTTCAGCACTAGTGAAGTTGCTCCTTTGGGATATAGTTTAGCTTTATATGCATCACAGCGAGGAGTTCCTTACATTGCAATATATACTGATGCCACTCACCACGGTGGACCGGTATCAGCAACTATGGATTTATTCGATGTTCCCTGCTTTAAAGCCGGTGACCTTAAGAAAAAGATGCGGCTAACTGTGGGAAGTTCAGTACTGGTCATGTATGATATTAGGGATTCGCCACGTCACTTAACTCTAAATGAGACCGGAACCGTTGTAGAAGGATATAGCGAAAAACCATTAAAAGATTGGGCTGGTATTTTAGACTTGCTGGTGCATGATGGCGAGGGAAAATACAAATACCCCGTGGCGAGTGCCAGGGTGACTATACCATAACGTAAGAATTCCATTTCTTACTTTGAAGTGATAAAACAACGAAAGGTTTATAAACTAAAGCCCATTTTAAAGAGCATAAGAGTTAAATAAACAAATGAGGTGAAATAAGATGGAAAAAATTAGCCGAAGAGGATTTTTAGGAACGGTAGTAGGTGGACTGGCAGCTTTGGCCATAGCCTATACCTCAGTGGCACCCAGAGCGGGAGTTGAAGTAGTAGAAGAGGATCCTCTGGAGAAAATAGTTCGGGAAATGAGAGAAACACTTGAAGAAAGTGATGAAATATTAACAGGTGACTTCCAGACTTACCTGCAGAAAAGAAGGGAAAGGCTGGAGCAGAGAGAAGATCCACTAATGAAATACTGCAGAGAGAAAAAGCTTGACTGCGAATAAAAACGTATGTGCATAGCATCCTAAAATCAAAACCCAATCAATTTGCAGGAGCGAGCCCGTTACGAGGGGATGCTCCCTACGGGAACGTAGGGCAATTGATATATTCATCTGGGGTTTTGAAGATGCTATGCACATACATAAAAACAAGGAAAGGTAAAAAAAATGATAGAAAAAATAACTCGAAGAGGATTTTTAGGAACGGTAGTAGGCGGACTGACAGCTTTAGTCTTAGCCAGCGGATGCGCAACTAGCAGCTCGGGAGTTAGAACTCAAGAGCCATCTGTAACCAGTTCCGTAAGCACTACTAAATATGATTCCGTCAGCAAAAGATTTGACCGATTAAGAGAATTAGAGCGTCCTATGGGGGGAGCTTCTGCTTCTATGAATGGATATGTAATGGGGGCTATTACTGAAGTAAAGTTAAAGATTATAGCCGGAGTATATTCCGGTACAGTTAAAGTAACTTCTGATGGCGAAGGAAGTTTTAGTGCAAAAGGAACATATTTCCCTTTAGCTCACCCAGAAGCAATGGAAAGAGCAACTAAAGAAGCAGATGTCAACAGTGATAAAATAATTACATATAAAGAAGCTGAGGAACTTACTCAAAAAGTATTCCGAGAATATGCTGTACCGGAAAGTTTTCCCCGTGTTGATGAGGGAATAGATGCAGAAGGAGATTTATATAAAAAAGTTCATGATGGGCTATAATGAGGATAAAATGACAAACTTAAACAATGCAATTATTACCGGACTGGCAACATTTTATTTAGGATTAACTGCCTCCCCTGCTTTAGGAAAGGATGCTGCAGGTAAGTCCATACCAACTTTAGCAGACAAAGCCACTTGTTCATCTTTATCTTCTGTAGAGTTGATGAAAAAAGACTTAACTTGCTTCACAGAATTAGCAAAAACCATTCAAAGATATGATGGCTGGCAATCTCCCTGTTCTAATGAGAAATATGGTCAAAAAGATGGCCGGCTTGGCTCGTTAGAATATGCTAAATCTCTAATAATGGAATACTTATTGTGGAACAGCGATTGCGATAAGATAAGAAAAAGGGAATTATCTCCATCTATGATTGCATATTTGGTCATGGGAACAATTAAAGATAACTTTATTCCTGCAGATGTCAATGGTGATTGTTACTTATCTCCTGCAGATGATCTCAATAATGATGGAGATATTACTTTAGAGGATTTGACTGCGTATCAGGCTACAGCAACTTCTTCTAATCCAAAAATAAAATGTAATTATGAAAAAGCGGAGGAAAGAAAATGAAAAGTATCAAAAATACAATTATCACTGGACTGGTAGCTTTACTAGCTGGATGTGCCACCGGACAATCTGCAAGAACTCAAGAACCATCTGTAACTAGTCCAGTAAGCACTACTAGATATGATTCCGTTAGTTCAAGATTTGACCGATTAAGAGAATTAGAGCGTCCTATGGGGGGAGCTTCTGCTTCTATGAATGGATATGTAATGGGAGCTATTACTGAAGTAAAGTTAAAGATTATAGCCGGAGTATATTCCGGTACAGTTAAAGTTACTTCTGATGGTAAACGGGGTTTTAGTGCAGAAGGAACCTATTGCCCTCTAGCCCATCCGGAAGCAATGGAAAAGGCAATTAAAGAAGCAGATGTCAACTGCGATAAGATAATTACGCACAAAGAAGTCGAGCAACTAACTCAAAAGGTATTCCTCCAGTATGCTGCACCGGAAAGTTTTCCCCACGTTGATGAGGGAATAGATGCAGAAGGAGATTTATATAAAAGAGTTCATGATAAGCTATAAATACAAATATGAGGATAAAATGACAAAATTAAGAAATGCAATTATTACTGGACTGGCGGCTTTATTAGCTGGATGTGCCACCGGACAATCTGCAAGAACTCAAGATTCACCCGTAACTAGTTCCGTAAGCACTACCCAATATGATTCTGTCAGCAAAAGATTTGACCGATTAAGAGAATTAGAGCGTCCTATGGGGGGAGCTTCTGCTTCTATGAATGGATATGTAATGGGGGTTATTACTGAAGTAAGCTTAAAAGTTGTAGCAGGAGTATATTCGGGTACAGTTAAAGTAATCACTGATGGTGAAGGGAATTTCCTTTCAGAAGGAACCTATTTCCCTCTAGCCCATCCGGAAGCAATGGAAAGAGCAATTAAAGAAGCAGATACTAATGACGATAAAATCATTACCTCAGACGAAACCGAGCTGCTTTCTCAAAGAGTATTCCATCAATATGCTCAAAGAATTGGAAAAGAAGAATTTAAGCGTAAAGTTTGCACCTCTAAAAGAGATAATGAATTAGATAGATGTGGTTTTAAACAATCTCGGGCTTCTAGTAAATGCGAATTTGATTATAGTAGAAAGGGAGGAAATGTTGATTTTGATAAACATCGAGAAGAAAGCGATTGTGAGTTTAATTCATTCAGAACTCAATCTAATCCAAAACCATGCTTAGATGGCGTTGCTGGGAAATATACGGAAAGAGCGCAACAAGCAAAAGCGGTTTATACTGCTTGTCTGGACAGCACTAAAAAAGACGCTGCTAACTGTGGCTCCAGAGTTGAAGAAGCATATAGAGCATGCTTAGGCGCAGAATGAAATTTATATAAAATAGTTCAGGATAGATAATAAAAACAAATATGGAAGATAATAAAATGACAATAAAACAATTAGCGGTTAGTGCTGGATTAGCCGTTTTACTAACAGTCGGTGCAAGTCAACAATCTGCCCAAGGGGAACCTTATCCTAGACCATCCTTACAATTAGAGTATACTAGTCCTTTGAAAACTCCCGCTCTCCGTAATCTTGAAAAAGGAAAAAATTACGTTATTTTGATTGACGCGTATGATGATGTTAAAAAATTATCTAAGTTAGCCGGTTTTTCCGACAATTACGGACATATAGAATTAGTAAGGGATGAGAGAGCATATGGATGTAGGCCACCTCAATGTTCCGAGATGTCACTTGCCGATCTTGAAAAAAGATTTCCCAACCGGAAGTTTGAAGTAAGAGAGGTAGAGATTAAAGGAAATCCTGAAAAAGCAACACAATGGTTCAGAAGAAATTTAGAAAGTCAAGCATATGATTTGTTATATCGAAACTGTACCGATGCCATTGTATTGATGTATACTGCTTCAGGGGATAAAACAAAAATGATTGACCCCGTAGATGTGGATAAAATATACGCAACTAATGAACCATTACGACGATTCATGGCAGATTTAGGAATGCCTAAACCAAATAGAAGGGAAGTTTTCTTCCCAGATCAATTCACTCAAGTTGGAAAATTAGTAGTGAAAGATAGATTTATTGAAAGATAAGCACATATGATAAACTATAAAAACAAAATACCAAATATGAGGATAACATGACAAAATTTAAAAAAGCAATTATTACCGGACTGGCAGCATTTTATTCATCTAAGAAGACAGTCGGTCATAAACAGTGAATGGTCCTAGATGGAACTGACGGCTGGGTGGCGGTTGGAACGAATGTGCGTATCTCTGATAAATACACCGTAGATGACGTTCCGAGAACACTTTTAGATGAGATATACACAGAGATACGTAAAACGTTTTCCCTTCTCAAATGTGAACTGTCTAATATTCACATCCTCAAGCTTCCCAGTGAAACATTCCTCACGCTTCTTACTTTCTTGATGCGTTCAATCAGTTTCCTTAGGGCCGCCAGATCCGCCGGCACGATCTTGAACGTGCATTCGGCCGCTGCCCTTCCAACCAATTTTCCTTTGGCTTCTTTCACCATCACTCCGGAAGCAGTCACTGTATGCAGTAAATCCGCCAATAAACCAGTGCGGTCCTGTGCTTCTATTTTGATTTCCACCAAAGCGCCAATCTCTCTGCGCCAGTAAGTTTTTCTTTCTTTCTTGGCGGTTGCTTTCTCTGTCTCTAAACAATCTTTTTTGTGCACAGAAACTACTCCTGTCTTTGTGGCAAATCCGACAATCTCTTCTCCAGGCAGGGGATTGCAGCATTTAGACATCTTGATAGCCGGAGAAGCAACTCCTTCCACTTCAATCAGTTTCTGCTCTGATTTTTTAATCACGGGAATTTTTTTCTTCAGGATTTTGACAGGAATTTTTTCCACTCTTTCAATCGCTTCTTTTATCTTGTGCTTGGCTTTGGAGCTGGCCGCAAACTTCAGCCATTCCCGGCTCGGCCGCTGATTCTTGTTTGTCAAGATCTCCACTACATCTCCTGTTTTCAGCAGATGGCGGAGAGAGACAAACGTTCCATTGACTTTGGCTCCAGCACAAATATCTCCCAATTTGGAATGTACTGCATAAGCAAAATCCACCGGTGTAGCTTCTACTGGCAGCTCAATCACTTCTCCTTTAGGAGTATAGCAATAAATCTCACTGCTGAGAATATCTTTCTTGAACTCCTCCAGAAAATGACCGTCTTTTTCCAAGTCTAATGATTGTCTGATCCATGCTAATTTCTTCTCAAAATTAGTTTCAGATTGTAATCCTTTGTATTTCCAATGAGCAGCCACTCCTTCCTCTGCCAGTTCATTCATCTCTGTTGTCCTGATCTGGATTTCCACCACTCGGTTATTCGGCCCAATAACCGCAGTATGAATTGATTGATATCCGTTAGGCTTAGGATGCGCGATATAATCTTTAAATCCATCAGGTAAATGTTTCCAATTTTGATGAATCACTCCCAACGCAGTATAGCAGTCTTTAATCTCTTTGACAAAAATGCGCAGCCCGATAATATCTCTCAGTTCGTTAAAAGAAACTTTTCGGTTTAATATCTTTTTATAGATAGAATAAATCTGCTTCGGTCGCCCCTTAATTTGAAAATAAAGATTACTCTCTGCTAATCTTCCCGCAATAGCATTCTTAATTTTTTCTACTTCTTTTTCTCTTTCTTCTCGGCTCTGCATTAATTTTTTTTCTAGTTCTTTATACTTCTCCGGTTCTAGACAGCGGAAAGCCAAGTCTTCCATCTCTCCTTTTATTTTATCAATTCCCAGTCGATAAGCTAGCGGAGCATAAAGTTCCAGCACTTCTTTAGCTACTTTTTTTTGTTTCTCTGGAGGAAGATAACTGATGGTGCGAAGATTATGCAGCTTATCCGCCATCTTGATGAGCAAAACCCGAATATCTCCGATCATCACCAGCAGCATCTTACGGACAGCTTCGGCTTTCGCTTCTTTACTTTTTGATTTGATCTCTTTTATCTGGGAGATTCCTTTAACTAAAGAAACCACTTCTGCAGGAAATTCTTCTTCAATTTCTTCAAGACTGGTCTTTTTAAGAGTGCTGTGGATTAAAGCAGCAGCAATCGTTTCCTCATCTAATTTTGAATCAGCCAAGATACCAGCCACTTCAGTAAAATGTTCTAGATAGCTCTCGCCGGAAAGGCGTTTCTCGCCGGCCATCGCTTCATCTGCAAAATGATAAGCCTTTTTAACCAGCTCCAGATTAGCTTTGGGATTATAGCTGACAATCTTTTTGAGCAGTAGATTCAAGTCCA
>JAGVYL010000001.1 GCA_018303285.1 Candidatus Woesearchaeota archaeon | reverse complement strand
GATTAAAGGAATGATAACTAGAGACCAGTTATCGTCAGGAATTGACACGTCTACACAAGACTATGTTCATAGAAAACTCGAAGAAATCGTAGACGCTGTAGATAATTCCGATATGGGCAACGGCCATGGCCAGAAAGAAATTGTTTACCGTAAAGTAATCGAAGTTTATCAGCATCTTTTTGACTGATACTTTAATACACCATTTACACGGATAATCCCTAATTTAAACAAAAACCTTTAAAAATAAGCCCTCTATTCTTAAGAAAATACTTCTTCCAGCCATTTATCCTGAGGAGAGGTAAATAGAGAAAATGGACGAAACACAAGAAAATCCTCAGATTCATCACGAAGAAAGCCAGCAGTTCAACCCCAATCAGCCGGAAACAAAATGGCAGAAATTGAAAAGCTTCTTCAAAGAATCTCGAAGGGTTTTAAGAGTGACTAAAAAACCAAATAAAGAAGAGTTCATGACTGTTTTTAAAGTCACAGCTATCGGCACATTGATCATCGGAGCGATGGGATTTATCATTTTTATGATTAAACAATTGTTATTCGGAGGAACTATTTAAATGGCGCATATTTACGGATTAAAAACCTCAGCTAATCGAGAGGATCAGGTGTTTGATTTTGTCTCTTCTAAGATGCTTCAAGATAAAAACTGCGGGGTTTACTCTTTAATCCGTGCTCATGGCATGCGGGGATATATCTTTATCGAAGCTGATGACAAAGCCAAAGCCGAATCCATCATCCAAGGCGTGCCTTATGCTAAAGGAGTTCTTCCCAAAGAGATTCAATTCGCTGAGATTGAGCACATGTTAGAATTGGTCAAGGTAGAGATGAATATCCGTAAGAATGACATTGTAGAGATTATTTCCGGACCATTCAAGCGGGAAAATGCTAGAGTATCCAGAATCAATAAGCAGAAGGACGAAGTAGTAGTGGAACTGCTTAATACGGCCGTGCCCATTCCTATGACTCTGAAGATGGATGCAGTCAAGGTAGTGCGAAGGGAAGACGACAGCACTGAAGAGCCGGAAGAATAAATTTTTCTTTATAGAAAAATCGGCGGTTTAAAGCTTCGGTAGTTATGCCGATTTTTTGTTATACAATCTAGAGCATATGCCCAGAACATCGGTCAAAGACCGGGGACATGATGCTACCCATCATGCTTGTTCTTAAGCACACTGAATTCCATACATATACTTGTGGTTGACCAATGTCAACCGCCATTAAAAGAATATTGGAATTCATTGTTTCAAAACTCTTTTAAATAGGATAAATATGTCTCACTTATGGAATCTGATTTACACCTTGATTTACAGTTAGAAAAAGCCATCTCGGCCATCAACAAGCAGAAGGCCAAGCGAGTCTGCATCCAGCTGCCGGACGGCCTCAAACCAAAGGCCGAAGACATCCAACTAAAGCTGAAACGAAAAACCAATGCAGAAATCTTCTTCTGGTTCGGCTCTTGTTACGGAGCATGTGACACTCCAAGTATAGAATCTGCCGGCTTTGATTTATTTATTCAGTTCGGGCATAGTGAGTGGAAGGGATAATGATTTATATAAATCCGACTTAATCAAAACATCAAAAATGGAATTTGCGAAATATTTACAATTGACACAGGATGATTGCTTGATGCATGCGTGGAGTAAAAAGACTATGGAAGAATATGTTGTAAACAGCGGTTTTGACCCGCCCCACCCGATCAATCCAGTCGGGGCAATGCAACGAATCGGCGGTTCTTCGGATGATTTAGAAGCGAGCATCGAAGAAGTGTTCCCCGATTTTGAAGACAGAGGAATCAAAGCAAATGCCTTTTTGGCTGCTCTCGATACAGGCAGATCAAGTTATTCCTTCAAAGATATTGCTGGACGCTGGAAGCCTGATTATACTGCAGACAAAACTAATGTCTGGACGTTCGTACAGTTTTATTTTATTCCGGAAGAGTATCTATTCGTCCAGAAAACTAAGGGAATCTTAGAAGAACCATCAAGAACTCGCGCCCAATTACGTAAAGGGTAAAACTAAAACTCCCCCAGTCTTCTCTGTCCTCTTCTCTCTCGCAGCAGTTTACTCTCTTTGATAAACCATCCCAAATCAAAACTAAACCTCTGCTTGATAAAAGCTTTCACATAATCCATCATCTCTTCCTGTGAAGCAAAAACAATTGCTTGGCTTTTGGCCGACTTTCTGGCCGCTTCCCGGCAAACCCACACTCCCAAAGGAACACTATACTCGTTTGTAATAAACCTGAACACCAATGCTCCCGTCTGCCGTTTCCTCTCTTTCAGCTTTTCCAACACTGCCAACCTGCAGGCATAATACCCTCCGGCCGTACTCTCAGCATAATCTTTCCGGCCAAAACAATTCTCATAATCAGTTGAATAGCTGCCATAATGCTCTCCTAACTGAATCTCGAACAGTTCGTATGACCATGCTTGAGGTAATAATATGATTAGATAATAATTGCCCAGATAACCATCAAAGGATATCTGAAAATCAGACTGGGGAAAATCTTGAATCTCAGAGATAATCTTCTTTCCCATCAGATCATCGACAGCAGTGATGCTCCATCTGGTCGGCACTAATTTTCTCTCAAACTTCACCCCAACTCCCCCGACTGATAATAACCGGCTCAAGAAATGCTCATCAAAACCTCTTGCATAAAGATATTTCAATGCTTCATTGGCTTTAAAATCAACATCAGAATAAACTTTTTCCACCTGCTGATTTATTTTTGGGTTTTCTGTGAGCTTTGCTGATTTGAGTTTGGCTGTCGGCCCGTAAGGAGTGATTGCATCTTCATAATCAAAGTTAAATGATGGTTTCTTGAAAAGATTTATTTCCACATCAACTGGCCGGGAAGCCAATCCGATTTCTTGGGCAATCTCTGCTATTCTACAGGGATTTTTCACCGCGGTTTTCATCCGAGAATTTACCAAAGAAAAACGATAGTTGACAATGTTAGGGATAGGCAAACTTTGCATAGCCCATAAACGAGGCTGGTCATATTTCCACGCTTCAGAATTCTGCTCCGGCAGGCTTAGGATTCCTGCATTGACGTTCGGATAGCCTGAGCGGCCGACAAATGGTGCCGTGGCCGGCCCAGAGAAACTTTCCTTAAGATTATTCTGGATTCTGGCCAGAGGAAAGAACTTCTCGATATCAGAATACTTTATCTTCTTGGCGGCCAGCATAAACCTTATTTTTTTCTTCGATTATAAAATTATTTCTGTGCTGCAATTTGCCATAATCTTTTTATATCAACCGCCGGTTTTAGCTAATCTATGCGCTGGTGGTCTAATGGCTAAGACTTCAGCCTTCCATTGATTGATTAAGATAACGGAAGAAGTCAGCTGACTATCCGGGTTCGAATCCCGGCCGGCGCATCAGCAACGGACGGTTCCAGAACGAAGCGTAAACGGAGTGATGATACCGGCCGGCGCAGTGAGTGAAACGAACGGAGCCGGAGGGGTTCCGAAAATAGTAATTTTCGATACCCGGCCGGCGCAGTTATATGTTATACATTACACTGAATAGAAAAGATTTTAAATTGAACGGGGTATGTTGAGATATGACAGATTTAGAAACACTTGATACTAAAGTAAAATTAGCACCTTCTTTTTGGCAACATTTACAGTATGGGGGAAAATTTGCATTAGCTGTTGTTGGAGCAGCTTATATTCTTAGCGGAGGTTATCATTTTGTTAAAGCCAATCTGCTATTAAAAGAGTACGAACAACTTAAAAAGTATGAAACATTTGATTTTAACAATGTACTCGAAGATAATACAGAAAGAATGAGATTGGGTTTAGGTCATGATTTTAGCGGCCAGATTTTTAGGATAGAATTGCATAATAGTCTTCACGATGAAAGAAGAGGCAGAATGGACAAAACAGCTGAGATGACTATAGTTGAGTATAATCGGATGGTTAACCCGTTTTATAAAAGTCCGTAATTGAGTTTTAATAAAAATTATTCTTTCTTTGCGTATTTCAAGAGTTTTTCTCCAAGACTTAAAAAGAATTCTGGAAGCTCCATAGTTTTAGGGTTATAATCAGCTTTAAAATAATCTACATATTTAACATGATGAAAATCGCCTTGGCGATTCGTGACTGGCCCATCTAGAACTTGATATATTTCTATTTGAATGCGAAAACCACATTCTGTTCTCGTTCCTGGAGCTCTTATTCTAAACAGCAATCCATCAAGAGATTCTGACATCCACACTCCGTCTAATCTTTTATCAAATTCCTTTTCTATTTTTTTACGGGCGGTTCTTTCGTTCATATTTGTTTAATATATTTGGTTAATTTATAAAGATTTTGTTTTAGTTTTCACTTATAAATTTCTCAAACTCTTTAATTCTTCTTCATCTTGATAAAAACACTGAATGCCAGCAGAACCAGTATCATCACGCCCAATCCTAAAAAGAAGGCTTTATTTGACTCCCAAAGCTTGAATCCAGCTGCTCCGCCGACCAATGCCGGTTTTATTTCCGCATTTTCACTCTTTAAAGTTTCGTTTGTTACATTCTTTCCCATAGTTTCTGCTGGCGGTGTTGTAATTGCCATTCCGATTTCACAACTTTCTTCTGCTGATGGTTTGACTCCTCCTTGTAAAATATCCGCCTTTCCCTGCGTCTTCTTCGCAGCGCAGTCATTAGCATCAATACACACTCTGCTCTTTTTTCCGTCTTTGCATTCATTCCAAGAAGTACAGCTCCAAGACTGCTTGCAGATTATTAGATCTTTTTCTGTTTCATCTTTAGCAGATTCACATCCCGGATCAGCCGGATAATCAATCAGACCATCATTATCATTATCACTGCCATCTTCACATCCTGATTTAGCACTACTGGCAGCCCCTCCGCCCCCTCCACTGCTTCCTCCAGCATCTCCCCCGCTGGAACAAGCTGAACAGTCTCCTCCGCAATCCGTGCCAGTTTCTGCGCCATTTTGCGCACTATCAGTACAAGAAGTGATGCTAAAAGTAAGGCTTGTATTTACGGCATAACCAAAAGTATCATTTCGTTCTACAATAAAGGTATGGCTTCCCACAGAAAGACCAGCCAGCCGCCAGATATAATTCAAACTGCTCTGGCTGCTTATATTCTGCAATACTCCACTAAGATATAATCTCGCAGAAGAAACATTGGTATAATCAAAAACAGTCAGATTAATCGTCTCATTATTGCCCGTTCGCGTATCTTTGGAATATGTGATGTTGCTTATTTCTGGAGCACTGGAGTCATTGATAGTTAGATTAACCGAAGCAGAAACATTGACATAACCATCAGTTACGTTCAGCCAGACAATGTAACTGCCGGAAGTGTTGAACTGACGGGAAGCATTAAGCGTAGAAGCAGTCGCTCCGTCAAAGACCCAAATATAAGTAAGCGTATCACTATCATTATCCATTGCCGTGGCAGTAAAATTGATTATTCCCCCTAATTCTTGTCGAGAGGCATTAGCCGGAGCAGTGATATTAATCGCCGGTGCTCTATTCTGCACTACAAACGAGTATAACTCTGTTCGATTAGTATTACCGACTGAATCATTGGCATAAAACCGATAACCTACTGCTTCTTGGTTAGAGAAATTGCTGGAAGTAACATTAAACGCATATCGGCTGCCTGCATCTAAAACTAAGGTGTAGTTTACCAAAACTCCGCTCCAGTTGCCTTCTATCCACGTTTCATTAAGATGAATATCTGTGGCATTGACAAAGAAAGTAATATTGTGATTATTATAAACCGTATCCGGCGATTTATTGCCTCCAAACAAAGCAGGAACCGTCTTATCTACAACAAACGTATAATTATACAAAGCATTAATACCTCTAGAATCATTAGCAAATATGATAAGAGAATAATTTCCATCTGTAAAGTTAGTATTAGAAATATTCACTAAATCAGTCCAAGTGAAATTAGCCAGATTTACACTATTATTGATATTACTTTGCAGCATATTTCCGCTGGAATTAGTGATATTGTAATATGAAGAGGTCAGATTAAGATTAGTAATCGAGACATTCAGATAAAACAGACTGCCCCAGATACTGTTATTAGTCGGCCGATAAACCGCCACTACTGGAGACGAATTGTCTACCGTAATCATTCTGAAACTGCTCGCTCCCCAAAGCCCTGCGCTGTCATTGCCATGCACTCGAAAATTAACAGTCGTTCCTAAGGGATTAAATGTGATAGAAAACAAAGTATTATTCAATTTAGTCATGCTCATATTATTTGCCGTGCCGTTATTCCATTCTAAGAGAGCAACTGAGATATTTGTATCAGATGTAGCATTAATTGTTATACTATTTCCTACCACGCTGTTATTCGCTGGAGTAGGAGAAGTGAAATTGATAAATGGTTTGATAGCTTCCAAAAGATTTATTCTAGGAAAAGTCAAACTATTTCGCGTATCTGTAAAAGAAACTCCTGTAATCTTCAATTTGTTATCTATTTCGGTTGGAGTGAGATTCTTATTTTCCATCAAACGATGATATTGTATTAACAGGGCAGCTGCTCCAGCTACATGGGGGGCGGCCATAGACGTACCATCCTTGCTGCCAAAAGTATTGCTAAGTGTGGTGGAAACAATAGACGAGCCTGGAGCCATTACATCCAGGTTTGGACCGGTATTATAATTAGAATTACCGTCAGTTTTAGTGACAGAACCAACTGAAGTGACATTTACTCCGCAGCCAGGAGAAGTAATTCCGCTGCTGCTTCCGAGATTACCCGCTGAAGCATCAACAAAAATACCAAGAGCCGCTGCCCCGCTGGCAGCATTAGCCAAACCGCTGACATCATCACTGTCACAGCTAGAATTGAATATAATCTCTGTACTTCCGCTAGTCACTGCGATACTCATAGTGATAACAGAAATGTTGTAAATACTGCGATTATTCTTGCACCAATCAATAGCCGAGATAACGTCAGAAGTACTGCCCACCCCAGCATTCGTGAAAACTTTCAAAGCCACTAATTTTGCTCCCGGAGCTACTCCTCGATAAGTATCATTCTCTGAAGCAACAATTCCCGCTACGTGTGTTCCATGGCTGTTTACATCTCTCGGATCAGTATCATCGTTGCCATAATCATAACCCCCTAAAACTTTTGAACATGTACCTGCTAAAAAGGTATCATTTGTGCATCCTCCTAACGAAGGATGAGTGTAGTCTATTCCAGTATCAATCACGCAGACCGTTATGCCTGTACCAGTTACATTCTGTCCTCCTGCAGCAAGATTCCAGACATTGCTGGCATTAATCTGAAGTATACTGTCAGATAAGGTGGGCATTACAGGATAATCATAAGCAATAGACTTAACCAACGGATCGTTTCGTAATTCTTCTAAACCCGAAGCAGTTACTAAACCGGAGAAACCATTAATCGTAGTATACCTATTCTCAATAAATAAATCCGTCTGTCTTATTTCTGAAGGACTGATTGTCTTTTTTTCTTCTTGATTTATTTCTGTTACTCTTAACTCCCCCAAAACCGCATCTTGTTTTTCTCTGATTATTTCTTCTTGTTCACTTTCACTAGTTATGCCAGAAGCAATACTCCCGGCGTAAGAATCATCTTTAAGCATAACAATCACCGGGATTACTTCTTCAGAACTGCCGATAGCTGCCCCAGTAATCGTTCCCTTCAGAGAATACGGCATCCTTCGTTCTATTTCTTTGTCTATGATTACATCACTTGTCGGTCGTTCAGAATAACTCTGCGTAACTTGGCTAACCAAGGGAATTAACAGCCAGATAGCTAGTATGGTAAAAATTACTAAAGAGAGTCGTCTCTTCCTCTTTTTCATTAAGAGAGGTATTCTCCAGATATTTATATAGATTTCTTTTTTATTTGATATCAAAAAAAAGTTAAGTATTCCTATTTAAGCAGGATTCCTGGTTCTTCTTGTACAAAAACAGAGCCGATTCCTTGACCGATCTTGAAGGAATTGTCAGAAAAAATCGAAGAGAGCAGTTCCAAGAAAGAAGGTTCTTCCTGATATCTGCGATATTCTATACTAGTTAAACCTAATCTCTGTTTAAGATAAGTTTCCGCCGTGGAAATCTCTCCGAGTTCATCAACCAATCCCAACTCTTTAGCTTCTACTCCCAAGAAAAATTCTCCGGTAGCCATCTCTTTAACTTTCTCCACAGACAATTTTCTATTAGTTGCAATCTCTTCAATGAAAAACGCATGAATCTTATCCAGCTTCTTTTGAATAATCTCTTTTTTCTCGACATCCAGTTTCTCAAACGGATTGCCCATGTCCTTATACTTTCCAGCAGTCAATTTTTCATAGGTTACTCCATACTGCTCCATCAAACCGGAAAATTCTAAGTATGAAGAAAGAACCCCTATACTGCCGGTGATGGACATTCTATTAGCTACAATGTAATCTGCTGCCGAAGCCACCCAATAACCGCCGGATGCTCCTGCATCTCGGATTACTGCCACAACCGGCTTTTTTAGTTTCGCTTTTTTCACTGCAGAGCCTATTTCATCAGAGGCTACTGCGCTGCCGCCAGGAGAATTAATCTCTAATACTATTGCTTTAATCTGGCTGCTTTCTTCTGCTTCGTGAAGAGATTTGACAATTTCACTGGAAGAAGCTATTTCACTGGAAAAATAAGAACCACTTTCTTCGGTCATAATCACTCCGCTTATCGGAATCAAAGCCACATTACCGGTTAATTGTTCTCCGTCAAAGAAAATCAGGGAAAATGTCAAAGGAAGAACTACAAAGACAAACAAGAACACGCTCAGCGGAATTAAAACCCATTTCCACCAGCTTCGTTTCACCTCTTTGGCCATAAACCACGAACTTTTGTGAAGATTATAAACTTTTCCAAAGTAATTTTATAAATAAGCGAGTTATCCTATCGTTTATGCCTAACTCTCTCTCCATTGAAGAAATCTTAGAAAAAGCCATGCAAGACGGCCATTTTCAAAAAGCCTCTCTTTTTTATCCCAAACATTCTCATTTAGACAAGGAACAAGAGGTGGTGCTCCTCGTTCACACTGCTCGGCCGGAGCAGCCAACAAACTACTTGTTTACTTACTGCACAAAAAACGGATTTCTTCTCAGCCTGCCGGAGATGGTGAAGACTCGTAGGGAGATTGTTTTGGTCTGTCCGTATATTACATATAAGTCGGCAACAGAAGCCGAAGAAATTTACAGAACTCAAAGGGATATAAAACAGGTTCGTGCGTTTCTTTCTTCCTGACTCTGCAGAAAATGATTTGACCTTTGTTACAGACATGTTTGAACACTGCACAATCTTTACGAAGGAGAAATGATTATTAAGAAAAATAACGCGTTCCTTTAGGGGCATTGCAGCCGAATAGAACCAGTTGTCCGTCTTTCCCCTCTTCTCCAACTTCCCCTCGGATAAAATACTTGCCAATCGATTCTGGCCCATACTTTTCTAATTTTCTTTTTGCTGTCTTAAATTTGAAAGCATAAGTTTCAGGTATTTTTGTTCCGGGCTGGATTAAGTTTACCCGTTGAATAAAGTTTATTTCTAAACCAAAAGATTTGCCGGGAAGGAAAGTGTTTAATAGCCCCTCTTCATTTTTTAATAAATCGTGGGCTGCATAGAAAAAATCACCTTCTCTAGCGTCAGATCCGTTTAGCCATGGTTTTTGCTGTTTTGCGTCTCTATCAATGTCTGATCGTAAATCATTAATCCAATAATATATTGACGGGCAATAATGCATGAAAGTTCCTTCTCTTTGGCAATCGGTATTCGGGAAATCATTCGAAAGCGGGTTTTCTCTCCTGTAATTATTTATAGCTTCCCCTATTGGGGAAAGATGAATTAAGGTCTTAGCAGCCCGAGCTATAGCATATCTCCTATTCCTCAATTTATGGCGTTCATCATTTGAAATCTTATCGCAAGATAGAATAGGCAAGGGAGTTCTGCCAAAAGGAGCTCCTTCAATCATCTGAGATAAATAAACAAAAGAAAACTCTTCGTTTTCTCCTTCTCTTAAAAATCTTTCCGGACTAAGTCCATAGATTGTATAGCTATAAATAGTCCGAAGTATCCCGCAAAACTCACCGAATCCCCCTAGAAATTCAGGAGAAAAGCCTTCTGATTCTAATTCTGCGCTTCTCTGCTCCAAGTCAAATTGAAACTGAAGCTGTGATGGAACCCATTCTCGTTCAATTAAAGAATCTAAAGTTGCTTTTGCCTTGGTGTTTCTCTGCCATTCATTGAATAATCTAAACATTATCCTAAAGATATGATTATTATTTATAAGCTTTTCTGATTAAATAACCACTAAAAAATAACAAACTATTTCCCACTGACAAAATTAAGGATTTCTGTTCGGAAATTAAAAACTACGAAAAAGATATAAATGTTAAGATAAACACTAAACATTGGTGATTAAAATGGATTGGAAAGAAATACTCGAGATTATAATGATTGTTATCGGTGCGTTAGCTCTGTTGGCATTAGCTTTAAGAGGATTGAACGTAATATGAAAGTAAGAACCACCAGAACTATTTTACACTTTATCTTATTATTTATGAACGCTGGATTTATTCTGTACACTATAAAGAGACAGGGGGACTTTGAATTGTATTATAACATTATAACCGTCTTATTGACAATAATTTATTTAGTTTTAGAAATGCCATCTTTTGAAAAATAGGTATAATAATTGTTAATAAAATAAAAAACAATGAAAAAGATAATTTGGCTATTTCCTGTTTTGTTCATTCTTTTTGCTTGCACTCTTCAAGATAATTCTTTCCAGATTATTCCATTCGAAACCCTCGCTTCCGGCCAATACTCTGGCCTGACAGAAAAAACCAATCAGCTCATCAACAGCCAGAAAGAGTTAGACTCTGTCTGGCAGAAGATTTATTCCATTCAGATTCCCGTTCCTCCTCTTCCAGAAATTGATTTTTCCCAGAACAGCCTTATCTTAGCCGCTAGGGGGGAGCAAAAGACCAGCGGGTATGATATCAAGATAATCGAGATCAAAACTACAACCCAATCAACTGAAATCTCATTAGAACAAATTAATCCTGCACAGGGCAATATCCTTCTTCCCGCCCTTACCCAGCCGTTTATACTAGTCAAAACCACAAAGATTAATAAACCGGTGCAGTTTGTAGAAACTAAGAACTAAAAAGGCGCTTAAACGCCATAATCGTTAAAACTCTATAAAAGGTGATGCATCATGCCAATCGTTGGAGCTCAGATTCTTAAAGTAGACGGAGAAAAGAAAAATGCCATTTTTTCCGGCAAGGTAAACATTAAAAATGGCCTTAGTTTCCCTAAGGTCGAGGAAGTATCTTCTTTAAACACTAAAGAGCACGGAGGAGCTGCCTTCCATTTTAAGTTTGTTTATGATTACGAACCAGACGTGGCCAAGATGACAGTAGATGGTCGAGTGCTTTACACTGGCAAAAAAGAAGAAGTTAAAAAACTTCTAGAAGACTGGGCTAAAAGTAGTATTCTTCCCCCAGAAATTATGGAAAATGTGGCCAATTTAGCCATGAATCGGGCCAACATCGAATGCGTCAAGTTGGCTGATGTCCTTGATTTGCCCTGCCCGCTTCCTATACCTAGATTTAAAGCTGTGGCCGAAGAAGTGAAGGCTCCGGCTAAAAGCAAGTAAACATAGCTTATACATAGGTAAACCTAGAGTTTAGATTAACGAAAAAGATATAAACAAAAATAATCTTTTACTTTAAAATGGTTGCTGTTGCCCAATCTCTGGCTTTGGATGAGCGCGTAGAAAAGCTAAAAGCGCAGTATTTCTCCGAAAAGGAAGAAAAAAATTTGGATGAAAAAGGAAAAAGCCACTTGTATTCTTTGCTGGATGATTTAGGTTACGAAGAAACCGAAGGACTTTTTGTCAGAAAACGTGATAGCTCTATAGATATTTTTATGGAAAAAAATTTAGATAAGAGAGAGGAAGGATTTTCTTATCTCTGTTTGACTTCACCAATAGATGTCTTAAAGTTTCAAGAAGGATATTCCAAATTCTTAGAGAGGGAAAGACCAAATTTTGGAAATGGTATAGGCGGTGGAATAGTGGGAGGTATTGTTTTAGGATTGGGTAATATGATCCCTGCTACAGAAACATATGAGGAAATAAGCGAAGCATTAACAGGTAATCATAATGCTCTTAACACATTGATTCAAGGTAATTTTATGCCAGAAACCTCTTTTTGGCTTGCGGTTAGTCTTCCCATTGTTATAGGAGGGATTATAGAATATGTAAACTCCCAAAACTGGACGAAAAGCCACGAAAAAAACGACAAAGAGTTCCGGGAAAGGTATCTTGTCGCAGATAAAAAGTACGCTACTGGAAAAAATGCAGTAGCCTTGGCTTTAAGCAATTCTTAAGTTTTTGTTGTTTGCGAATTAAATCTATCTCTTTTTGAAGCAAAAACTATTTAATCCACCAGCAAAAATAAGCTTAATCTAAGGGTGGTGCCTTAAAAGCCTATTTTAAACCTCGTGATAACTAGATAAAACGATTAAACAAAAAGAATGGAAACTCCTGTCCCTCATCTTCCAAATCAGCCGGAACTGAAGCTAAAAGTAGCTGAAGCTGTTCAAGATGATGTCAACCGCGGCTTGATACGAATCGATTCTGTTCTTTTGAAAAAGCTCGGCCTGAACTCTGGAGATATTGTAGAAATAGAAGGGGGACGAAAAACCGTAGGCATTGTCGACCGTTCTTATCCCGGAGATATCAGTTTAGGCATTGTCCGCATGGACCCCAACATTCGCAGAAATGCCAAAACTTCATTAGGAGATATTGTTACTATCCGTAAAACAGCAGTAGTAGAAGCTAAAAAAGTAACGGTTGCTCCGGCTAGAAAAGATTTTATGATTAAAGCTCCCTCCGAAATGTTCAAGCAGGGTTTGCTTGGCAAAGCGTTTGTTAAAGGAGATGTCGTTTCCCTTACTTCGTTAAGAAGACGGCAAAGCTTAGGCCAGAATCCGTTCTTTGATGATATGGTCTCTGCTTTAAGCGACAGCCAGTTAGGTTTTGGCATCGGCACGTTTGGTGATCTAAAGTTTGTCGTTATTAATACTCAACCAGTAAAACTGCCAGTGATTGTCACAGACGAAACAGTGGTGGAATACAATCCTGAAGCAGAAATAGAAAAAGAAGTTTCTGTTCCGGAAATCAGCTATGAAGATATCGGCGGTCTAGAAGATGAAATAAAAAAGATTAGAGAGATGGTAGAGCTGCCTTTAAAACATCCAGAAATATTTGGCCGGTTAGGCATTGAAGCGCCTAAAGGTGTCCTTCTGCATGGTCCGCCTGGCACTGGTAAAACTTTATTAGCCAAAGCAGTAGCCAATGAAACAAACTCCAATTTTATCCTTATCAACGGCCCGGAAATTATGAGTAAATTTTATGGAGAATCTGAAGCAAATTTAAGAAAGAAATTTGAGGATGCAGAAAAGAACGCTCCTAGCATAATCTTTATTGATGAGATTGATGCTATTGCCAGCAAACGAGAAGAAACCAGAGGAGAAGTAGAACGAAGAGTAGTGGCTCAGCTTCTCTCAGTCATGGATGGCTTAAAATCAAGGGGCAGAGTAGTAGTCATTGCCGCCACCAACCGCCCTAATTCTCTTGATCCTGCCTTAAGACGGCCGGGAAGATTCGACAGAGAGATTGAAATCGGCGTTCCCGGCAAAGAAGGCCGCTTGAACATTATGAAAATTCATACTCGGGGAATGCCTTTAGCCAAAAATGTCAATTTGCCGGAAATAGCTGCCATCACTCATGGATTTGTAGGAGCAGATTTGCAGTCTTTGACCAAAGAAGCGGCCATGATTGTCCTACGCAGATTATTGCCGGATTTCAATCTGGATGAAGAAGAGCCAATTTCAAAAGAAGTTTTGGAAAAATTATATGTCACTCAAAAAGATTTCAAAGATGCGTTAAAGATTGTCCGGCCGTCTGCCATGCGGGAAGTACTGATTGAAACTCCTAATGTCACATGGGAAGATGTTGGCGGTTTGGACGAAGTAAAACAGAAATTAGTGGAAGCCGTAGAATGGCCGTTGAAGCAGCCTCAGGTTTTCGAACGGATGGGCATCCGCCCGCCGAGAGGAATTTTGCTGTATGGCGCACCAGGTACTGGCAAGACCATGCTGGCCAAAGCAGTAGCTAAAGAAAGTGAAGCTAATTTCATTTTAGTCAATGGTCCTGGACTGCTGAGCATGTGGGTAGGAGAAAGTGAAAGAGCGTTAAGAGAAATCTTCAAGAAAGCTAGGCAGGCCGCTCCTACTATTATCTTCTTTGATGAGATTGATGCTTTAGCTCCTCGCAGGGGATTAGGAGATAGTTCCCGCACTGGAGAAAGAATGGTCAATCAGCTTCTTACTGAGATGGACGGATTAGAAGAATTAAATGATGTAGTGGTCATTGCCGCCACCAACCGCCCGGATATCCTTGATTCTGCGCTATTGCGGCCGGGAAGATTTGATAGGATTGTTTACATCCCCGTACCGGATGAAAAAGGCCGAGAAAAAATATTAAGCATTCACATCAAGGGCATGCCTCTTGAGAAAGATATCAATATCAAAGAGCTGGCCAAAAAGACTCAGGGCTATGCCGGAGCAGATTTAGAAGCTGTCTGTCGGGAAGCGGCCATGATTGCTTTACGAGAAGACATCAAGAATAAAACTGTCAGCAACGCTCACTTTCAGAAAGCTTTAGAAGCTGTGCGGCCGTCTGTTCCAAAAGAAGTGGAAGAAGCATACAAGAAGATGGAGAAATTCTTTTCCACCAGGAAATCAAAGGAAATCGTCAAAGAGGCCAAGCGGGAGAAAGAGGAGCGGCCTGATTATATGGGATAAGTCTTTAGTTTAGACTTCAATTCAATATCTTCTTATGTCTTGATTTATTAGCAATCTTCTTCTCTTCCTTGCTAACTATTCGCCCAAGCTTCTTTATATCCTCTTCCGAAGGAAGTGTTTCAGGAACGATTCCGCTTTCTATCAGTATGCCTCTGACTTTCGTATTATTCTTAACATGTTCAGAAGTGATAATATTTTCACCGTTAAGGTTTTCTTTTTTAACATTAAAATTAGTTATTTCTGTTGCTAAGTTCTTTGCAGTAATAGTTACAAAGACATTGCTGGGGTTTAAAGCCCCGCGCTTTAGCGCGCAATGTCGTGTTCCAAAACTCGCCGATATGCGAGGAGCGTAAAGCCCCGACCTCACGGAAATACTATATATTTCCGGGACGCCAAAAATCCATGATTTTTTAGCGTTTAGGTCGGGGATACCTTTGAGTTATACAAAAAGGTTCCGGCACAGCAGTGACGATAGCTCCGAGCAGGCGAGTTTTGTTACTATGGGCAAAAAATCAGCCATCGGCCTGTTTTGAGGGATATTCAGCTTTATTTTCATTTGTTTTGTGTCTCTTCCGCCGAATAAGGCTTCATCGCCCTTGCTTCTTATCCGTGCAAAACCGGCATCATCAACACCACGCTCATAAATTAGCTTAGAAAGTTCTGTCTCTGATGCGATTAACTTATTTCTTGCTTCAAATCGTTCTTGCAAAGCTATTCTTTGCTCAATCAATTCCTGTTTTCTGGTTTGTATTGCAAAATAACTTTGAGCAAAGGCAATTTCTTCTTTTCTTGGGTCGCCATTTTGAGCGATTAAATAACAAGCGTATCTTGTAAGTTTATAATCATCTATTTTTCGTTCTGTTTCTGATCCGATCTTAACCATATTGGCGGCTCCGACAAAATGGTCTGGTATATCATTATTAGATTTTTTACATGCTTCTTTTGCCTTGTCTATTACTCCTACGAATTTACGCCATTCTACATATCCCAAAAGTTTCTGCAGATCCCTCGCTAACCAGAATTCTACTCCCTCTTCTTGGTGGGCATAATCTTCAAATGTTTTTTGAAGCTTTGAAATAATGTTTTTATCCATCAAGTTAAAAAAAAAGCATAAATCTATAAAAATGTATTGGTTACTCAAAACAAACTTATTAATACATTATTTCTTAAACCAAAACAGCTTAATCACTTCTCCCACCACCAGTACGCTGGCCGACACAGGAACAATCACCAGCAGTTCTTTCGCTCCTAAAGGCACTGTGCTAAAGAGCTTATTCAACGCCGGCAGATAAACTACTAATCCCTGCAAAACCAAAGAAACAAACACTGCCACGAGCAGCCATTTGTTAGAAAAGAAACGGATTCCGTCAAACAAACTACTTCTTAAGCTGCGGGAATTAAAAACATTAAACATCTGGAAAAGCACAAGAGTAGTAAACGCTCCAGTCACCGCCGTAGCATAATCATCTAACAGATAATAAAAGACAAACAAAGTTCCTAAAGTAATCGTCAAGCATATCAAAGCTAGATAGCCCCACTCTTTTCCTTGTAAAATTTTTGCCCCTCTTCTACGAGGAGCTTGTTTCATCACTCCCCCCGTCTCTTTTTCAAAGCTCAAAGCCGCTGCAGGAATAGTCTCGGTCACCACGTTTATCCATAATATCTGTATCGCAGTCAAAGGCAACGGCCAGCCCATCAGCAAAGCAAAGAATACTATTAATAATTCCCCCATATTCCCAGAAAAGAGATAAATAATAAACTTCTTGATATTATGATAAATCTTTCTTCCTTCTTCCACCGCTTTCACAATCGAAGAAAAATTATCATCTAACAATATCAAATCCGCCGCTTCTTTGCTTACTTCTGTTCCTCGGATGCCCATAGCCACTCCAATTTCTGCTTTCTTCAAAGCTGGAGCATCATTCACTCCATCACCGGTTACTGCCACCACATTGCCTTTTTTCTGCAAAGCTTTGACAATCTGCAATTTTTGCTCTGGGTCGATACGGGCAAAAATATTAACAGAATCAACCAGCTTGTTCAGATCTCTTCGTTTCAGTTCTTCTCCGGAAATTGCTTCTCCTTTAATCCCTAATTCTTCAGCGATCGCTTTAGCTGTAGCCAGATGATCTCCGGTAATCATTACCACCCGGATTCCCGCAGACTGGCATTCAGCCAGAGCTGATTTCACTTCCGGCCGGGGCGGATCCTTCATCGCCTGCATGCCGGCAAAAATCATTCCCGATTCTATCTCTTCTACTTTTTTCTCTCTGCCGGTTAATTCTTTATACGCAAAACCGATCACCCGCAGAGTTTCTCCTGCCAGGGTTTCTTCTGCAAAAATTATTTCTTTATGTAGCTTATCTGTCAAAGCAATTATCTCCCCTTCCCAAAGAACTTTAGTACAGCTATGCAGCAAATGCCCTACTGCCCCTTTAGTATAAGCTAAATCTTTCTTTCCGGTATGAAGTATTACGGTCATTCTTTTTCGTTCAGAAGAGAACGGAATTTCCCGCAGACGATGTTTCTCTAAAGAAAGTTTTTTCCTCTCTGATCCCAGTTTGGCGGCAGAAACGAGCAGCGCTGCTTCAGTAGGATCACCAATCACTTCTTTTTCTCCGGTTAACTCCGCATTATTACATAACAATCCGATTTCCAGCAGCGGCCGTAATTCTCTTCTCTCCAGGGGGTTAATTTTTCTTTTGTCAAGAAATAACTCTCCTTCAAAAGAATACCCCTCGCCAGAAACTGTAAAGATTTTTCCTCCGGCCCATATCTTTTTTACAGTCATCTCATTTTCAGTTAAGGTGCCGGTTTTATCTGTACAAATAATATTAACTGAACCCAAAGTTTCTACTGAAGGTAATTTTCTCACCAAAACTTTTTTCTGCAGAAGATATTTAGTACCTAACGCAAAAGAGATAGTAATCACTGCCGGCAGACCTTCAGGAATAACTGCGATAGCTAAAGCAATTGCTACAAGCAACGTGTTAGCTAAACTTTCCCCCCTCAAAAAATAAGAAGTAAGAAAGATAATTCCTACCATCAAAGAAACAGCAAGAATCAAACCCCTGCTGAAAGAGTTTATCTCTTCCTGCAAAGGAGTCTTTTCCTCTTTTACTTCTTTCAGTGAACGGGCAATCCTGCCAAAGGCTGTTTCCTGGCCGATGGCCGTTACTACTGCTTTCGCTTCCCCCCTGATCACTGAGGTGCCAGAAAAAATCATGTTATCTTGATCCGCTATTCCGGCTTTTTCTGAAACAGTCGAAGAATGTTTCTCAATAGGGGTGCTCTCTCCAGTCAAAACTGCCTCTTGCGTCTGCAGTTCATATTCTTCAACGATACGGCCGTCTGCTGGTATTTTATCGCCTTCAGAAAGGAGAAGGATATCTCCTGGCACCAGCTCCACCGAATTTATTTCTTCTTTCTTTCCATTACGCAGGACTTTAGCTTTAAGTGTAATCATCATACGCAAAGCTTCCAAAGCTCTTTCTGCACGGTATTCCTGAAAAAATCCCAAAAGAGAATTAAGAAGAACAATTCCTCCTATTACTCCTGCATCCACATAATTTTTAACGATTAAAGAAACTACTATGGCCGCAGCTAAAATAGCCATAAATGGTGAAGAGAATTGTGAAAGAAAAACCTTCCACATAGATGGACCGCTTTCTCTTTTTAATTCGTTCGAGCCGTACTGCTCCTGTCTTTTTTTAATTTCGGCTGTTGAAAGACCGCTCTCTAAAGAAACCTTCAGTTCTTTCAATACCGCCTCTTTTTGTTGGGAATGATTCCCCATAAGAAAGAGATTCTTCTGAGATTTAAAAGGTATTCGTTTAACTAAATCATTTCCACTACCTTCTCTCTACTAATCTGGCCGCGCCTAATCCTAGCCTGCAGACCGAACTCTTTCTTTAGAAACTTCAGCAGTTCCTCGTTGGCCTTTCCTTCAAGAGGAGGAGATTTGAGATAGACTTCCAGCATTCCGTCTTTTATTCCTTTCACAGCCAAACGGCCAGAAGCAGGATAAACCTTAACTCTTAGCAAACCTCCTTTAATAAATTCTTAATAGATATCTTTATAAATATTTTACTTTTCTGCCGATTTATGCAAAAAGAGGCTCATCGGGAAGTGCAGAAGAGTATGGTTGGGTATTCTACGCCTAAAACTGAAGCTAAATCACAGGGAGACGGCCAATCCAGAGCCCAAAAAGAAGAACCGATTCACGCTAGAGAGCTGGCCAAGAAACAAAGAGAGATCTCAATCGCTGAGTTCTTTGAAAAAAACCGTCACTTACTAGGCTTTGACAATCCAAGAAAAGCACTTCTCACCACAATCAAAGAAGCTGTAGATAATGCTTTGGATGCCTGCGAAGAGGCAAGAATTCTTCCAGAAGTGACTGTCGAACTAATTCAATTGGGAGAAACCCGCTTTCGCATCATTATCGAAGACAATGGTCCAGGCATTGTCAAGCAGCAGATTCCTAAGATT